>JAADDR010000100.1 GCA_013153865.1 Chlorobiota bacterium | reverse complement strand
CCGTTTCGAATTTAAGAACTTGTTTTTCTGCAAGAAGAATAAGTGTATGTTTTTCGGGAAATTTTAATTTATCGATAATGTTTTTTTTCGGATAAACGAGTATCTCCGTAAGTTCTGCAGTATGTTTGCGTATTTCGGCTTGCAGTTTTAAATTTTCCGAGATATATGTTACGACACGATTTACGAGCTTATCGAAATTAAATCCTTCGTAAAGGAATAAAGTTTTGCCCTTTGATTTAACGAAAGACAATAAGTTTTTTATTTGTTCTTCGTATTTATCCTCTATTAATTTGTTGAATAAAAAGTTTTTACATTTATCCGGCATGTCAAAATATTTAATAAAACCAAAAATTATTTCCGTAAATTTAAAAATTTAAATTACGAAAAAAGCAATATTGCCGGAAAGGAATTTGTAAATTAAGTTTAATTGGCAAGTTCCGGAAATCCGGTCGTAAATACTCTTACCGTATGCCCGTCGCACGAAACAAGGTATTTACCGTCGCGGCTGAAAGCTAAATCGGCAACTGCTGCATCGTGTTGTAATACTTTTATGTTTTCGCGTAAAGCAATATCCCATATAATAACGGTATTATCGTCGGATGCGCTGGCAATGTATTTTGAATCGGGGCTTATGTCAACTTTATTTATCCACCATTGGTGTCCTCTCAACAGTGCGATATTCTCAAAAGTGTCAAAATCCCAAATTTTAACGGTATTGTCTTTTGATGCGGTAACAACCAGTTTATTGTCGGAGCTTACGGCTAAAGAAGTTACGTCGTTTGCGTGTGCTTTAACCGACATTATTTTAAGTTGTTTTGAGATATCCCATTTTTTAAGAGAATAATCTCCTGAAACGCTTAAAAGATATTTTCCGTCGGTTGATATTTTTATGTCGTAAACTCTGTTTTTGTGCCCCCACAACGAACGGTATCTTTTTCCGGAGACGAGCTCCCATACCGAAATAAGTTGGTCTGTTCCGGCTGTTGCAAGATATTTGCCGTCGGGTGTAAATTCTGCTGTCCATACCGCATCTCCTCCGTAAAATGTTTTCAGTTGTTTTCCTTCGGAAACTTTCCAAACGACTGCTGCTCTGTCCTGCCCTGCCGAAACAAAATATTTTCCGTTTTTGTTAAAACTTATGGAGTGTATGTCGTTATTGTGTCTTTTTACTTCGTAAACTTGTTTGCCGTTAAGGGTGTTGTAAGCTATTATGTCGCCGTTTTTAAATCCGCATATTACCAATTGGTCGTCCGGCGAAATATTTACGGCTGTTATTTGTCTGTTTTCTTCCGCCGTTATTGTGTTGACTTCCTTAAAATTTTGCGCAAACGAAAAAGAATATATAAGCGTAAATACGAAAAATAAGATTAATTTTGAATGTTTCATAGGTTTTTTATTATTTACAGAGCTGCTAATATTAGCAATTTTTTTATTTAATGACAAAAAAAACTTCTTAAAAGTTGCTTAAACGGGTAAAAACTCCGCAAAGAATTTTGTTCCTTTGTTTTCTTCCGAAACAAAACTAATATCTCCTCCGGCGGCGTTAATTATGTTTTTTACTATTGCCAGTCCTATTCCGGTGCCGGTGGTTTTGGTAGTGAAGTTCGGTTCGAAAAGGTGTTTTTTTTCTTCTTCGGATATGCCTTCTCCGTTATCTTCTACGGTAACTCTTACTTTATTTTTAAGGTGTTCGAGTGTTATCGTAATTTTGCCTTTTTTGTGAGGAGGTATGGCTTGAACTGCATTTTTAATCAAGTTTATGAATACTCTCGATATTTGTTCTTTATCGGCAATAATGTAAAGTTCTTCGATGTTGTTCAGGTTAAGGATTATTTCGATATTTTTTTCGTTTTCGAATAATGCCGCAACATTTTTAAGTTTTTGAACAATTTCCACTTCTTCTTTTCGGGCTTTGGGCATTTTTGCGAAAGCCGAAAATTCCGAAGCTATTGCCGAAAGTGTATTAATTTGTTCTATAAGAGTTTCGGTAACATTATCCAGTCGTTTTTCGAAATCTTCCGGAGAGTTTGTTTTATCGTACCATGTTTTTTGCAAAAGTTGTATGCTTAACTTCATGGGAGTAAGCGGATTTTTTATTTCATGTGCTATTTGTTTTGCCATTTCGCGCCATGCGCTTTCTCTTTCCGATTCGGCAAGTTTGCGTGCGCTTTCTTCTAATTTCGAAACCATAAGGTTGTATTCTTTTACCAAAGCTCCTATTTCGTCTTTTCTGTTATATGCTATTTCTTTGTGTTTTTTTCCTATTTGCACGGTTTTTAAACTGCTTTGCAGCAAAGTAAGAGGTTTTGTTATTTGCGACGATATCAGCATACTTAAAAGTGCGGTAAGCAAAAAGAGAACAAGGTAAAGATTTACGGTGGTCATTATTATGTCGCTGATATTTTTTTTAACCGCATTGCTGTCGGAGAAATACGGTAAGTTTATAAATGCTATTATTTTATTTGTTTCGTTTCTTAAAGGAATGTATATGGATAAAAATTCCATTTTTCCTATTTTTTCTTTTTGAATATATTCGGTTTTACCTTCCGAAACCAGTTTTTGATATGCAACCGGGTTCATTTCTTTGCCGAGCAGTCCTCTGTTAAAAATTTCGGAACGCGAAGTGCCGAGCAGTCTGCCGTTAAGGTCGTATAAGTTTATGTCGGAGAAAAAGACTTCCGAGAATTTATGTAAAAGTTCGTCTAAGTGGTCGTATTGTTCGGTATGCCATTCGGGTGTTAGTTCGTCTTCGTATTGCAGTTTGTGTTTAAGTTCTGTTAATACCGATTGAACTTTTTCTTCCATTTCCCTGTTGTTTACTTTTTTGTTTTGTTGCACGGTAAAATATACGGCTCCCGAACCGAAAAGGACAAATGCCACGAACAGAATAAACAACATCGAAAAACGTATTTTGTTAAGAAAATTAAATTTAAATCTTTTTAAAACATATTTCCAATCGTAAAAAAAGATAATAACAAGGATTAGTGCATTAAAAAATACAAAAAGGTATACGAATGATATTATGTTATCGAAAACGTTTTTTTTCTTTTTGCTTAAAACTATCAGTTTGTCTTTATTTCCGGCATATACCAGATGTGTATAACCGTCGAAACTCAGTTCGTATTCGGGTTTTTCAGGTTTTCGGAATCGTTTGTCGGTAAGTTCGTAAGAAAATTTACCGAATTTTACGGCAAGAATTCCTTTGCTGTATTTTGCATATGAATATTCTTTAAAAGCATTTTTGGATTTTGTGCTGCGGTCTATCAGCAGAGCCGGATAACCGAGTGTTTTAGCCGTAAGTTTTTCGCTTAAAGTAATATACAAACTCATGTGCCGCAAATCTTTTTTCGTCGGCACGTTTATGATACCGAAATATGTTATTTTTCCGGTATTGTAGTGCATCAGCCAAAAATTTGTATTTTCTATTTTATGTCCGAATTTTTTTAATTCTTCGTTATAATATCCGCTGCAATTTTCGGCTTGGTTTTCTTTTCTGTAAAATTCCGTGTTTCCGCACAAGCTTATTTCTAAATCGTATTTTTCCCAAAATCCGTAAAAATATTTTCTTTTAAGATAATCGTAAATTTCCAAATCTTGATTTTCGGATACATTTGTTATTTTGTTTGTACGATATACAAAAGATTATTATTCCTATTTCTCGTTGCTGGCTTTAATATTCGTATTTACCGTTTTTTCCGCCGGTTT
>JAADDR010000103.1 GCA_013153865.1 Chlorobiota bacterium | reverse complement strand
TCTAAAAACGGAACGGAATATATCATCGAAACGCGATTTATCGCATCTTTTTAAAACGGGCATTATCGCGAAAAAAATCATATAACATAGAGATGTGATAAAATAAAAGCGGCGAAGCCGTATTTTCCGCTAAACGTAACACGGTAAATGGTAAACGGTCTTTTGATTGACCGGCGACGGGTGACCGGTGCTTTTTTTTGGTTACGGTTAACGGTAAACGTTGGCGGCGAAGCCGTATAACGGACAACATGATTGCAATCTTTCTTTCAATTTTTATATTTAACAAGGAAGCCGCCTACCTTTAAACCTAGTATGCATTTTTTTGAGACTTAATAAGAAATAAGGGTAAATAGATTACCAGTCCGATAAAAGAAAATAATAACCCTCCGATAGTTGCCACACCTAATGAAAACCAAAAAACTTCTTGCGGTCCTGCCCAAACAAAAGGAATAAAACCTAATATAGTGGAGATAATCGTCAAAGAAACCGGAAAAATTTTTCTGCGAAAAGCTTCCAAATAAATTTGGACGGCATTTTTACCGGGTTGATGTTTTCGCAAAAAAAGATATTCATACATAATGTAATAAACGGCATTTACCGTTAACCCGCTCACCAATACGAAACCGGCAATGCCTCCTTGATCGAAAGGAAAATCGAACAGGTAAAAAATAAGAAAAATTCCTATAAAAGAAATGGGTATCATGGCAACCACAATAAAAGAAAGCCGTATGTTTTCAAAAAATATCATGCTGATTGCCCAAATCATCACAATAATGAGAAGAAGTAATTTAAAATAATCCTTTTTTTGCCGGGAAAAAAGGTAAAAATTTTCTTTTAGCTTAAAGGAAATTCCTACGGGAAGCAAGGAAGAAAGAGAATCGATTTTACGGCTAATAATTTTTTTTCCGAATTTGGATGAGCCGGTATATTGCACATGAATATATTTATAATATTCTTGATCTTTTTTATAGAGCACGCCGGGTGCATCCAAAGTGTCAATACGGGCAAAGGAATTTAATTTAAACATTTTGTTTCCTTTAATTAGAGGCATGTGGAATAAATGCCATATATCAAATGCCGTGGCATTTTTTTCCTGTAACCGTAACGGATAATATTGTCCCGAAATAAAAGCATAAAAAGTAGGTCGCAATTGAATGCTATAGCTATGAAGATAACGGGATATTTCCAGCGGAGAATAACCGTAAAATAATAATGCCTCACGGTTTAGAATTAACCGGTAGAAATTTTCGGGGTGCGTGTATGGATATTGGGTGCCTGTTACTTTTATTTTATTTATTCTGGGATGTGCCAAAAGCCGGACATTTAAGCTGTCAATCCATTGCATTAAACCGGAAAGGTTATAACCTTTTGCTTCAATGAGAAAATTGTAGTTTAAGCTCGAAAAAACCTGATTATTAAATCCTTTTCCCACGCCGTAAATATTCCACGATATGCCTCCCCAATTCATTGCTTTTTGGATTAGCTCGCCTTTTATTTTGAATGCTAAGGGTTCCGCATTTTTATCGAAAATAATTTCCGTGCGGCCATAGCCGGAATTATACACATCCGTTTTAAACACTTTAATCCCGAAAATTTGGGAGAGGTAATTATCGATGTTTAAAAAAACTTCATTAAATTGTTCCAAATTACTGCCCCGTGGCATCCGGCCGGTTACATACAATTTGGTTTCGGTATTTTCACGATAAAAAGCACCTTCAAATACATAATAGGAAAATAAACGTAAACTTCCGCCCAAATATTTGTCCGCATACGGTTTGATATTTTCTTTATACCATTCGCTGCCTAAAGTTTTATTATATACCTTTGCCCACAAATTGTCTTTTTCTATACGTGCAGGAAGCATAAATACGGGAATACCGAACAATAACACCACTCCGGTGATGAAAAAAGGTTTAAAACGCAATGCGATACCCAAAAACCGGGCATAAAGGTTTGATAAAAAAGAGGACTTTTTTGGGCGATTATGCCGGCTAATGACACCGAAAGTACGAAGCAAAACAGGGGTAAAAAACAAAGCTACAATAATGGAAACCGAAAGATTAATGATGATTACCCATGCGAAATCGCGCAACCGGTACCGTAAAGGGTCGTCCAAAAGAAAAATGACCGAAAGAGCGGCCAGAGTAGTAAAAGTTGAAGCTAACACGGGTAAATATACATTGGACTTGTCCCGGTTTTTAAGATGGTCGCTTACCACAATAATATTATCGATCATTAGCCCGAACGAAATGGTAATACCGGCTAATGAATAAAGTTCGATACGAATACCGAAGAAATAATAAAATAACAGCGCCATACCCATACCGGCGGTTAGAGACAATACGATAACCGAAAAGTAGCGTAAATTTCTTGTAACCAATAATATGAAAAGAAGTAAAATGCCTAAGACCGCAAGGGTGCGCAGGTAAATTTTACGCAATTCCGCCCTCACATAAGAGGTGCTGTCATAAGTTTTAACCATCTGCACCGATGCAGGCCAACCGGCGGAAACTTGCCGAATGGTCTTATCTATTTGTTTTTGTAATTGCAGGATATTGGCCGTGTTGAGCGGATAAAAGGAAAGGATTAAACTCGTTTTTCCGTTTATCCGGTGATACGAAACCGGCGGTTGTTCTTGTAAACGCACCGATGCAACATCCGTTAAGTAGATAATACGGCCCTCATGTCGTGTCAGCGGAATTTTCCAATCTGGTTTTTGACTTCCGGATAATTCCACTGAAAGTATTTTACCTTGTATATTGATTTTGCCAATGCCGGACCTCTCAAAATTTTGACGAATAGCCCCGATAATGTCCTGGAGGGTGAGACGGTATAATTTTAAGAGTTCTTGGTCGTAACGAATAAAATATTCTTTCGCACGGTAACCTTGCACTTCCACTTTATCCAAGTCGGATAATGCCCTTAATTCCGGTAATAACCGGTTTTCAATCATTTGGTAGATTTCGTATGCGGGTCGGTCGGCATTGATTTGATAAACCAGGAAAGCCGAACGGTTTTTATCCTCCGGTTGGTGCATGCTGATTTGCGGATACGAAAGCCCCGGCGGCAAATGACCCGACAACTGCCTGACCGCCATGGCTATTTCAAGGCGTTTTTCATCGGGGGATGTATAGCGATCCAATTTAACCACCGTGTATCCGTATCCCCGGTAGGCATATGATTCGATTTTTTCGATGCCTTCCAGGGCGCTGATTTTTTCCTCAATTAACGAGCCCGCTTCCTTATCAATCACCTCAGGCGAAGCACCCGGTAAAGTATAGGTAATGTAAATTTCCGTGGAACGTTCCGCAGGTTGTAATTGTACCCGTAGCCGGGGAATTAAAAAATAACCGGACAAGGCAATCAAAATAAAAATAACGGTAATTCTAAAATCCGATAAACCGTATTTACGGAAATTCACATAAAGAATTTTTCATAATTCCTTTCAAATGTAAAAAAAATTGGCAAATACTAACCATATAGGGAATAGAACACAGCCATTTATATATGAAACATATTGAAGGTCTTATGATTTGTGTTTTAGTAATTTATTGAAGTTTATGTGAGAATAACAGTAGCCAAGTCAAAACCCAAATTAATAAATAGAACAGATATATTTTTAATTTAACGCTTAAATTCATAAAAGAATAAGCATTTTACATGTCTTTTCGTGTAAAGCACAAAAAAACATAATTTGAAACAATTAA
>JAADDR010000175.1 GCA_013153865.1 Chlorobiota bacterium | reverse complement strand
TTTATATTCAGTTTGAACAGGAACGCCGAACCTTTTATGTGGTTGTAAGGTGTTTGCGTAAGCATCAATACTTTTATGTTTTGCTTTTTTGCAATAAGTAATGTTTTTATAGCTAATGCGTTTTGATATGCTTTTAATATTATTACGTCGGGTTTATATGTTTTTGTTATTTTTTTGAGGTTTTTGCCCGGATATTGTATTCTGAACTCGAAAGATGTTTTTGATTTTGTTTTTTTAAGAAGTGAATATATTTTAAGTATAAGAGAGGACAGAAACGAGATATTCATCTTAACGATTTCGATATTTTCGTAAAATTCGGATTTACCTTTATACAATACCGCAACTTTAACTTTATGTCCGGCATCTTGCAGAGCTTTTGCCCTGTAATACAGATTAGTATGAAATCGCGGTGCTATTATGAGGAATTTCATAAAACAAAAGTAAGAATTTACTTCGGATTACAAATCGGCGTTTAATTTTTTTGTATATTTGTAAAGGGATCGGTTAATTCGAGAACAATGGAAACAATAACGTTAAACCCTGACAAATGATATACTTTTGCGGATTATCTCACATGGATTGACGATAAGCGTCGCGAATTATTAAACGGCTCGGTAAAACTTATGACACCGGCTCCGGTAAGGAAACATCAGGCGATTTCCGGGTATATATTCGGAGAAATATTTTTATACTTAAAGAAAAAAACTTGCAAAGTATATTCCGCACCTTTTGACGTCAGACTTTCGAAAAACGGAAAAACGGCAGACGATAGAATTTACACCGTAGTTCAGCCGGATATAAGGTTGTTAGCGATAAAGAAAAATTAGACGACAAAGGTTGCCTCGGCGCTCCGGATTTAAAAATAAACGTAAGCGAAATATTTGCCGATTAGCCGATTATCGAATTTATTTCGCTGCCTTCGTTAACATCTTCTAAAAGAATCAGTTTGTTATTATTTTTTTTGTAAAATCCCGCATTGTTTATTCCGTCGGCGTTTGTTCGTCCGATAAGCAAAATTGCATTTTCTTTCATTGATTTTTTAATGTTTTCGAGAGCCGGTTTTATTTTTTGCCGGTTAAAATATCCGAGATTTAAAATGTTCATGACTCTGACAAAAGTGAATTTATCTTTTATTACCGTATTAAAGACGTCATAATTTATGTATCGTAATTCGCCGGTTTTTATTTTTTTAAGAGTTTCCGGATGAAACAGCAGCAGTTTGTAATCGAAATTTACAGGAATTTTTGTTTTTTTAAGCAGTTTAAAAAGCAAAACGGTAAGCGGAAAAAAGATGTTTTTGTCTGCCGCAAATAAAAAGCCGATATAAGCAAACATCAGATTTTTATCGGAGTCGTAAATTTTTGTTATAAATCCTTTTTTTACGAATATTTCGGCAAATTTATCGGATATGTAAAATTCGTTTTTTATGTTGCCGGTTTTTAATTTGCCGGAAAGTTCCGACGAGCTTATTCCGTTTGAAACGGCAATATCGTGTATTACCGGATTTTTTTGTTTTTTGATGTAATTAAGACTCGTTTCGTTTAAATCGTCGAAACGATTTTTTTCCGTTTTTTTTGATGTTTTATCGTTAACGTAAATATCGGTATAGAATTTTTTCAGAACGGGTTCGGAGTCGATTTTCTGAAAGTTTGCCGATATTTTAAGCACGAAAAAATATTTTAATACGGGAACGGCGGAGATTTTTTCGAGAAATTTTATATTTTCGGAAGCGAATTTAATCATATTATTTTTTCTATTAATTGTTTGAAATGTTCGCCCGCAATATTAATGTCGTGGTTAGCTTTTAAATACCGGTATATGTTTTCGCCTTTGGTTTTAAGTTCGTCTTTATTGTTTAACAAGTTTTTGATTTGCAAACTAAGTTTTTCGAAATTGCCTTCGGCAAATATACCGCAATTATATTCGGTAATGAAATTATCGGGATTTACTTTAAGCGAAGCCGCCGGTGTTTTTGCTTGTGCAGATTGCAAGAAAGTGTTCGGAAATCCTTCGAAATCGGAAGTGTTTACAAACAAAACCGCTTTGTCGAAATATTTTTGTATGCCGGCATAATGAACTTTTTCCGTGAATTTAAGATTCGGAATTTTATCTGCCTTTTTTTTCAGTTTATTCCAATCTTTTTTTTCCTGTTCCGCATAAGGGCAAATCATAACAAATTTTTCGGCGGGTATTTTTTTTGCGAGATTTAAAAATAATTCCGGATTTTTGGTTTTGTCGAATCTGCTTACCCACAGTATAAATTCTTTGTTCGTTGTAGCCGGCGGTTGCTTTATTTCGAACAGGTTTTTTATTATTACGGCATCAATATTATGATGTTTTTTCATCAATGATTTAATTTCTTGCGTTTGAACCGTAACCGCCGATGCGTTTTTGAGACCGTAACGATATATTTTTCCGGATATACCGTTTTGCAGCGGGTAATTTATGTCTGCAAGACTTGAACTTCTGAATATATATTTTTTATTGAAAATTTTTGCGTATAATGCGAAAAATCCCGTAAGAGCATTTGCGTTTGTGGATATTACAATATCCGGATTAATTTTTTTTAGTTGTATTAAAAGTTTTATTGCTTTAGGGATTTTTGATATTACGGATTCTTTTTTTTTGAGGTTTATGCTTTTGTAAAGTTTTATGTTCTCGGTTTCGGAGTTGTTGTTTTTTTCTTCGACAAGAAAAGATATGTCGAAATTATGATTTTCGGATATTTTTTTTGCCGTAAGATACATTTGCAGTTCGGCACCTCCGTGGTTTATGTTTAAATACGGCGAAAAAAATGCCGCCGATGCCGGAGAGAAAAAGCAGATTTTTATTTTTTTGTTTATTTTTTCTTCCATAAAAATATAGTACCGAATTTTTTATTGTCTGCCGTAAGTTGTTCCGAATTTTCGGTATCGGCGGTAACGGCTTTAATTTGGTCTTTATCCAAAATAAAATTATATAGTTTTATATTGTCGATATAAGCTCCGAAAGCCGGATTTACGATAAATTTTACCAAAGCGGAATCCGTGCGAATGTTTTTTTCCGCCGCTTTTTTTCCGTTTACGAATATTTGTGTTTTTCCGGGCGCCAAAGTCCAAATTATGCGATTTATTTTGTTTTCGGGAACGGTAATTTTAATATTTTCGGTTCCGGGTATTTTAAAAACAAGTTTTTTATCTTCGATAAAACAGTCGATAAAAATATTTTCGTCTTTTTTTAAGAAAAACGGCGAGCCGTTTGTTTTATCGTTTATTTTTAAATCAAAAACAAATGAGTAAGGATTTTTGAGGCACAGTCCGGCAACGGGTAAATATTTTTGAAATGCGAAAAGGTTCAGGGGTTTTATCATGTCGTTGTCGAAGTAAAAAATTTCTTCGCCGTAATCATCTATACCGTAACCGGCGTATTTTTTAAAATAAAGATTGCAATAGGTAACAAAATCCGGGTCTAAACGATTTTCGTTGTATTTGTGCCATGTAATCCATCCGTGATGATTTTCGTTTATGATTTTATACATTTCGGCAAAATCTTTACCTTTATATGTTCCGAGACTTATAAATTTTGTGTCTTCGGGTATGCCTTTGAGGTATCTTTTCGGACCCCAGTGTTTAAGGATTACATCTCCTTTATGAAAATTTTTTACTATTGTTTTGTATGCCGTTCCGGGTTTTGCGGGAGAATAAGAGTTTTTTACGTAAAGATTGTCATAATGCAAGGCGAAACTCGTAATTACGAATGCAGATAAAACAGTTATAAGTAATATGCGTAAAAATTTATTGAACAGTATTTTTGCAATAAGCATGTATGTTCCTGTAATCAGCAATACCGAGAGCGGCGTAATAAAAGAAACGTATCTGTATGACGGTGCATATTCTATTATGTAAGAAAATAAAACGAAAGGCAGCAGTGTTGCCGTTAAAAGTGCCGAATATTTTTTCTTAAATGATTTGTTTTCCGATAGAAATATAAGCGAAATACCCGGTATTATAATAATTGCAGAGATATTTGCCGTAAACGGATAGCCGAAAAACGCTTTTTTGTATATTTCGAAATTATTGACTTTAAAGAATGTAAAATAATTAAAATTGATTTTATAACCGAAAATTATTTGGAGTATAAGTATTATTGATGCCGCTGCAAATGCGGTAAGGTATTTTTTTTCGTCGGGGAATAATAATATTGCTGTTGCAAGCCAAACCAAGAATATCGGAAAAATAACCGTTGTGTTGGGGTGGAAGTAAATAAGCAGAAAGCTCAAAATAAGAGCAACAAAAAGATACGGGTAATCAAAATCAAGATATTTTTTTAAAAAAGAATTTTCGGATATATTGCGTCGGCAACTTCCGTTGAGGAAGCGAAAAACCGAATAGAAATTGAGTAAGAACAGCGGATATACCGCGGCATACATTCTTGCCCATCTGCCCAGAAAAAGAAATTCGAAATACAGGGCAAATGCAAAAGTCGCAAGTAATGCCGCCGTTTTATCTTTAATAAAAAAGTTTCCGGTAAGGTATAAAAGTATTATTAGTATAATACCTGATAGTGCGGAAGGAAAGCGTGCGGCGAATGTATTTATGCCGAATATTTTAAAAGACAGAGCCGTAATAATTTGATGAGGTTTTGCTCTGTTGTAAGGTTTGCCGACGAGTTTTTCTTTTATAAAATCCCATTGACGAAATTCTCCGGTATTGCAGTATCCGGCAGCACCCGCGGTTGTTTGCACTTCGTCGGAGAATATGTCGAAATAATCCAATCTGCCGAATAACGCAAATGCCGACACAATTATTACGATAAGGAATATTATTGTGTGCGTATCTTTTTTGAGGATTTTATCTTTGTTGTTAAAATGTTTGTTTATTGTGTTTCGAACATTTGCTTTTTCGTAACGGAGAGCGAAAATACCGATTGCGGCTGAGGGTATGAGCAGAACTTTTTGCAGGTATTTAAGTACGGCGGTATCGAACATAATTTGATACAGCCCCGTAATTATGTAAAAAAACAGCAGAGCAAGAAATATAAATTTAATGTATGCGTAAGACGAGATATTTTTATCCGCCGATTTTACGCCGGCACCGGTATTTTTGTTTTCGGCGGAAATTTCAGTGTTTTTTTTACTTGTTCGTTTCATTTTTTTACGGCATGTTATAATGCGTTTAATATTTCTTCGAATTTTTTTAAAACCGGCTCTTTATCGTGATGATTTTTTATGTAGTCGGCACCGTTTTCGCCGAGTTTTTTGCGAAGTTCGGAATTTTTAATCAGTTTTTCAAAATCGGCATACAGTTTTTTGATGTTTTTGCCGGCAAATAATCCGCATTTATATTTATTGAGAATATTGTCCGGATTTACGGCAAAAGAAAGAACCGGGGTTTTTGCTTTCATTGCTTCTGCCGCCGTATTTGAGAATCCTTCGCTTTCGGAAGTTATCAGATATATCTTTGCTTGTGTGTAATAATCGTCTATTTTATCGGGAGATACGTATTTTATATAGGTCAGGTTTTTAATTTTTTCGGCTTTTTGTCGTATTTTTTCTCCGTATTTTTTAAAGTCTCTTACTACCGGAGCTATCATTACGAATTGTTCTTCGGGGAAATCTTTTGCAAGGGTAAATAAAAGTTCGGGATTTTTTGTTTTGCTTAATCTTCCTACCCACAAGATTGTTTTTCTATCCGCATGTTGTAAGTTTTCGAGTTTGTTCGGGGTAAAAATATTTTTTATTATTTCGGTTTGTCTGTTTCTGAACTTTTTGAATGATTCGGCTTGAAATTCTGTTTGGGATGTAATAATATCGGCATTTTTATATACGAAGTTCATTAATTTTGCGGTTATCGGTCCCGAGTGTTTTCTTTGCAGTTTTTCGGAAACTTCGGTATCGTGGGCAAGCATGTAAATTACTTTTTTTTGCAATATTTTTTTTGTGTATGCCGCCGCTGTTGCGGTTCCTGCGCTTGCGGATCTGAAGATGTAAATGTCGGCGTTTATTTTTTTCAGTGCTGATGCGAGTTTACGGCTTCGGGCTATGATATTTTCGTTAAAATCGAATGTTTTATGAAGTTTTACGTTTTTTATTTGTTCAAAATTTTTTTGACCGAAATCAGCCGTGATAAAATGTATGTCGAAATCCGGGTTTCGGGCTGATTCCGTACTTAAAAGGTATGCTTGTTTTTGTGCTCCGCCGATTTTGTCGCCGGCGTCGGATATCTTAGGGTTAAAAAGATAGTATGCTCTCGGTATTACAAAGCATATTTTTTTCATTATCGGTTTTATATTTTATAGTATTCTCTATACCATTTAATAAATTTATTCACGCCTTTTTCTATCGGAGTATCAGGTTTGTATCCGAAGTCTTTTGCCAGTCCGGATACATCGGCAAATGTTTTTGTTACGTCTCCGGGTTGCAACGGTGCGTGTATTTTTTTCGCTTTTTTGTTTACGGCTTTTTCTATTGCTTTTATAAAGTCTGTAAGTTTAACGGGCTTACCGTTTCCGATATTGTATATTTTGTACGGTGCCGACGAACTTGCGGGGTTTGGTTTTGCGGGGTTAAAGTTGTTGTCGGGTTTTGCGGGTTTGTTTACTACTCTGAAAATACCTTCGATAATATCGTCGATATAAGTAAAGTCTCGCATCATATTGCCGTAGTTAAAAATTTTTATCGGTTTGTCCGATAATATTGCTTGCGTAAATAAGAACAGTGCCATGTCGGGTCTTCCCCACGGTCCGTAAACGGTAAAAAAACGTAATCCTGTAACGGGTATTCCGAAAAGATGGCTGTATGCGTGGGCTGTCAGTTCGTTTGATTTTTTTGTTGCGGCGTATAAACTTACCGGATGGTCAACGTTATGAGATACGGAAAAGGGCATTTCGGTATTCAGTCCGTAAACGCTTGAGCTTCCGGCGTATACGAAGTGTTTTGTTTTGTTGTGTGCCGCTTCGTTGATGATATTAAGAAAACCGTTTATGTTGGATTGAACGTATATATGCGGGTTTTCGATGCTGTATCTTAC
This sequence comes from Chlorobiota bacterium, assembly GCA_013153865.1. Taxonomy (GTDB): domain Bacteria; phylum Bacteroidota; class Bacteroidia; order Bacteroidales; family JAADGE01; genus JAADGE01. The sequence continues at coordinate 9,615 of JAADDR010000175.1, read as the reverse complement.
TCCGGCTTGTGCGGCAAGGTGGCATACGTAATCGAATTTTTCGGTTTCGAATAATTCCGAAATTTTTTCTTTGTCTTCGAGTTGAAGTTTTAAGAATTTATAGTTTTCGAATTTTGTGCTTTTTACCGGTTTGCCGTATTGTATTTTATTTTTTTCTATTCCGCTTTCGGATAAGCGGGCGTATTTCAGGTTTATGTCGTAATAGTCGTTAATATTGTCGATTCCGGTAACTTGAAATCCTTCTTTTGCAAATTTTTCGGCTGCGTGAAATCCTATAAATCCGGCTGTTCCGGTAATTAAAATTTTCATGTGTTTATTTTTCGCTTTTGTTTTTAATTTCTTGAAACAGTTTTAAATATTCTCCGACGGTATTGCTTATGTTAAATTTTTTTGCTTTTTCGACCGAATTTTGTCCGTATTTACGAATCAGTTCTTTGTTTTTTATCATATTTTTAAGGATGTTATACAGTGCGTTTGCATCTCCCGGTTTGAAAATAAAACCGTTGTCGGCATCAACTATTTCTTCCGTTCCGCCCACATCCGTAACCGCAACCGGAAGTCCGCAGGCAACCGCTTCAAGCAGTGCGTTGCTCATTCCTTCGTTGTATGATGCTAATACAAAAATATCCGCTTCGTTGTATTTTTCGGGCATTTTTTCTCCGGGCACGTATCCGGAAAATATTATTTCTTTTGATACGTTTTTTTTTTCGGCGTATTTTATGTATGCATTTTTTTCGTCTCCTTCTCCCACTAAATCAGCCGTTATTTTTATTCCGTCGTTTTTAAGTTTCGAAACAGCGTCGATTAAAGTATATTGTCCTTTTCTTTTTATAAGCCGGGCAGGAGATATTATTCGAATATTTTTATTTGTTTTTTTCTTTCCGGGTTTAAATTTTTTTGTGTCCACACCGTTGTAAATGATTTTAACTTTTATTTCCGGATTTATTTTTTGTATCATTTCTTTTTCGGTTTTGCATTTTGCAATAATCGAATCGGCATTTTTCCATACTGTTTTGATAAAGGGAGAAATTATTTTGTAAATAAAGTCGTAGCGTTTTTCGAAGCCGGGAATATCCGGACCGCCGACTCTTACCGAGTAAGGTATTTTTTTAAATATTTTGAGTATTAATGCGGGCAAACCTGCGGGAACGGCAGACCAGACCATTGTTAAATCGTAATTGTTTTTTTTGCAAAGTTTTAATCCGGCAATTGTTGCTTTTAATGCATATCTTAAAAGTTCGGAATTTGAAGCGTGATGAATATCTTTTTTTTTGACCGGGTATTTGTAGATAGTAATGTTATCCGAGAATTTGATTATTTCTTTTTTTTTACCGAATGCAGAAGTTATTAAGTCTATTTTTATGTTGTTGTTTGTTTTCAGGTTATTGAATAGTTCGAGATTAACGGTTCCCGTTCCGCCTCCGAGCGGCGGAAATTCGTTGTTGAACATGAGTATTTTTATTTCTTCCGGCATCAGGATTCTTGCGGATTGATATTTTTTGTTTCGTCGATAACGTATAACGGTCTTTGTCTTACGTCGTCATAAATTTTCCCTATATATTCTCCGATTATCCATAGCAGCATAAACATAAATCCCATAAATATAAAAAGTATAACTACCAGCCATTTATAGAGATGGTAATATACGCCGTTTATAAATACGTCCCATATTTGATACAGTAATAATCCGAAACCGCTTATTATACTTATAAGTCCGAGTATGAAACCTATTCTTAAAGGTAACATCGAGAAGTTAAAGACACCGTCCATTCCGAGTCTTGCGAGTTTTCCGAGGGTATAATTTGACTCGCCTTTTTGTCTGTCGGGGCGTTCGTAATCTACGAAATCGTGTTTAAATCCCGTCCAAGCTACCATTCCTCTTAAATATCTTGAATGTTCGGGCATTGTATTTATTTCTTTCAGCACTTTCCGGTCTATCAAGCGAAAATCTCCTACGTTTCGAGGTATCTCGATGCGGGTGAATTTTCCCATTAGGCGATAATATATTTTGGATCCGAGTCTTTTAAGGAAGTTGTCTTTTCTGAAATTTTTTCTTCGTGCATATACTATATGGTTTCCTTTTTTCCATTTTTTAATCATTCGGGCAACGATTTCCGGAGGGTCTTGCAGGTCGCAATCCATTGATATTACGGCATTTCCTTTTGCAAATTTAAGTCCTGCCGATAATGCCGCCTGATGTCCGAAGTTACGGCTTAGGTTTATGTATTTTATTCTTTTGTCTTTTTCTGTAAGTTCTTTAAACACGGATATTGTATTATCGGTGCTTCCGTCGTTTACGAAAATCATTTCCCAATTTTCGCTTATGTTTTGCATCAGAGAAACGATTCTTTCGTAAAGAGTTTTTATGTTGGCTTCTTCGTTGTATGCGGGTATAACAAAAGAGTATTCCGGATTTTCGCTCATCGGTGTTTTAAATTTCTTACAAATTTAGAAAAAAAAATGACTTTCGGATTTTTGATTTGGTTGCATTTATCCGGAAGAATAAGACTAATATCGGTATTATACGGCGGTAAAAGCTTGTTTTTCGGCAGTATAAAGAAATATCCCCGGATTATATTTGCAGAAGTTTCCGAGGATATTTTTTATTGTGTGTTTTATTTAATGTTTTGTTAATGTACGTGCCCGTGTTCCAATTCTTCTTTTGAGGCATCTCTTACGGAAATTATTTTTCCGGTAAAATATAAGTTTTCTCCCGCTAGAGGATGGTTGAAGTCGAGTTTTACCGTATTGTCGGTTACGGATATTACTTTTCCGTTAAATCTGTTTCCCCGGTTATCTTGTAAAGGAATGATATTACCGGGTTTTAACAAGTTTTCGTCGATTTTTCCGTTTTGTTCGAAGATGTTTAAAGGCAGTTCGGCGATATTTTCTTCATTTCTTAATCCGTATCCGTTTTCGGGAGTCAGCATAAAATCAAAAGTATCGTTTTCCGAAAGGTTCTCGAGATTTTTTTCAAATTCGGGCAGCATCATTCCGTTTCCGAAAATAAAATTCAGCGGGTTGTTTTCGTTTGCCGAGTCAATTATTTCTCCGTTTTTGTCGGTTCGGAGTTCGTAAGTTACCGAAACTACTTTGTTTTTTTCTGTTTTCATTTTAAAAAATTAATTCGTAAAACACAAATATATGCCTTTTATCCGGCTTTTCGACCGGATTTAAAAAAAAATTCCTATTATTGAGGTTTTAATTTGTTAAAGTTTTATGAAGACTTTGGTTATAGGAGCGAGCCCGAATCCGGAAAGATTTTCGTATAAAGCCGTAAGGTTGCTTAAACGTTACGGACATGAGGTTATACCTGCGGGTATAAGAGACGGAGAAATAGCCGGATTGCCGATAATAAAGGGTAAGCCTGAGGTTAAAGATGTTCATACGGTAACTTTGTATGTAGGACCTGCAAGGCAAGCGGAATATTATGATTATGTATTAGGTTTAAAACCGAGGCGGTTGATATTTAATCCGGGGACAGAAAATCCGGAGTTTATGCGAAAAGCCGAAGAGCACGGGATAAAAACTGTTGTTAATTGCACTTTGGTAATGCTTAACGGAGGGTTGTTTTAATGTGTTTTGTTGTTATGTGGTTGTTTATGTGCCGGTAATTAATGTGTTGCCGGTTTGTATTGTGCGAAAGATTTATTTAGACATTAATATTTTGTAATTAGGGCAGCGATGCGGCTGTTTGCGGGTGTAAGGATATAAAAAAACCGCCGCGGAAACGGCAGTTTTTGAATTTTCGGTATTCAGGTGTTTTTACGGTTATTGTATTTTTCCTCCTTTAAGTTCGTCTTGGAGTTTTTCTAATTTACTCCATTCTCCGTCGGCAGCAAGTTTTGCTTGTTCCGGCCATGTTCCGGGGTCATGCATTGAATATCGTTTACCGCCTTTATCCAGTAATATTCTTTTTATTGTTTCGGGAACCGCTTCGGATAATTTTTTGAAAGTTTTATATCCTGCTTCCGATAATATTGATGCTATTTTGGGTCCTATGCCTTCTATTTTTGTAAGGTCGTCAGGGGTTTCGTTTTTTTCGTTTGCGCCTGATGAAGCAAAACTTACCGGTTTAGCGGTATTTTGATTTTCTTTTTTTGCCAGTTCGATATCCGACAGTGTTAGTTTACCTTCGCAATCAATGAGTAATCGTTCTATTTCTTTTTTTTCGGATTCTGCTTTTCGTTTTTCGGTTTGGCAATCTATCAGTAAACGTTCGTTTTCGTTTAAATCGCTTTGTAAACGATTGTTTTTGTCTTCTAATGCCGCAATATAGGTTTGCAGTTCGGATATTTTATCTTTTCTTAAGAACCATCCGATTAAAAAACCCAACAGAGCTGCTCCGAGCAGCATAATAATGATTTCAAAGATGTGTTGTCCCATGGTTTGTTTATTATTTAGTTAGAATAAAGCGTAATAACAACTCGGCGGTTTTTTCTTCGTCCTTCTTCCGTGTCGTTGTTTGCAACGGGTTGTTTTTCTCCTTCCGAAGCGGTTGAAATTCTGTTTTCTTCGATTCCTTTTTTTACCAGTTTTGATTTTATGAATTCCGCACGTTTTTTTCCGACGATTTCATTTGCTTCGGAAGTGCCGGTATTGTCTGTATGTCCCGTAATAAGAATGTTTGCGTTTTCGTTTGCTTTCAGATATAGTTTTAAGTTTTCCGCAAAATCGTTAAAGTCGTTTTTTATGTTGTTGTTTGAGGAAGAATTTTTCGGGAAGTTGTAAACCGTATATCCGTTTTTAAGTTTTTCCGCCAATGCTTCCACATCGGATTTTTTGTTTTCCGGAATGATGTTTTTTTCTTCTTTTTTTTCGGCATTTAAGTTTTTCAGCGGTTCTTTGTTGATTACTGTCCGGTTTTCGGTGTTTTTTACAACTGATTCGGTTTTTGTTTTTTTACAGTCATGTTTTATTTTGCAGACGTACCAATAAGTTGATGCACCGGACCAAATAATTAAGAGTAATGCAAATAATCCGGATGATGTTTTCATAACAGTAATAATTTTAAAAAAGGAATAAAATTCGGTTTACAATAATACATAAATATATTTTAAAAACCAAAGAAATGTCAAATTATTTATTCTTATAATCAGGGTTTTATGTGTTATTTCAGCAGGTCGTCCCTGAAGTGAAATATTTCGTTAACCGTCAACTCTTTTCTTAATAATTTATCTAAGGAGATATTAAAATAATCAGAAATTTTTATAATGGTGTTTATTTTAGGTTCGGCTCTGCCTTCTTCGTAGGAACCTACGGCAGTTCTTTTCAGGTTAAAGAGTTCCGCAAATTCGGTTTGGGTCAGATTTTTGCTTATTCTTATTTTTCTGATATTTTTGCCGATATACGACATATTTTTATTTATTATGCGTTTTTATTTAAAACGAAAATTAATTTCAAAGATAAAATATCCTGTTAAATGAAGCAATTCTTTTTATTTGTGTTTTTGTTTTTTTCTTTATGCGGTTTGTATGCTCAAAATATTGCCGGAAATGATATTCGTTTGGCATATGAATATTATAATAATAAAGATTATGATAAAGCCGAGGTATTGTTTAAAAAGATTGCCGAAAGTTCGGGAGCGGAAATTTATTTTACTTATTATATAAATTGTTTGACGGAACAGGAGAAATTTGATATTGCCGAAAAAGAAATAAAAAAAAGAATACGTTTAAACAGAAACGAGCCTTCTTATTATATTGATTTGGGATATTTGTATAAACGTCAGAACAGGTTTTCGGAGGCGAAAAAATATTATGATAAGGCACTTAAAAAGTCGCTTTCCGGCACTTTTGCCGTTCGTTCTGCCGCAAATGCTTTTATGCGACACAAAGAATACGATTATGCGGAAAAAGTTTATTTGTCGGGGCGTAAATTTACCGGAAAGGATTACAGAAGCGAGTTGGCTAATCTTTATGCGGTTCAGAGGAAGTATGCCGAGATGATAAACGAATATCTGGATTTGCTGGAGGAGTCGGGCAGGAATCTTTCGTCGGTTGAAAATCGTATGCAGTATTTTATCGATAAAGATATAAACGGCGAATTTTCCGATATTTTAAGGAAGGAACTTTTAAAGCGTATTCAAAAAACAAGTTCTCCCGTTGTTTTTAATAAAATGTTGATTTGGTATTATATGCAGCGTAAAGATTTTGCTCAAGCGTTGGTTCAGTCGGAAGCATTGGACAGGCGTACCGGGAATTTCGGCAGGCAGATTCTTAATCTTGCCGAGATTGCAAAACTTAATAAAGATTACGAAACAGCTTACGAAGCATATAATTATTTGATAAAAAAAGGTCGAAATACACCTTTTTACGTTGATGCCGAAACGGGTAAGCTGAATGTTTCTTATCTTAAAATAATTAACGAAAAAAATATTTCGGAAGAATCGGCAGAGAATCTGGAAAAAGAGTATGAAAAAGTTTTAAAAACATTGGGTTTGAGTTTTAATACTATACAGTGTGTCATAGATTTGGCTCATTTAAAAGCATTTTATACCGATAAACCGGGTGAAGCGGAGAAATTATTGAACGATGCTCTTAAATTACAGGGTTTGGATAAGCGTTTGGCGGCAAGATGCGAAATAGAGCTCGGTGATGTTTTGATTTACGAAAATAATTTGGAATCTGCTGTTTTGGTTTATGCAAAGGCGGAATTAGAAAATAAAGGTAATATGTTCGGCGACTCGGCAAAATTAAAAAAAGCGAAAGCGGCATATTTTATGCAAAATTTCAGATGGGCAAAAGCACAGTTTGATGCTTTAAAGACAAGTACTTCGAAACCCGTTGCAAACGATGCTTTGTATTATTCGTTATTAATAGAAGAAAATACCGAAGGGGACTCTTTGCAAGGTGCGTTAAAGTTATATTCGGCTGCCGAACTGTTTGTTTTCAGAAATAAAAAAGATTCGGCATTACTTATTTGTGATTCGTTATTGAGAACTTATCCGGAACATCAAATAACCGATGACGTATATTTTTTAAAAGCGAAGATTTATGTTTCGGAAGGGAAATATACCGAAGCCGAGAAGCAGTATAAAAAGATTACAGCCGAATACGGCAACGGTATTTTAGCCGACAGAGCTTTATTTAATGCGGGGCTTTTGTATGAAAACGAGCTGAACGATAAAGAGCAGGCAATCGAGTATTACAAACGTTTGATGATTGAACATCCGGACAGTATTTACGTAACTGAAGCTCGCAGACATTATCGTAAATTAAGAGAAAGTTAGTTGGTTTAGGACATAAAAAAAGCGTATCGAATATTTTAGGCGATACGCTTTTTTAAATAAAATTTTTGTTTAAAGTTCTTCAAAGGTATTTGAATAATTAAAATCTCCGTATTTAAAACCTCTCATAAACCATTCGGTGCGTTGTTTAGATGTTCCGTGAGTGAAAGCATCCGGTACCACATATCCCTGAGCTCTTTTTTGTAAACGGTCGTCGCCGACGGCACTTGCAGCTCCGAGGGCTTCTTCTATATCTCCTTTTTCGAGAATATGTTTCATTTTTTGTGCATGATGAGCCCACATTCCGGCAAAAAAGTCTGCCTGTAATTCTAATTTTACCGATAGTTTGTTATATTCTTTTTTACTCAGGTATTGCCTTTGGCGTTGGACTTTTTCCATAATTCCCAACAAATTTTGAATGTGATGTCCTACTTCGTGCGCAATAACGTATGCCATGGCAAAATCTCCCGATGCGCCGTAGTTTCTGCCTAAGTCTCTGAGAAAGTTCAGGTCCATGTAAACTTTTCGGTCTGCGGGGCAGTAGTAAGGACCGGTGGATTTTCCGGCAATGCCGCAAGCACCCGTGGTATATCCGTTAAATACAACCATTTTGGGCGGTATGTATGTTTTTCCGAGTTGTTCTTTAAATAATTTAGCCCACACATCTTCGGTATCTTTTAAAACAACTTTTGAGAATTGGGCAATTTCTTCGTTTTCTCCGGCAGCCGCAGAATTATATCCTTGCTGCGATTGTTGCCTTACTCCGCTTGTTTGTTGCAGTATAACCGAAGGGTCTTGCCCTGTAATAAGTGTATAAACAATAGCAATTATAATTCCGGTAACTCCTATTCCGCCTACGCTTTTGGTTCCCCGGCTCATTCCTCTGCGGTCTTCGACATTAGAACTGGTTTGTCTGCCTTTCCATTTCATAATTCAGGTATTTAAATTTTAAAATACAAATATAAAATGTTTTTTAGTTTATTAAAAAAGTCAGGCACCTTGATTTTGTTTAAATGTTTTGTGTGAAATAATATTTTGTTTTCTTTAAAACGAAACTTATTTGTTATTTTTGAGAAGTTTTTAGATTTCGATACAAAATGAAAAAAGTAATTGCCGGAACGGATATAGGAGGGACTAATACCGAGATAGGATTGGTTGATTATGACGGGAAAATATGCGAAAGATTGACTATATCGTCTAAAGGTTATGAGAGTTTTGAGGATTTTATTGATTTTTTATCCGAAAAGATACTTGATTCGGTTGACGGCGGAGGATATGATTTAACGGGTATAGGAGTAGGGGCGGCAAACGGTAATTTTTTTAAGGGAACAATAGAGTATGCCGCTAATTTGGAATGGGAAGGTGTTTTGCCCGTTGCCGATTTATTATCGAAAAAAACGGGTGTGCCCGTAAAAGTTACCAATGATGCAAATGCTGCCGCATCGGGTGAGAAAATATACGGAAAGGCATCCGGTATTGATGATTTTGTAATGATTACACTCGGAACAGGTTTAGGAAGCGGTATTTTTGCCGGAGGCAAATTGCTTTACGGGCATGACGGATTTGCCGGCGAACTCGGTCATGTAAGAGTAAAAGATGACGGCAGGGAATGCGGATGCGGTCGCAAGGGTTGTTTGGAAACTTACGTATCGGCTACCGGTTTGCTCAGAACGGCGAAAGAGATACTTTCCGAAACCGACGAGTACAGTTTGATGCGAAATGCCGATTTAAAAAACATGCAATCGAAAGATGTTTATAAATTTGCCGTCGGCGGCGATCCCGCAGCTTTGCGTGCTTTTGATTTTACGGCGGAGATACTCGGAAAGGCATTGGCTGATTTTACGGCTGTGTTAAATCCGGAGTATTTTTTCTTTTTCGGAGGTTTGGCAAATGCCGGGGATTTGCTTTTAAAACCGGCAGAAAAATATATGAACGATAATTTAATGACCGTTTATAAAAATAAAGTAAAGCTTGCCGTTTCGGGATTAAAACCGGGTGAGGCGGCAATATTGGGAGCAAGTGCTTTAATGCATGAATAATTCTGACGGTAAATTTGCTATGTTGTTACCCATTTTTCGGCATCTTCAAGATTTGTGAAAAGTTTTACCCGGTGAGATGTTTTTGCTTTTCCGGAACCCGACAGTTTGATTTTTTTAAAGTTTTCGGGATTTGATATAAGCAAAGCACTTTTTTTTCTGTCTATTTTACCTTTGTTTTCTATAAAAATATCAATCATGTTTTGAAGTTCGGTTTCGGACATATTTTTTTCGCAAAGCCGAAAATCCGAAATCAGATTGTAACGGCGGTTAAAATCTTTGTGATGAAATTCTGCGTGCTTAAGGTTTGAATATTCGTCGGCGGTAATTACGGAAGAAAGAGTTTCTATT
>JAADDR010000030.1 GCA_013153865.1 Chlorobiota bacterium | reverse complement strand
GGAATAAATGAATACTATCCTTTAAAAATACCTAAAATATTGGTGGGATAATAAAAATAAAATAATTAAATTTGAATACCTGTTTCATAAAAAATTTTTCCTTATGGAAACAATCCCTATTGCCGAGGAGAAATTACGTAAATACTACCGTTTAGAATTGATAATAGGTTTTTTCCTCCTGGGAAGTTTTATGATGTGGGGTTCTTTTTTACTCATAGAACCTTCCGAGTGTGATAAAAATGATATTTTACGCATTTTATGCCACGGGTTATCCATGGTATTCATTTATTCATTTTTCCAGACTGCTTACTTTTTTTATCAAGGGGATAAAATTTATGAAAAGGAGAGCTATAAATTACATAAAGAAAATCCTAACAATAATTTTTTCCTTCAATTCACCATAATAATTATTTTATTGGCAGGTATTATTACTGCCTATTTCCGCGCATTATTTCATCTAAAAAAATCCATTGATGCCGGATTATGTAATGCCGGAAATTATGCCTCGATTATATGGAAAGGGGCTTATCCGGTTTTGGGAATTACATTATTATTGGTTTTTCTGTGGAGGATAACGGTTTATTTGATAAAGAAATTCCGGGGGTGAATAATCGTAAATGCTTGTAATGTAAAATCCACGCCGTCAATAATTACCGAAAATTTTGTATATTCATCACAAAAATATTTTATGAAAAAATTAAGGCTCTTAATATTCTTTCTTCCGCTAGCGATATATGCGCAAGAAGAGTTGTCTTTTTATAACAAAGGCAAATGGTACTTAGGCGGTAATTCGCGATTTGCATTGGAACAACACACCGAAGCATCGGATAATTTTTCCGATACGTTTTCGTTGCAATCGATGGAATTGGATGCCGGATATTTTGTAGGAAAAAATATGTCCATAGGCACCATGTTGATTATTAATAGCTTATTGTCCGATAAAGGTTCTTCATTTTTTGCAGGATTTTACACCAAACTGCATTTTCCGGTCCGGCAGGTATATTTATTCGTTCAGCCGGGTTTCATGATAGGGAAAAGTAATATTTATTTCATCGATTTCTTTTCTCCCGTAACGGTTGTTTCTCCTACCTGGAAAGGGGGGACTTTAAATGCCGGAACGGTAATTCCGCTTAACCGGTCGGTGGCTGTCGAAATAGCCATGGCATACAGGATTTTATTTACCCGTATGAATATTAAAAACACGGAATATGATTATTCGATTGAAACGGTGGGAGCGCAGGTAGGTTTTTCCTTTGTTTTCGGTAAAAAATCTTAATTTCAAAAAGTTGGTCTTATGAAAAAAATATTTATCCTCTATTTTTTTAGCATTGTTTTGTTAATGCCCCGTCCTTTTTTTGCCCAAGAAAACGAACCTTTGTTTGGAAAAGGGAAATGGATTGTCAATGCTTCGACTAAGCTTGATTTTTACACGCAAAAATCCAAAGTAAAAACTTCGGGGACGAATGTAACGGTTATGGTGAAAAATAAAGTAATAATGCTGGAAGCGGCAGGAGGTTATTTCTTTACCGGTTTTTTGGCGGGCGGAATATCGATGAAATATGTTTTGGTTCAATCTTCTTTGTCGCCGGCAACTTTTTTGGGTGGCGGTTTTTTACGTTTTCAATATCCCCTTAAAACCGTTTATCCTTTCGTCGAATTGGGACTTTACAAGGGATATATAACATGGTCCGTTTTTGATATGGAGAAAGATAAATTTATCAATAAAAAGTTACCTCTTACGGCATTTGAAGGGACAGCAGGGATCGGTATTCCCCTTTCCCGGCACGTTAGCTTAGACCCTTCGATAAAATGGTTTGTTATGCAATCGCCGTCTTCAAACGAATTATATACGGATAAATGGACGGAAAAAATTATCGGATTATATCTCGGTTTTAGTGTTTATTTTTAGGATAAAAGGGGGAATTAATTAATAAAGAAATTTAGACTGTTTTTTCGGATGGTTTTCGAATAAGCCGGAAAAATAAGTTCATTGAATTAGGCAGATTATAAATACGTTGAAATATTTTAAATTGAATTAAGTACATATAGGGAATGTATTTGCTTTAATTAAAAGTTTACTCAACGTTCAATTAAAAAAACGAAACAAAAAATCACGCTGCGAAAAATGTAAATTTAACACATCAATCATGAATTTTAAACAGAGTAATAATATTAATAAAGCACCTAAAACAATTAATTTAAATGCTGTCCCTTAAAAATCCATCTGGAATCTTATCATATGGGCGGTTAAATTGCCTTCGGGATGGGCATCGCTGGTAATAATAAAATTGTACATGATACGCAAATGGGATGTAAGATACCAATTGACACCCAAAGCGGTATTTTCCACTTTTTTAGGTAATCCGGCATTATCGGGGAGTTTAATTAAGTCTTCCGAAAAATCCATTACCGAATATCTTACCAAAACTTCCCAAGCTCCCGGTCCGCCATGTGTAATATCTTTAACGGGTTTAACTCGTCCGAAGCCCCCGTGTTTATATACGCGTGACTCGCCGGTAAGGAAAAAGCTCGCCAGACCGTAGTAACCGGTAATTTTAAAATCGCCGGAAGTGGTAGCGGCAATTCCGGAAGTTTTATACTCGCCTTGTAAGGAAAAAGGTCCGGCTATGAGGGCGGTTTCCCATCCCATTTGAATGCGACGAATACCACCGGGGACTACATAATGATATTTTTCGCCCATATGATTTTCGGGACGGAATTTTAAATCCTTATAAGGACGTGTGGCAAAATTAACGCCTGCATGCATCAATTGTTTTTTTTCCTTGTTTACATACGGTAAACCGTAAACACGGGCTACGAAATTCATTCCTTTTTCTACATGTTTATCTACAAATCCTTCGCCGTTTACTCCTTTGTTTGTCAAGGCCATTTGCACTCCCATACGATTGTCAAGCAAATGATGGTGGGCATAATGCAAGCCCGTTCCCCAACGGAAATCTTGCAGCGCCGTTAACATGGCGCGTTCCATAAAAGGAATATATTTACTACTCGTACCAATATCCAAGCCCGTAGGTTCGGCTTTACTTCCAACGGCGAAATTGCCTAATTCCTTATTTACATATTCAATATATACATCCCGGAAACCGATTTGTGCATGAGCAAAATTTACTTCGATTTTAAATTTGAAAACTTTTGACAACTTACCGGCTGCAGACAAATGAACCCGCCGGAATTCATTACCTATTTGCCAATCTTCGGCCTTTTGACGTTTTAGAAATTCAAAATCATATTGAATACGCCCGTTAATTTTTAAATCTTCCACTTTTTGGCCAAAGACGTTAATACCGAATAATACCGTAATAAAAAGCGTTAAAAAGAGATGTTTTTTCATCTTTCAGGGATTTTTCAGCTTGTAAGAAGTTTAAAGATGCGCACAATCAGTATGACGAATATCACTTTTTGCTTAATTTTTTTCAAGATTTTTTTGAGGCGATTAATTTTTCCATTTCCTGTTTCAAATACATATTCCTTGTTTTTCCGTTGTTAATGCCGGTAACAAATTCTTTAATTTTCACTTTTATTTAGAAAAAAATAAACCTAAAAACGTATTTAAAAGCTCTATGAGGGTATAAGAAAAAATGACAAAATCCGCCGTCTAATAAATTGAAAATCCGTATCATTGTACTGTAAAAATTAAAAAAATGGCCGATAAAAAGAAGTATAACAGTATAGTTACCCAGATTATTCAGGTTTCACCTCGG
>JAADDR010000188.1 GCA_013153865.1 Chlorobiota bacterium | reverse complement strand
TTACGCATATACACTGTCTTACAACGAACAACACGAGCAAGCCGATTGGGTGGCATATGAACTTACCAAAGAAGAAGCCGAAGCAACCGAATACGACAGAACAGACGATTTCAGACCTGACCCTCTCGTTCCTACGGGAAGCGCCGACTTAAGCGACTACGAACCTACCGAAGATACTTATGCAAGAGGTCATATGGCTCCGGCTGCGGACTTCAGATGGTCGGAAAAAGCAGAATCCGAAAGTTTCTATATGAGCAACATATCTCCGCAACTGCACGAATTTAACGAAGGCAAATGGATGTATCTCGAAATGGAAGTAAGACATTGGGCAATAATATACAACGGTGTAATAGTGGTAACGGGTCCGGTATTAAAAGACGGATTACCGACCATAGGACCGCATAAAGTAAGTGTGCCCGAAATGTTTTACAAAGTAATACTGGATTTAGACAACGAAAAAGCAATAGGATTTTTAATGCCCAACGAATATATAAGCGATACATTTAAAAATTATGCCGTATCGGTAGATTCTGTCGAAGCGGTTACAGGCTTGGATTTCTTTCCGGCACTCGACGACGATTTGGAAGATGAAATAGAATCGGTTCTTAACATGTCTTTGTGGCAATTCGATTATTACAAATAAAAAAATCAGTTAAATAAATTGATGCGGATTGTATGATTTAAATCAACGATAAAATCTTCCTGTTTATTGTTTTTATAAGTTTTTAAACGAAAATCTTTACCGTCGAATATTCCGTAAGTAAAATTTACCAGCCAATCGCCGAGGTTTATGTGCACTGACGATTTACCGGCACTTAGCATAACCGGAAAATGCCTGTGCCCGTAAATTAAATAATCGAAATGTTCTTTTTTCAGAATATCTTCTGAATGCAAAAAAAGCAGTTCTTTGTCTTTGCCTTTAAAGTCGTAAGATGTTTCTTTTTTGCGCCGGCTGTGCGACCACTTTTTTGCAATACCGAAAGCCGTATCGGGATGCAGAAGCGAAAAACATTTTTGCAAAAAACGATTTGTGAATATCTTTTTTAAGAATTTATATTTTTTGTCTCCCGGTCCTAAACCGTCGCCGTGAGCAATATAAAACTTTTTGCCCTTTATTTCGGTTTTTAATTCTTTATGCAGAATTTCCGTTCCGAGTTCTTCTTTCAGATAATCTTTCATCCATATGTCGTGATTACCCGTAAAAAAGAATATTTTTACGCCTGAATCCGACAATTCGGCAATTTTGCCGAGAAAACGAACATATCCGCGCGGAACCACCGATTTGTATTCCCACCAAAAATCGAATATATCGCCCGCAAAATAAATACTTTCGGCACTGTTTTTTATTTCGTCAAGAAATTTTACCAGTTTAAGTTCGCGTTGCAAACTTTTTTTCCTGTCCGGCAGCCCGAGATGAATATCGGATAAAAAATATGTAAATTTCCCGTTCACTGTCGGCAAAGTTAATTATTTCGAAATTACAAAAAAAAAGAAGCTGCTTTTTCAACAACTTCTTCTTTTTTGCGTCCGGTATTTCAGTATCCGTAAATTTCGCTTAATTTTTGCCCGAGAAGCGGACCTCTTAAATTTACGGCTATTATTTTTCCTTCCGGATTAATTAAAAAGTTAGCCGGAATACCTCTTACTCCGTAAAGTGCGGCAGGTGCAGAGTCCCAGTATTTTAAATCGCTTACGTGATTCCATTCTCCTAACCCGTCGGCTTCTATGGCTTTTACCCAATCTTCTTTATTACGATCTAAAGATACTTGATATACCGTAAATCCGGATTTTTTATATTTATGATAATTTTTTACCACATTCGGATTTTCCGCACGACAAGGACGACACCATGCAGCCCAAAAATCAAGCAAAACGTAGTTTCCTCTTAAAGAAGATAATTTTATGTTTTTGCCGTCGGGCGAAGGCAAATCTATATCCGGAGCAATACTTCCTATGGTAGGCATGGGCGGATTTCCGGCTATATATTCGTGAAGTCCTTTTACAAAACTCGATTTAGGATATAATTTATAAAGCGCTTCATCGGTTTTTGTAAATAATTCGCGGTCGGCATTAATGTCAAAAACATTCATTCCTCTTCCGAACTGTTGGTATAAGGCAATAATGGCTGCCGGAGAATCGCTGTGTTCGTTTATAAATTTTTCGGAGTATTTTTTATGTTCGTTTATTATATTTTGCGATGCGGCGGTAATACTTGCAACAAGAGAATCGGTGTCAACTTTTCCTTTTTGCGTAATATAAATTTTGTTAAGCGAATCTAATTTGTCGAAAGCTTTATCGAGTTGATTGTAAAGTTGTTGTAATAATTCCGAGTCTTTAGAGCCGCTTACCGTATAATTTGTTCTGAAATTTAATGTGTCTGCATTTATTGTTATTTTGCTTAAAGAATCTGCAATAAATATAATTTGCCCGTTTTGTCCTTCGAGTTGCAAACCGAACAACTCAGGAGCAGCGGTAGTTTCAGTAAAACTGTATTTGCCGTCTTCTCCTAATGTTACGGTATCCAAGGGTTCTGTTTTGTTCGGTAAAAATTTATTTAAAATCAATTGTTTGCCCCCGGCATTTTTTACGGTTCCGGAAACGGTAAAACCTTCTTTTTCGGAATTTTTACAAGCAAATAATGCTAAAACCGGTATTAAAATTAAAATCAGCTTTTTCATGTTTGTTTATGTTTTAAATTTAAAATTAAATCTGTTTTCGGCTTTCGGTATGTGTTTTTTTGTTAAAATTAAAACCGGCAACCGAACAGATTGCAAAAATAATAATATTTGTTTACCGGAAAAGATATTACGATATTTAGAAATTTACCGTCCGGTATCCGGTATTATTTGTTTTCGGTAATGTTTTTCTTTTTGTCGTCTGAGAATCTTCTTATTTTATAATTTAAGAAAGCCGTAAGAACAGTCATTAAAGGGCTTATGAGGTTAAAAAAAGCATACGGCAAATAATCAACGGTGGCAACGCCCAGCACGCGCGCTTGAGTTGCGCCTCCGGTGTTCCACGGAATTAAAACCGAAGTAACCGTTCCCGCATCTTCAAGGGTTCTGCTTAATACCTCCGGTTTAAGTCCTTTTTCTTTAAACGCTTTGTTATACATTCTTCCCGGAACTACTATGGAAATATATTGGTCGGATGCCGTTGCGTTAAAAAATATGCACGAAGCAGCCGTTGAGGCAATAAGAGAAGCATCCGATTTTACGAGTTTCATTATCGATAAAGTTATTTTTTTGAGCATGCCTCCGGATTCCATAACACCTCCGAATACCATTGCCGATAAAATAAGCCAAACGGTATTGAGCATGCCTGCCATTCCGCCTGTTCCGAATAAATCGTTTATGCGTTGATTTTCCGTTGTTATCTTTATTTCTCCGTACATTGCTTTCATTACGCTTATGTAAGATGCTTCGGCATAGTTATCGCTTATTCCCGAAATGTGTTTTATTATATCGGGCTGAAAAATTATTGCAAACAAGCCGCCTGCAAGTGTTCCGAGTAACATGGAAGGTAATGGTTTTACCTTTTTTATTATTATGAATATCAAAAATGCCGGAACAAGAAACAACCAAGGTGTTATGTTAAAAGTATCGGCTATTGCTTTTTGAACTTCCGCAACATCGGATGCATCGGCTTTAAAATCATATGTAAATCCTATAATCAAAAATATTATTAAAGTAACGGACATCGACGGCACGGTGGTAATCATCATATATCGGATGTGAGTATATAAATCGGTTCCTGCCATTGCCGGAGCAAGATTTGTAGTATCCGACAGCGGAGACATTTTATCGCCGAAATAAGCGCCGGAAATAATTGCTCCCGCAGTTACGGCATCGTTAATGCCTACGGCATGACCTATACCAAGCAGTGCAACTCCTACCGTTGCAACGGTTGACCACGAACTGCCGGTTGCCAAAGATATAAGCCCGGCAATAACAACGGTTGCAAATAAAAATATTGAAGGGTGCAATACCTCAAGTCCGTAGTAAATAAATGCCGGTATAACTCCGCTTAAAAGCCATGTTCCGGATAAAGAACCTATTAAAAGCAAAATTAATATGGCGGGCATGGCTTTACCTATTGTTTTAACTATGCGTTTTCGCAGTTTTACCCAGCCGATACCGAGTTTAAAAGCTATAATCGAAGCCGAAGCCGCGGCAAGCAATAATGCCGTTTGATTTGAACCGTCTAAAGTTTCGTCGCCCCAAATAATTACGTTTAATGACAGTAATATAATTAAAAAAATAATCGGAATTAATGATTGTAAAAGGGTAGGAGATTTTTTGTTTTCGGGCATGTTTTGTCTTTCTTGAGGTTTTGCAAATAAATTAAGCTTGCCCGGGAATTTGTTTTCGAGATTTAAAATTGTGTTTTCCGGACAAGCTTAGTTTTTTTCGTTTATTTTATCATTTCAAAAACTGCTGCCGTTACGTTTAACGCTCCTTCGGCTATGTCGGCAATTGTAGCGTCGAGCATATAGCAGGGAGTTGTTGCCGTTTTAAAAGTTTTGTCGATAACAACTTCTCCGTGGTTTGTAATTTCGTGTTTAGATCCCATTTTTTCTATTGCTTGTGCCGTATCTTTGTCTTGTCCTATCGTTACGCTTACGCCTTTCAGCACTTTTGCCACTATTGCCGGCGATATGCATAAAGCTCCTATGGGCTTACCTTGAGCAACCGCATCTTTTATAACCCTTTCTACATCGGGCAGCACGTTACAATCGGGTCCTTTAAAGGCAAAATCGGACAGATTTTTTGCCACGCCGAATCCTCCCGGCATCATTAAAGCATCAAAATCTTCCATATTAAGTTCCGAAAGCGGTTTTATGTTACCTCGGGCAATACGTGCCGCTTCAACCATAACATTTCTTTTTTCGTTTGTTTCTTCGCCGGTAATATGGTTTATTACGTGATGTTGCTCTATGTCGGGAGCAAAAATTTGATAGCTCCCGCCGTTTTTTACTACCGCATACATTGTCATGGTTGCTTCGTGAATTTCGGCACCGTCGAACACGCCGCTGCCGGCAAGAATAATTGCTGTTTTTGGAGATTTGCTCATAATCGTTTTTTTTAATGTTATTTTATTTAATTTCCGTTTTTTAATATGTAAATTTGTAATGTTTGATTTGCAACAGACAATATAACAAAAATAATAAATATTATGAAAAGATTTTATGTTTTATTTCTTTTTGCTTTAATTTTAAGTTCATGTGTTTTTACTAAAAATAAGATTGTTACGGACGAAAAAAAGCATGAAAAAATATTAATAGGAGATGTAAACCGTAAAAGTTTTTTGAAAGACGAGTTTAAGACATGGTTTGAAAAGAATTATTCTTCTTATAATCCGGATAAAGAGGTTATTGATTTGCTTGGCAATTCTGATTTGTATAAAGATATTAACATAAAAATTATTTTCGGAACATGGTGCGGCGACAGCAGGAGAGAGTTACCGAGATTTTTTAGAATTGTCGATGCTGCGCATATACCCGAAAATATTATAAGTTTAACGGCTGTTGATACAAAAAAGTCTTCGAGAAACAAAAGTCTTGACGGTATAAGTTTTACGCGTATTCCGGTATTTATTTTTTATCGCAACGGAGAGGAAACGGGGCGTATTGTCGAGAGCCCGAGAGAATCATTGGAAAAAGATATTCTTAATATTTTAAATAAGTAATTCGAATATCTGAATATTTAACCGAATAAAACAATTTCAGTATCGGTTTCAGGCGAACAGAGGATTTTTGCGATAAAGAATTTCTTTAATTTTAGAATCTAACTCGTCTATTGAAAAGGGCTTTATTATTATGTCGTCAAAACCTTCGTTTTTATATGTTTTGTTAAATTCCGAAGCAAAATCGCTGTTTATCATTGCCAATACGGGTATTGTGTTTACCGGAAAGTCTAAATTCCGGCGTATATGTTCAATTGTTTCAAATCCGTCGAGCTGAGATAATTCCAAATCCAGCAGCAGCAAATCGAAAGGTTCCGATTTAAGAGCTAAAATAACGTCAAAACCGTTATCGGCGGCGGCGTAGTTCCATCCGAGCATTTCCAAAATCTGAGTCATTATTTTACGACTCGGTTCAAATGCTTCCGCCAATAATATCTTTTTTCCCTTTTTTGTCATTTAAATTGAAATTATTTCGGACGAAAATACAATTGCATATTTTGTGCCGGCATATACTTTGTAAACTTTGTATTACCATACATTCTGTAATGTTAATATTACAACATATAAAAAATTATTTACCTTTAACAGAACAATTTATTTTATAAAAACCTGATTATAAATAATGTGAAAAAATGTTTAAAAAAAATGAAAAAAACGAAAAAATATAAGTTTCAGAAAAATAAATACGATATAAAATAAATAAATTTTGTCAAAACATAATTCATTTATAAATTTACATATTGAAAACGTGCCGTTGTTTTAATTTGTATAATCATAAATTTTGCTTTAAATTTACGGCATTATACTACGGAACAGATAATAAAAAGTTAAACACATGAAAAAGCATATTCTTCGAATATCCGGTCTTATTTTATCAATTGTACTATTTAGCAATGTCGGAATATTTGCGCAGGCACCTAAGATGATATTGGTTGAGGGCGGAACATTTACCATGGGCTCCAACACGGGAGTACCCGAAGAAAAACCCGCACATAAAGTTACGGTAAATTCTTTCTATATCGGAGAACACGAAGTAACCGTAGGCGAATATAAAAAGTTTGCTTCGGCTACCGGTAAAAAAATGCCCGAACCTCCGGACAAAGAGTGGATGGATTCTCATAAATATACTCAAATGTTTTATGTATCATCCGGAAAAAGCTGGTGGGGATGGGAACCGAATTTGCCTATGCAACACGTAAACTGGTATGATGCAATAGAATATTGCAATTGGCTAAGCAAACAAAACGGTTTGGAAAAATGTTACGTAAAAAATGCCGACGGAGGTTGGGATTTAGACCGAAGCAAAAACGGTTATCGCTTACCTACCGAAGCCGAATGGGAATTTGCGGCAAGAGGAGGAAATAAAAGCCAAAAATTTAAATACAGCGGAAGTAATGACATAAATGCAGTTGCGTGGTATGACGAAACATCTAAACTTTCCGGACCTAAAAACGTTAAAACAAAAAAACCTAACGAACTCGGAATTTACGATATGAGCGGAAACGTTTGGGAATGGTGCAGCGATTATTACAAAACAAATTATTATTCGGTTTCGCCGGAAGATAACCCCTTTTGTGCAACTCCAATGCCTTACAGAGTAATAAGAGGCGGTTCGTGGCATTACAGAGCGGAGCTTGCCAAAGTTACGAGTCGCGACGGACCTAAAGCCGGTAAAACAAATTATAATTTCGGTTTCAGATTAGCAAAGAACAAATAAAAACCGCAAAATATTTAAAAGCGATTCTTTACCGGAATCGTTTTTTTTTTATCGAATATGAAAAAATATGTAAAATATTTCTTATTTACGGCAATACTGCTGTCAGGCGTTTATTCGTGCGATAAAAACGAAAAAGATGCCGAAGCCGCTTTATTGTCCGAATATCTTAAAGAGCATAATATTACTCAGGAACCTACCGCCGACGGTTTATATCTGGTAGAGTCCGGATTTTCCACTTCGGGTTACCCGGATTACGATTTTCCGGCGGAAGGCGATACCGTTTTAATTGCTTACAAAGGTTATTTGCTGGCTGATACTTCCGTTGTTTTTGACGAAAAAAGCATATATAAACCCGCACGTTATGCTTATTTAAAAGACGATGTAATACCCGGCTGGGAAGAAGCCGTCGGCATGATGAAAAAAAATGTTCCGGTTTTGATAATAATACCTTCCGATTTAGCTTACGGAGGCGACAGAACGGGTATTATTCCGCCGTATTCGACTTTAATATTCGAAGCTAAAATTACGGATATAATCAAAGCTCGATAATACGAAACTTAAAATGCCTGCAAATAAAATAAAAAAAGTTGTAATTACGGGTCCGGAATCAAGCGGAAAATCAACATTGACAAAAGAACTTGCCGGTTTCTACGGAGCATTGTTTTTTCCGGAGTATGCCAGAATTTATGTCGAAAATTTGAACCGTAAATATACTTATGCCGACGTGGAATATATTGCCGAAAGACAAATAAAAACATTATCGGGAAATTATTACGGAAAAACCGAGAACTATGTTTTTTTTGATACCGGGCTGATAATAACAAAACTTTGGTTTGAAATTGTATTTAAAAAAGTTCCGGATTATTTGCTTGAAGCAATCGAAAATATAAAAATCGACTGTTATTTGTTGTGCAGCCCCGATTTGCCTTGGATACCCGATAATGTAAGAGAAAACGGCGGCGAAGAGCGTATGATTTTATTTGAAAAATATAAGTCGGAACTTGAAAATTACGGATTTAAATATTTTATTATCAAAGGAAAAGGAAGTGAAAGGTTGTCATGTGCAACAAGATATCTATCTTCGGCATATTGTTTGTAGTTTATGAAATAACCGAACCTTAAATCAAACGTAAACTTAAATTAAAATACAATGAAAAACATCTTTAAATTATCAGTTTTATTAACACTTATGTTTGCCGGAACTTTTTATTCTCCGAATACGGCTCGCGCACAAGTAAATTACAGCGATAATATGGACGAGAATCGTCTTGTTTACTGGTTTTACGTAAGTGTTAGAGAAAAAGAAGACAGTGAAACCGGATATGTAAGCTATAATTTACAATTAAAAGGTAACCGTATTCAGCACGGAAGCCAAAAAGATTATGACCGCGAATTGTGGAAATATCTCGGAAACGGTCAGAAAATGGCTATAGGTCCGTTTAACGAATACGAAGAAGCCAAAAAAGCAATTCTGTTTTACAAAATACAAGACAAACCCCATGAATTGGATTCTACTTACGACGAAAACCAAACGGTTTTTTGGTTTGTATTGCATGTTAACCGCAGACCGCGCTCCAATTCGTATCAGTTAATAAGAAAGCCGGGAGCTATTGCTTCAGGCACATATCATGATTTTGACGTATTTTTGAAAGAAAATTTGATGATGAGGGTAATGACTGTAGGACCTTTTAATTATATGCCCGAAGCCGAAGAAGCAAAACGTATATATCGTTTGCATTAAGCTGTATATAAAGTGATTGATAAAAGATGTCCGGTAATTAAAATTGCCGGACATCTTTTTATTTTCCGAGAGTCTTTGATTTGCGACAAAGAGTGTGTCTTACGATAATTATTCGAAATAATTTTTTATCGTATATCCCGCATCTTTTAAGAATTTATCTTTTTTCATTAGTTTTAAATCGTGTTGTACCATTTCTTTAATAAGTTCTTCGAAAGTATATTCGGGTTCCCACCCGAGTTTTTCTTTTGCTTTTGACGGGTCGCCGATAAGCAAATCCACTTCTGCGGGTCTGAAATATGCCGGATCTACTTTTACCACTGTTTTGCCTGCGGGCAAATTTTCCGAATAAATACCCGACGATGATTTTATAATTCCTTTTTCGTTTATGCCTTCGCCTTTAAATTCCAGTTCGGCACCTATTTCCGCAAACGAAGTTTTAATAAGATCTTTTACCGATGTTGTTTTTCCGGTTGCTATTACAAAGTCTTCCGGTTTTTCCCGTTGCATCATAAGCCACATTGCTTTTACGTAGTCTTTGGCATGCCCCCAATCTCTTTTTGCCGATAAATTACCGATATACATAATGTCTTGCAGTCCGAGTGCAATTTTTGCGGTTGCGCGCGTTATTTTTCTTGTTACGAACGTTTCGCCTCTTACGGGCGATTCGTGATTAAATAAAATACCGTTGCAAGCAAACATTCCGTATGCTTCTCTGTAATTTACCGTAATCCAATATGCATATAATTTGGCAACTCCGTAAGGGCTGCGAGGGTAAAAAGGAGTTGTTTCTTTTTGCGGAATTTCTTGAACCAATCCGAAAAGTTCGCTTGTAGATGCTTGATATATTTTTGTTTTTTCGGTAAGTCCGAGCAGTTTTACGGCTTCCAATATTCGCAAGGTTCCTATTCCGTCGGCGTTTGCGGTGTATTCCGGAGTTTCGAAACTTACTTTTACGTGGCTCATTGCCGCAAGGTTGTATATTTCGTCGGGTTTAATTTCCTGAATTATGCGAATAAGGTTAGTAGAATCGGTTAAATCGCCGTAATGCAGTATAAAATTGCGATTTTCTACATGAGGGTCGAGGTACAGGTGGTCTATACGGTCGGTGTTAAACAGAGAACTTCTTCGTTTAAGTCCGTGAACTATATATCCTTTTTTCAGTAAAAATTCGGCAAGATATGCGCCGTCTTGTCCGGTAATTCCGGTTATAAAAGCAGTTTTCGGCATATAAATTCGTGTTATTGTTCGGTTTTCAAAAATAGAGAAAATTATCGGATGTTAAATTTTTGTTTTATTTTATCGACATAGTCGAGTTTTTCCCAAGTAAAAAATTCGACTTCTTTTGTGTAAGAATCGCCGTTTTTCGAAAAAGTAACTTCTTTTGTAAAAGGTTCTCTTCCCATGTGTCCGTATGATGCCGTTTCGCGAAAAATGGGATTTTTAAGCCCGAATCGTTTAACTATTGCGGCGGGTCGCATATCAAAAATATCTTTTATTTTTTCAGCTATCATATCATCGTTCATATTTATTTTTGCCGTTCCGTATGTG
This sequence comes from Chlorobiota bacterium, assembly GCA_013153865.1. Taxonomy (GTDB): domain Bacteria; phylum Bacteroidota; class Bacteroidia; order Bacteroidales; family JAADGE01; genus JAADGE01. Next base: position 38,543 of record JAADDR010000188.1, on the reverse strand, counting down.
TTTACGTAAAGACCTACGGGTTTTGCAACTCCTATTGCGTAAGCCACCTGCACCGAAACTTCGTCGGCAACGCCCGCTGCAACAAGGTTTTTTGCTATATGGCGAGTGGCATAAGCTGCGGAGCGGTCAACTTTAGAGCTGTCTTTTCCGCTGAAAGCACCTCCTCCGTGAGCTCCTTTGCCTCCGTATGTATCGACAATTATTTTTCTTCCGGTAAGACCGGTGTCGCCGTGCGGTCCGCCTATTACGAATTTTCCGGTAGGATTTACCAGCAGTTTAAAGTCTCCTTTAAAAAGATTTCGTATGTTTTCGGGTAATTTTGCTTTAACGTTAGGTATTAAAATATCTCTTACGTCGGCATATATTTTATCGAGCATTTGCTTGTCGGCTGTTTCTTGCGAAATACCGTCGGCTTGCACAAATTCGTCGTGTTGTGTTGAGATAACGATTGTATCGATTCTTACGGGTTTGTTGTTTTTATCGTATTCTACGGTTACCTGCGATTTTGAGTCGGGTCGCAAGTATGTCATGAATTTACCTTTTTTTCTGATGTCGGAAAGTTCGATTAATAATTTGTGCGATAAGTCGAGAGGCAACGGCATGTAGTTTTCGGTTTCGTTTACGGCATATCCGAACATCATACCTTGGTCGCCTGCGCCTTGTTCTTCTTCTTCGGATTTTTCGACACCTCTGTTTATGTCGGGCGATTGTTCGTGTATTGCCGATATTACTCCGCACGATTCGGCTTCGAATTTATATTCTCCTTTGGTATATCCTATTTCCCTTATTACTCTTCTTGCCGTTTCCTGGGTGTCAACCCATGCTTTTGTTTTAACTTCTCCGCTTAATACGGTAAGTCCCGTTGTTACGAGAGTTTCGCAGGCAACTTTCGAGTCGGGGTCTTGTTTTAAAAATTCGTCTAAAAGAGCATCGGATATTTGGTCTGCTACTTTGTCGGGGTGTCCTTCGGATACTGATTCCGAGGTGAAAAAATATGCCATTTTCGGTTTGTTTTAAAATTTTACAATAAGAAAGAAGGAGGAAAAATGTTTACAGAAGTTAATGTTTTAGCATTTTTTTCTGCGGTTGCAAGCAATCAAATCTTTCCGCCGGATGCAAAATTAAGCATAATTTAAAAACGGACAAATTAAATGCTCAGAGGAGTGCTGTTTTTTCCAAAATATCGGTAAGTTTTATTTTCAGGTCGTCGAAAAGTTTGAGTTTTTCGAGCAGTTCGTTAAGGTTATCGTCGTAATTTTCGTTTTTAGGCAGTTCGGCTATTTGTTTTTTTATTTCTTCGGTTTTCAGTTGAACTATTTTGAGCTTAAATGTGTCGATAATTTCGGGAACGATTTTGTTAAGTCGTTTTTCGATATTGTCGTCGGAAGATCCGTATGTGTTCCAAATTTTGCTGAGTTCTTGTTTGGGACCGAGTATTTCGGCGGCAATTTCGCTTATTTTTTCGTTTTCGTGTTTCAGGAAATATTCTTGTACCGATTCGTTGTTTTCGGAGAAATATCGTTCGTAGTCTCTGAAAATTTCTTTGTAAACGAGGTTATGAAATTCTAAGTCGTCGTTTTTTATTTCGGATATTATAAATTCGGCGACTGTTATTTTTTCTTCGGTTTCGTCTATTTCTATTATTTGGTTTCCGTAGTTGAGCAAAAAATTGAGTATGTCTTTTTCGATTACTTCGAAATATATGCCTGTTGTTTCGTTTGGCAGTCGTGGTTTTACGGGTTCTCGCCCGAATTTTCCGTAATTTTTGTTCCTGTTGTCGTCGAATTTTTTGCGAAGCAGTTTTGTTACTTCCGAATACAGTGTTTCTTCGTTTACTCCGAGTTGTTTTGATACGGATTTTATGTATTCTCCTCTGAGGATTTTGTCCGGAATAACGGATACGGATTTTACTATGTCGCGTATTAGATTTGCTCGTTTTACGGGGTCATTTTTTGCCTCGCCGGCAAAGAGGTTAATTTTAAATTCTATGAAGTCTTTTTCGTGTTTGTCGAAATATTCCGTAAGTTCTTCGCGGGTTTTGTTTTTTGCGAAACTGTCCGGATCTTCGCCTTGCGGCAGGGCAATTATTTTTACGTTCATTTCTTCGGCAAGTGCCAAATCTATTCCTCTTAAAGATGCTTTAATGCCTGCGGGGTCGCCGTCGTATATTATGCTCAGGTTTTTCGTGAAACGTCTTACGAGTTTTATTTGCTCTACCGTTAAGGATGTTCCGGAAGATGCAACTACATTTTCGATGCCGGATTGGTGCATTGATATAACGTCGGTATATCCTTCCGTCATAAAGCATTTGTCGTGTTTTACGATTGCGTTTTTTGCAAGATATATTCCGTAAAGTATTTTAGATTTGTTGTATATTTCCGATTCGGGAGAGTTGAGATATTTTGCGATTTTTTTGTCGGCTTTAAGTGTTCTTCCTCCGAATGCGGTAACTTTTCCGGAGAGTGTTCTTATCGGGAATATTATTCGTTCGGCAAATCTGTCGAATTTATATCCGTCGTTTTTTGCCACGGTAAGTCCTGTTTCGGTCAGGAATTTAAGTTTGTATCCGGCTTTGAGAGCTGTTTGGGTAAAAGCGTCTTTTTTTGAAGGGCTCCAACCGAGTTCGAATTTTTTTATTGTTTGTTCGTTAAACCCTCGTTCTTTGAAGTAGCTTAGTGCTGTGTTTTTACCTTCGGTTGTTTCGAATAATTGTTTTTTGAAGAAATTTTTTGCAAATTCGGTAACTATAAAAAGACTGTCGCGAGTTTCTTTTTCCTGTATTTTTTCTTCCGTAAGTTTTTCTTCTTTTATTTCGATATTATATTTTTTTGCGAGTATTCTCAGTGCTTCCGGGAAAGATACTTTTTCGTGTTCCATAACGAATTTTACGGAGTTTCCGGCGGCACCGCAGCCGAAGCATTTGTATATGCCTTTTGCCGGCGATACTACGAACGAAGGTGTTTTTTCGTCGTGAAAAGGACAGTTTCCTTTGTAGTTTACGCCTGCGCGTTTCAGGTTTACGTAGTCTTTTACGACATCGTAAATGTCTGCGGCTTCGAATATTTTATCTACGGTTTCTCGCGGTATCATTTTTTTTATTTGCGGAAAGCAAAGTTAAGAAAATTTACTTCCGAAACAATTGCGGTATTTTTGTGATGTTTTTCATTACGAGTGTGTGAAAACCTCCTATATTGTTTTTTTTCAGAGCTTTTATGTCTTCTTTCATTTTTAATATTATATTTTTGATATTTTTATTGCTTTCTCCTCCTATGCGCATTTTTGTTATAACTTCCGGCAGATATGCCGTTGAGATTTTATGTTTTCCGAGAAATCGGAGTATTATGTCGTAATCGGCGGCAATTTTAAATTCGGTATCGAAAATCCCGTATTTGTCGTATATTTCTTTTTTGATAAAAAATGTCGGGTGCGGCGGCATCCATCCTTTTTTCAGTTTCGAGAATGAGTATTCTCCGGATTTCCAATATCTTAGGGTTTTGTCGGTATTTTCTTTTGCAACGTAACGTAAATCGCCGTATATGCTGTCCGTTTGCTTTTTTTCGAAAAGTTTTGCGGCTTTTTCGATAATTTTGGTCTCGGCAAATATGTCGTCGGCATGCAGAAAAACGATAATATCTCCGGTTGCGTTTTTTATGCCTTTATTCAGAGCATCGTATATGCCTTTGTCGGGTTCGCTTATAATTTTCGAGATTTTTCCGGGCGTGTTTTTTATTATCGACAGTGTGCCGTCCGTTGATGCTCCGTCGATTATGATGTGTTCGATGTTTTTGTATGTTTGCGAAGCAACGGAATTTATTGCATCGGCGATTGTGTTTCGGTTGTTGTATGTTGCCGTTATTATTGAGAATTTCATTTATAGTGATTTTATCGAAAATAATTTTGTGTAAGGTATGAAGTGAATCGTTGTTTTGTTTATTTTTATTTTTGATTTTAACGACAGGTTTACGATATATGCATTTTGAGGTTCGTATTTGTTTATAAAACTTCTGAGCGAACGACTTATGTTTGTTTTTTTCAGTTTTTTGTATTTTACTTCAATCGGCGTTACTCCGGATGTTTTGTCGATGATAAAATCGACTTCCGCTTTGTCTGTTGTTCGCCAGTATTTTATTTCGTGGTTTTTAGGTATTGTATCTTTCAGAATATTGAAAATAAAGTTTTGAAAAACAAAACCGAAGTCGGCAGGTGTGCTTAAATTTCCGTATTTACCGCTTATGTAGTTCATCATTCCGGTATCCGTAAAATAAATTACGGGTGCTTTGCGAATTTCTTTGCTTATGTTGTTAAAATACGGTCTTATTTTGGTAAGCGAGTATGTTTTTTCGGCAAAATACAGGTATTTTTTCAGAGTTTGCACGGATGTGTCGGTATCGTTTGAGATGTTTGTGAGGTTTAATAACTTACCCGACAGGTATGACAGCATCTTGAAGATATCTTTAAAAAGTTCGGGTTTGCCTATGTTTAAAAGATTAATTAAATCTTTTTCTATGTAACTGTTGTAAATTTCGTTTATAAGTTCGATTTTTTCATCTGTTTCCCGTTCGGTTACAATTCTCGGAAAACCTCCGTAATTCAGATATTCTTTCAGGAATTGTTCTGTTTTTTCTTTTTCGAATTCGAAGTATTCGTTTATTTTTTCCGAATATTTATAATTTGTTTTGTAGTTTACAAATTCGGAAAAGTTTACCGGTGTCATTTCGAAAACTCGTTTTCTTCCGAGTAGAGATTCTTGAATTTTTTCTTTTAATTCTACGCTTCCCGAACCCGATACGATGAATTTGTAAGGTAATCTCAGATCGTAAATTCCTTTCAGATATAATCCGGCATTTTCTCGTCTTTGAATTTCGTCTATGAAAACATATCCTTTGTTGCTTCCGAATTCAAATTTCAGTTTGTTTACAAGTGATTCTTGTGTTTTCAGAAATTCTTTGTCTTTGTCGAAGTCGAAATTTAAGAATATTGTTTTTTCTCCTTCTTTTATGAGGTTTGTTCTGAGTTTGTGCAATATTGTCGATTTTCCGCATTGACGAATACCGCTTATTATGGTAATTTCTTTTTTGTCGAGGTGTTTTTTTATTTTGTCGTATATTTTCCGTTTTATGATATAATCGGAATCCATAGGTTTAAATTTTTACAAATTTACTGAATTATCGGGTTATTTGCAAATTATTCTTGTATAATTATCGGGTTATTATTAAAGTGAAGTTTCGATTTAACCCGATAATTTCGAAACTCGACTTTCAGAATAATCGGGTTAAAATGAAAGTGTATCCGTATTTTGTTTAAAATAAAGGTGTTATAAGAAGGATGTTTTTTTGTTATTCTTCAATTATTCTGCTTCTTACTTTTACGGCGGGATTTCCTTGATAAATTGTATATTCTTCCAAATCTTTAACGGCAACGGAATTAACGGCGAGAACGGAGTGTGATTTACAGGTAACTCCGGGTGCGACAATACTTTTTGCTCCTATCCAAACTCCTTCTTCAAGTTTTATTTCTCCGATAATTAAATCGAAAGATGTTTTTTTGTAGTTATGATTTCCGCAAAGCAGCATTGCTCCTTGTGATATGCTTACATTGTCGGCAATTTTTACATCGGCAAGGTTATCTATCCAAACTTTTTCGCCTATCCAAACATTGTTTCCTACGGAAAGACGCCAGGGATATTTTATGTTTACGGAAGGTTTTATGATAACGCCTTTACCTATTTTTGCACCGAAAAGTCTTAATAAAAAAATTTTAAGCGAGCTTAACGGGTTCCACGGATTAAGAAAAAATAAAACATTTACGAAATACCATAAAGTTCTTTTAACGATATTTCCTTTCGGGTTATACCAAGAGTTGTCGAATTTTGAGAGGTCGGTTTTATGCATCGTCAAACATTTTTTTTGTATCTGTTATTGCTTGTGATTTTTCGGAAAATTTTTTTGCGAAATTAAAAGTATTTTCAGACATGGAATTGTATTCTTTTTCGGACATATCGGCACATTTTTCAATAATTTTCACAAACTCTTCTTTGTTGCTCAGGTTTATGTCCCAACCGATTCCTTTTTCTTCGAGGTTTTGCCAAGGAGTGTTTTTGCTTGTAATTACGGGGCAACCGGCAGAAAAGCTTTCTAAAATAGAGTGTCCGAAATTCTCTCCTTTACTCGGCATAAAAGAAAAATGATATTTCGAAAATGTTTCGTGTACTTTATAATTCTCTATACTGTTTTTGTAATTAACGGAAATATTTTCGGGAAGTGTTTTAATGATTTCTTTGCATTTGTGCCAATAATTTTCGTTATAAACGGAACCGTATAAATCAAACTCGATTTTACCGTCATATTTCAGTTGCCGTAATATTTGTATTGCGTACAGGGTATTTTTTTCCGGAGATATTCTGGCAATGCTTACGAGTTTTAATGAACCCTGTTTTTTATTTCGCCGTTTATTTTTTAAATAACCGGTTTTTTGAGGCAGATTAGAAACGGTAATTATTTTTTTGTATTGTTTTATCGTTTCTTTTATATTTTCTGCTTCTGTTTTTTCCGTGGCTTGGAATATTACGTTTTTATACAGATTAAATATACCGGCAAATTTAAGAAATATCGTTTTTTTTATATTTTTTGACGAAAAGGCCTGTTCGGAAAGCATTCCTCGCGAGGCAACAATTATTTTTTTTTCGGATTTTCTTAAAATGAGCAGAGGTAATATCGAGAAATAAAATGAGTAAATACCGTTAATGTATGCAATATCAAAAGACGTATCTTTTATTAATTTTTTTATTGTTTTAATTTTTAATTTGTCTTTTGATAAATAATATACGGATACATTCTCGGATAAAGTATTCCATTCGTTACTTTTTACGCTTGAATACGGAATATTTTCCGAATAATCAGTATCGGTTGTTATAATCTTAAAAATAAAATCTTCCGACAGATGTTCCGTAATGTTTGCAATACTTCTTACCGGTCCGCCGGCTTTGTATCCGGGTAAAAACCAGTCTATAAAAATTAATATTTTCTTTTTTTCGGACATTTGTCGCAATATTAGTAATTATTTTATAATTTTTTTCGTTTTTTGCATATTGCCTGTATTTCTAAATTGATTTCTTGAAAAAAACTTTAATATCCATATTGTCTGTTATATTGAGTTCTGCGATTTACGGGCAGGATTTGTCAAATTTTATTCGTAAAGATATTTCGGCGGTAAATGATACCGTTATTGTCGATACTTTATCGATTGTGCCGGAAAGTTTGGAGATTAGCGTAAACGGTGTGCGGATTTCGAAAGCGGATTATGAAATTAATTATGCAAAAGCAATTGTTGTATTTAAAAAAGATATTTTTGAGAAAATAAAAAATAATAACTGCGAATTTTCATACAGAGTTTTTCCGTATAATTTTTCGAAATCGTATTTTCATAAATCATATAACAGTAATAATGAAAATATAAAAAGACGTTATATTGTCGATAAAGAAGCAAAAGAAAATTCTTCAGATTCAAGGTTCGCGGGTTTGAAAAAGTCGGGAAGCATATCGCGAGGGATTACTTTCGGAAATAATCAAGACGCTTCGTTAAATTCTGATTTTAACTTGCAATTATCCGGGAAGATAAGCCCTGATGTCGAGATACAAGCAAATATAAGCGACAGTAATCTTCCGGTGCAAGCCGACGGTACATCGCAAAATTTAAGAGAGTTTGATAATGTTTATATTCGGTTGCTTTTTCCGAAAAGTCTTCTTACGGTCGGAGATTTTGTTTCTAAATCGGAAACCGGATATTTTTTGAATTATAAAAAGAAAGTTCAGGGTGCGGCTTTTAAAACAAATTTCAGCACCGGAAAGTTTAAAGCAAAAACGCATGTAAATGCATCGATTTCCAAAGGTATTTTTAACAGAGAGACTTTTAACGGAAGGGAAGGAGATTCGGGACCTTACAGACTGAAAGGTAAAAACGGAGAATTGTATATAATTGTATTGTCGGGCAGCGAACGTATTTATCTTGACGGTATTCTGTTAAAAAGAGGTAATGAAAATGATTATGTGATAAATTATAATACCGGAGAACTGACTTTTACGTCAAAACATATTATTACCAAAGACAGTCGAATAATTGCCGAGTTTGAATATTCGGAGATGAATTATACGAGGTTTAATTACGGCGGCGGAATATCATTTAAGTCGGAAAAATCTTTTTGGTTTGCGAATTTTATTTCTGAAATCGATGCAAAAAATCAGACCATAATGCAGGATTTAAGCGACGAACAAAAACTTATACTTGAAAATGCTGGTGATGATACGGAAAATGCATTTATACCGGATATAGTTTATGTTGATGATTTTACCGGAGACGAGGTGCTTTACGGGAAAAAAGATACTGTTGTAAACGGTGTAATTTACGAAGATATTTACTTTTATTCAGCCGACAGTTTAACGGCAAAATATCGTCTGCAGTTTTCTTTTGTCGGAGAAGGCAAAGGCAACTACGTGCGTTTACAAAGCGAAGTAAACGGTAAAGTTTTTGAATGGAAAGCGCCCGAAAACGGCATTTTACAAGGATCATACGAACCTGTCAGGTTGCTTGTAACTCCTAAAAAGAAGCAGATGCTGACAGCGGGAGGCAGAGGTAAAATAAAAAAATCCGCCGATTGGTATTTTGAAACAGCAATGAGTGATTATGACAAAAATTTATTTTCTTCAAAAAATGATGCGGATAATATCTCGGGAGCATTAAGAGTCGGTTTGTCGGGAAACTTACTTAAACGCGATACTTCCGAAACTTTTTTAAAGCTTGCGGGCGATTACGGATTTACGGGAAAACACTTTGAGGCTTTTGAGCCGTATAAAAGTCCGGAGTTTGCCAGAGATTGGAATTTACCTTTTTTTAAAAATGTTTACGACGAACATTTTATTTCAGCCGGAATAAGTTACTTTAACAAACGAACAGGCAGATTTTCTTTTAACTCTGAATTTTTGAGCGAAACAGAATTTTATAAAGGGAACAAAAATACTGTTTCGATAAATATCAAAAAAAAGAATATTTTGTTTAACCTAAACGCCGACAGACTTACAGCCGAAGATACCGCTTTACGATCGGAGTTTATAAGATATAACGCGATTATAGAAGCGGGTGCCGGAAAATTAAAATACGGTTTTTCCGATTCGGGCGAAAAGAACGTTTTTAAAAATATTTCAAACGAGGAGATGAACCCGGCATCTTTCAGGTTTAACGAATTTAAAATATATATAAAAACCGCAGAAGATATTAAAAACAAATTTTCCGTAAGTTATACAAACAGAGAAGATTTTTTGCCGTATGCAAACGAGCTTTCGTATTCTGCGACGGCTCATAATTTTAAGTTGAGCGGTGTTTTTACAAATTTTAAAAATCAAAAAATAAAAATGCGGTTTAATTATCGAAAACTTTCGGGTAAAAATGTTTATCTCGATAACCTTCCGGATAATACTTTGTCTGCACGTTTTGAATATGCTTTTGCAATATTTAATAAAGCTCTTTACGGCTCTGTTTTTGCCGAACATACCGGAGGAAACGAACCTGCAAAAGAGTTTACTTATATTGAGGTACAAAACGGGCAGGGAATCTTTGCATGGAAAGATTTTAACAATAACGGAATTAAAGAATTAAACGAATTTGTAAAAGCAAATTTCAGCGACGAAGCGGATTTTGTGAGAGTGGCTTTACCTTCCGTAAATTACGAAACCGTATATAATCAAAATGCCTACATCTCGTTAAATATGCAACCGGGCAGGTTTTTTAAAAAAAACAACGGTAAAACAAAAAAAGTTTTCTCCGGATTATCAAATAATTTTTTCTTTAAGATTAACAGAAAAATAAACGAAAAAGCAGGTTATTTTAATTATTCGGTTCCGGATTCGCTGCTGACCGGATTAAATAAAAATCTGAAAAACAGATTATCATATAAAATTCCCGTTTTAAGTTTGCGGTTAAGTTATACTTTTATTAAAACGGAAAGCCGCAATTTGCTTATAAACGGCACCGATATACGAGGAAACATGTTTCATGTTATCGAAATAAATAAAAAAACTTCGTATTTTATGATTAAAAACAGTTTTAAAACCGGAGAAAAAACATATTTGTCGGAATTTTTTCCGGATAATAATTATATTTCCGATTATTCGGAAAATACAAGTGTTTTAAGTTATAAACCGGATAATTTTAATACTGTTTCGGGAAATTTCACAGTTAAATCGAATAAAAATATTTCGGGAGAGGAAGAAATGTCGTCGTGGTCGGCAGGTGCGGAATATAAATTTTCAAGTACGAAAAAAGGACGTTTTTCGGTAAAATTTGACTTTGTAAACATAGAATATTCGGGTAACAGCAATACATTTACGGCTTATGAATTTTTGGGAGGTTTACAGCCCGGCAAGAATTTTTTATGGACTGTTTCCCGTTATGTTAAACTGACGGATTATTTACAGCTCGAATTAAATTATTCCGGACGAAAACCCGGAGACGAAAAAGTTGTTCATACCGGAGGTATGAGCTTAAGAGCTTTTTTCTAATCCGATTTTTTTTTATATCTTTGTATAACTCACAAATTTTTATACGGCACTTGCATTATGTTTATTATCGATAAAACAAAAAATACTCCTTTTGTCAAAATCTCCGTTAAAGACGGAATATTTGAAATAATCGGGGATTCTAACGGATTCTTTGTTAACGACTTGTATGATACGGCTTTGCAGGAATTAGAGCGTCAGTTTTCCGATTTTAACGACAGGTTGGTTTGCCGTTTTCATTACGGTATATTTAACAGTGATTCGTTAAAAAAACTTATCAGAATTTTAATATTTTTGAATAATCAATATAAATCCGGAAAAGATATTACGGTAAAATGGGTGGTTAACGAAGATGATATTGATAATGAAATAACCGGAAACGATTTATCGGAAATCTTTAATATTCCTTTCGAAGTCGTTAAAAAAGAAAAAGAGTGACCGTTTTAAGTCACTCTTCTCTATTCTCGCAGTATTTATTATCTTCTTATAACTTTAAAAGTTAAAACATTGTTATCCGAAATTATATTTACGAAGTAAATACCGTTTGAAAATTCGGATAAGTTAACCTGTTCGGTGTTTGAAACGGCTTTTTTATGTATCATGATTTTTCCGGTAAGATCGGTAACCGTATAATCAAAAACAATATTTTCTTTAGATTTTATAAATAGTATACCGTTTGTAGGATTAGGATAAATTCCGAAATCGTTGTTTATTTCGGAAACCGAACTTGTTTCCAATACCGACAGTAAGAAATCGCTGCTTGCCGAGGCTCCCGCATTATCCGTTGCCGTTATTTTTATACCGTATGTGCCTGTATTTTCTTGTGAGGGGGCACCGTAAAAAGTCAGTGTTTCGTTATTAAATCTTATCCACGAAGGCAATGAAGAACCGTCGGATAAGCTTGCCGCAAACGATAAAGAACTTCCTGCATCTTCGTCTTTAAAAGTTTCTGCGGGTATTACTATTTTAAAACTTTCGTTTGCATATACAAATTTGTCTTCTATGTAATCGGCATACGGCGCATGATTCAGGTTGAAATGTAAAATAAATCTGTCGTCATATCTTCCGGGTTCGGTTATTTCAAACGTATCGGTTCTTTCTTTTTTCAAATCCGTAAAATTACCTGTATAAGTATCTTCAAGATACAAACCTACGGAATCGGGGAAATATTCTATTAATCCGGCATTAAGTATATAAGTACCCGTCAGCCCGGCATGGAATCCGAGGGGAACCGAAACGGAACTTTTGCCGGTTACAAAAGGAATGCCTTGAAATACGAAATTACGTGTTCCTATTTTTGAATAAAAAGCAAAATCTCTGTTTCCTTCTATTTTTAAGCCGTCATATTTTGAATCTCTTCCTAACGTTGCATCTGCAACCATTCCGATAACCGTTTCGTTGTAAAAGCCCTGAGTGCTTCTTAAGCTGAGTTTTATTTTGGGAACTTCGACAGCCGCTTTTTTAAAGAAAGAGCTGTTTTCCGTTTCGCGCATATCGTTTGTAAAGTTTATGTTTGTTCCGAGAATATCGGTATTTGTTCTGTGAACAAAGAATGCTTGACCGCAACTTAAATATTTATCCGGAATTACCGTGCCGGAACCTGTTCCGACGGCTCCTCCCAATGTCGGATTATAAGATGCGTAATCGGATCCTTCGAGGTCGAATCCTGTACTTCCCGGTTCATCCCATAAATATACCGTTTCGTCAATGACACTTGAATTTGAAGAAAGGAAGTTGTCGGCATTTAACCCCGAAGGATAGGGGTTTCCTACCAAATTCCAGCCTCGGTGATCATCCGAATCGTCGTTATTTGTAACGGTGTAAGAATAATTACCTGTATTTAAAGTTACTCCCGAGCCGGTAAATTGCACATTGTCGGTACATACTCCCGCAAATGTATAATATGCATATCCGTTTGTTACTTCCAGTTCGTCGTTATTTACGGTGTTATACCACGGCCATTCCCAACCGTCAAACCAGTCAATGTCACCGTCATTATCATAATCTGTCGAGAATGCTTCGTTATAATCCAGAACATTTCCGTTATAATTACTGCAAACATTTTCCGTAAGGACTTTATTTGTTGCTCCGGTCAGCGGGCTGGAAACATAATGCCATGCATCCGGTGTAATGTATCTGTCAACGAATATATCTCCGTCGATTGTAACTTGATTAAATCCTGCCGTATTTAAGTCGGTAAAAGAACCTGTTCCGTTTGCATCCGATTGGATGTAAAAATCACCGTAAACATGTAATCCGTAGGTGTCGGATATTGTTACCGATGCTCTGGGTTCTATAAGCAGGTCTTCGCATTCTGCACCCGAAACATCTATAACGGGAAAGAATCCTCCTACGGGAGAAGTCGGTATGATGGCTTCGAGTGTTGAAGTTGGAACCGCTGATGACCAATTTTCCGTAACCGTCCAATCCGTAGGAGAGCTTGCATCGTCTCCTTCCCAGAAGTTTCCGACAATTACTTTAAAAGGTTCTTCGTTATAGCAGCCGTGCGAGTCCGTAACTATTACCGACATGTCGGAATATCCGTATTCTCCTGCGGCGGGTACTATGTCAAGAGTTTTATCCGGTTCTGTTCCGCCGAATATTATATTATTTGTATAATCAACCGGAATAAGCACAGTATTTGAAGATGTTGCCGTATAAGATGTTATGTCGCTCAGACCGTCTCCGTCGTCAACGGTAAAATCAATTACCGGAATAGTATGAGAGTCTCTCGGGATATATTGGTCGTCTATTTCGGATATTGTCGGAGCATAGTAATCTCTTACGGCAACTGTTGCATTATCGGCATTATTGCTGTAATCACTGTCTTTTTGGCTTGAAGCTACTGTATTTGCATATGCAATTACGTCGCCGTCTCCGGATAAATCCGGTTGAACGGTTCCCGAGAAAGTAAGGCGAGCCGTATCTCCGTTTGCAATATAAGGGATATTCCAATAACCGGATTTTTGGTTGTAAGTGGAACCGTCTTGAGCGGAATAATCAGAGGCATCAAAACCTAAAGGTAATTGAGCATTTACGGTAACGCTGTAAGCATCATCGGGTCCGTGGTTTACGACTATAACGCTGTATTCGACATCGTTATAAACACAAACAGTTGTTTGGTCGGGTTCAATCATAACTTCTAAGTCTGCTGTTTCCGAAGGAGTTTCTCCGTAAACCATTACTCTGTGCATCCCGTTTCCTTGAGGATTAGTGCCGTTTGCATAAAGTCTGCCGTTTAAGTCGAAACAAATACTGTAGGGAAAATACATATTTCTGGCATCCGCACTGCCGCTGTTATCATAACCGTCATTAAATTCCGGTTTTGTTTCGAAATAAGGTTGCCCGAGTACATAATCAGCAGGAGCTCCGTTGTATGCCGGCACACGATTATACAGCATAACACGGCTGTTTCCGAAATCTGCAACGGCAAGTTTTCCTTCTACGGAACATGTTACACTGGGTTGGTCAAATTCATCTTTTGTTGTTCCCGCTTCTTTTGCGGCAAAAACAGTATTTCCTATAACAACATCGGCAGCGGCTCCGTTATATGTCGGCACATCATTAAACACTAATAATCTGTGATTTCCTGAAGAAGGAGCACCGTTATCGGAGATTATCAATTTGCCTTCGGGAGTATAAGCGCAATCCCACGGGCTGTCCAGTTCGTCGGCATCTGAACCCGATGAGTTGCTTGTAAAATCCGGTTGTCCTATAACAACATCGGCACTTGCACCGTTTTCTTCCGGTATGGAATTAAATATCAGAACTCTGTTGTTTCCGTTATCCGTAACTAAAAGTCTGCCGTCGGGTAAAACTATTATTCCGGTAGGTGAATTTAATTTGTTTGCCGCCGTTCCCGAAGAACTGCTTGTGAAGTCGGTTTGTCCGACAACAACATCGGCAGCGGCTCCGTTAGATGTCGGAATTGAGTTCCAAATCAGAACTCTGTTATTTTTTGCATCGGCTATAAGAAGTTTTTCTCCGTCGGGGCTGAAGCAAACATTGTAAGGTCCGTTCAATTCGGTACTTGACGTTCCCGATCCGCTTGTTGTAAAACTCGATTGTCCTACAACAACATCTGCAGCAACACCGTTTGTTTCAGGCAGCGTATTCCACAATAAAATACGGTTTCTGTAATACGAACCTACTGCTAAGACTCCTTTAGAGCTTACCGAGGAACTGTTTGCTCCGGATGCTGTTGATTGGTCAACGGCAGTACTTGTTGTCGTGAAATCAACTTGTCCTACTACTATTGTTGCATTTTGCCACGAATAGTAGGACTGCATGTTTAAAGGATTAAAGATATAAACTAATCCTTCGCTGAGGTTTGTTGTCGAGTTAATACCGGAATTTTCGGCATTATAAGAAGCTATGGGAGTTGCTGCCGGCGTGATACTTATAAGTTTATTCATGCACAGCCCCGCATTGTTTATTCCTATTGATGCGCTTCCGGATGAGTTTGTATGCATTGCTCCGTACCAGAATTCGATAATATCCGAAGTTTCATAAAGTTTTACTTGAAAATTTTCTCTTTCTCCTCCCCAAAGTACGTCAAGCCATTCTATTGTAAATACGCGTGTGGGAGCGTCTCCTGAAACGGCGTATATTATACGAGTTTGGTCGTCTGAATCAAGGTCGTCCCAAAAAGGAGCTAAAAACGGAACTTCGCTTGTACTTATTAAACTGTTTGTTTCGGCATTTGCAGTATGAGATGTTCCCATTTCGACCCATCCGTTCAGATTAACTCTTACGCTGCTTATTGCTGTTCCGTCATATTGGAAATCAAAACCCGAAGGTAAGCTGATATTTGCTCCGTCATTAGAATCAACGCTTATTACCGTTCCGGTAATTTGTTTAAAGATATCGTTTCTGTATGAGAAGTTATATTTGAAGTCCGGAATGCCTTTTATTGAGATGTTATCAATTGCAAAAGGAGGGTTTGTACCTGCAGAACCGTCGTTAACCCACCTGAATCCGATGTAAAAAGTTTGTCCGTCAACAACAGAAAGGTCATAAGTTCCGGAGGTCCACGACAATTCGTCTTTAAAGAAATTTGCATTTGCAATTGACCAATTGGTACCGTCGGTTGACCACATAATTTGCCCGTAATCATATATGGTACTTCCGGAAGATTCTCCGTATGCTTCCCAATCAATATCTATTGAAACATTTTTATATCCGGTTGCATCAACAGGGGTTGTGCAATAAGCGATTATATCTGCATCATCTCCCGTATTGTATTGATTTGCCGTAGTTCCGTTGTATATTGTTAAGCAATTTCCGTTTCCGCTTCTTGCAGCTATTCCCCAATCGTTAACAGAACTTGTATTTTCCGTATATGCCCAACCGTCTGATCCGTCTAAATCGGATGTTGTTCCGAAAGAGTCAAAATTTTCCGAATATATTTCACATCCTATAATATCAACGGCGATTTCTCTTGAAGGATAAACGGAATTGTAAGTACCGTCACTTGCAGTGAGCATAACGTATTCTCCGCCGGTTGTAAATTGAAATCCGCTTCCCGAAAAATCGGCTACTCCGGCGGATGCCGTTACGGAATTATTTGTCATGCTTAATGTTCCTGTATTAGATAAGGTAACCGTTCCGGAATAATCCGTATCCGTATTTCCGTTTTCGTCGGTTGCCGATACTACGGGTTGTTGGTCGAGAGCCGTTCCCGAAGTTGCCGTTGCGGAAGGTTGTCCGGTAAAGAGTAATTGTGTTACGTCAACCGTAACTTCGTTATTAGAGCTTCCCGATTCTTCGGATTCTCCGGCTGCAAAACTGCTGCTTGATGTTTCGAGAAGAAAAGAGGAAGTTGTTACTTCAAATACGAAGTTCATTCCGTCTATGTTTTCCGGAAGAGTTCCGCCGAGAGAAGATTTTAACCATATTTTTAGAGAATAAGTTTTGCTTCCGTCATCGGTTATAAATCCGAAATCTCCGTCTGCGGCATCCGGTAAGGATGCGAAAGTAATATTGTCGCTGTTAATTGTGCCGAGAACGGTATTGGTTCCGTCGGAAAGTTCGGCTCCGTCTATTGCTTGAGTCCAGTCTGTTACATCGTTTCCGGTTCCTTGAAAAATACTTATTTGATTAAATTGAGTGTTTGAAGCATCAAAGGCAGGATTAGAGCCGTCATCGGTAACGGTAAAATCAAAATTCAGAACGGCTTCTGCTTGTGCATCGGTAATTGAGGATATTGTTGCAGGTTCACTGCCGCTTCCTGCGGTTATGGTATTTGCACCGGAAAAGTTCCCCGTTAAAGAGATTGCATCTATGTTCCATCCGCAATATTGCCAACTGCCGTCTGATGCTCCTACCGAGAATCTTATTCTGAAATCAGAGTTACCGTCAGCATAAGCAGA
Organism: Chlorobiota bacterium; assembly: GCA_013153865.1. Lineage (GTDB taxonomy): Bacteria > Bacteroidota > Bacteroidia > Bacteroidales > JAADGE01 > JAADGE01. Next base: position 21,625 of record JAADDR010000188.1, on the reverse strand, counting down.
AACGTCAATTGTTTGTGAGTTCCATGAATTTTCCTGAATTGTTGAATTGCCGTTTGCCCACACATTTTGCCATGCACTTCCGTCATAAACATCTAAATATGCATGGTCATAACTGTTTCTTTCCACGTCAAGCCAACGCTGAAAGTCCAATGTTATATCATAATAGTTCGAACAATCTATTGCCGGTGATGTTGCCGTTTCTTGCCTGTCTGATAAATTAGGTTCGTAATCTCCGGGATAAGCACCTTGACCGCTTAAATCAAGTCCTAATATATTATTGCCGTCATAAGCATTTGTCGGGTCAGGGTTGCCGTGCTCTCCTCCTAATCCTGCAGGAGTTCCTCTTTCCCATTCTCCGGTTAAAGTCCAACCTTTATCGGTTTCGAAGTCATCCGACCATATTGATGTTGCTTTTGCGGATTTTACCGTTATTGCGGATGAATATTTTGTTTTGTTTTTATTGCTTTCCGCTTTAGTATTTGTCGGTCCTGTTTTTAAGATTCTAATTGAATTTTTGGAATATACTGCTTTTTTTTGAGCAAATATGCTTGTGCCTGAAAAAAGCAGCAAAGTTGCGGATATATATACCAAATATTTTATGATAAATGCGGGTTTGTTAATTTTTTTCATAATTAATGATTTTTTTTTAGACTTATATTTTATGCAAAAAGGTGCATACCTAAATATAATTTACAAAATTAGTGCAAATTTTATAAAGTTTAACGGCTTTTGTCAAAGGATAAAGCTCATTAATCAAAAAATAAAAAACTTGCCTTAAATGTATAATAATTAAAGTCGTTTTTGCAAGTGTTGAGGGGTAACGAAAGGTTAACAAGTCCGGATTTATTTTTTTCTGGAAGTAATGTATTCGACTAAATCCGAGAGATATTTTTTTGCTTCGCTGTCGGGGAAATTGCTTAAATTATTGAGTGCATTGTTTTTATATTCAATCATTTTTTGTTCGGTATATTTTAGTCCGTCTTTCTTTTTAACAAAGTTAATTATTTCGGGAATGTGTTTTTTTCTGTCGTGTTTACCTATAAGTTTAAGAATATGTTTTTTTTCGTTTTTTTCGGCATTTTCGAGGGCGTGAATCAAGGGCAGAGTCATTTTTTTTTCTTGTATGTCGTTGCCGGAAGGTTTTCCCGTAAGGTTTGTTTTTTGATAATCAAAAAGGTCGTCTTTTATTTGAAAAGTAATTCCTGCATATTTGCCGAATTGTTTGAATTTTTCGAGGTTTTCGCCGTTTATTCCGGCCGAAGCCGCACCTGCCGCCGTACATGAAGCTATAAGTGTTGCGGTTTTTTTGTATATTATGTCAAAGTATGTTTTTTCGTTTATGTCTAATTTTCGGGATTTTTCTATTTGCATTAATTCTCCTTCCGCCATTTCTTTAACGGCTTCGGAAACTATTTCGAGAAGTTTGAATTCTTTGTTTTGAACGGCAAGTAATAATCCTTTTGAAAGCAGGTAGTCGCCTGCCAATACGGCAATTTTAGATCTCCAGAGAGCATTTACGGAAAGGAAACCTCTTCGTTTGTCTGAATTGTCAACAACATCGTCGTGTATAAGTGTTGCGGTATGCAACAGTTCTATAAGAGCTGCTGCCGTGTAAGTGCTTTCGGTAACTCCTCCGGCAAGTTTTGCCGAAAGGAAAACAAACATTGGTCTCATTTGCTTTCCTTTTCTTCTGATGATGTAGTTCATTATAATGTCTAACAGCGGGACATTACTTTTAACGGCATTTTTGAAAAATGATTCGAATTTTTCCATTTCGGGCTTAATAAAAGCCCTTATTTCGTTTATTTCAGGCATCGGATTTTTTTATTTAAACAACATGAGTCGGCCTTTGCCGCATGTGGCATCGCCCCAAAATGCAAAAAAATAGTTTATTTCCAAAATTCCTTGTATTGATACCGGGTTTGTTTCGCTCAAGACTTCTTTTGACGGTGAGTAATATCCGTCGTCAACTACGTTGAAAGAGTATTCGGGCGTAATGTCCGTGAACGAGTATGAGAAGCGAGTGCCGAGGTTTATGTCGAGTCGTTCGTTTTTGTAAACGGCTATTCCGAATCCCAGTACCATACTTGTGAAATTTGAGGCATAATAATCATCAATGTTATCTGAATTTTGAGTAAAGTTTCTGTCTACGGAATTTGTAACGTCGATTGATTTTATGTTTGAGAATTTCAGCCCGAGTTCCAGATATGTTCCTTTATCGCTTGAATATCTGAAAAAAGGAAGGATATCGAGAGAGGTGAGGTCTAAATTTTTTTCGTAAATATCTCCGTTGTTGTCTATTGTGTAATTTTGTCCGAAAGATGAGTGCAGTATGTCGAGACCGAAACCGAGGTTGTTTCCGTATGTGAACGTAAAACGACCTCCGAGCGACAAACTCGGCGTCAGGTAATCAAATTCGACGTTTCCGTCTTCTATATTGTCTATGTTGAGGAGTACGGAGTTTCCGTATCCTGCTTTTGCGGCTATGCTGAACCATTTTACCGTTGATTTGCGTCTTTGTGCGTAAGTATATTGAGATAAAAGTGAAAAGATTAGGAGTAAGAATATTATTTTTTTCATTTTTAAGTTATTTTTAGATTTCAAAGGATAAAAGTAATAAGTTTTTCGGTTTTTTTTATAAATTTTGTTTAATAGATTATAGATTTGCAAAAAAAATAAAGTTAAAAGTTATGGGAGATTTTTTTGAAAAGACATTTTACGGAAATACGGTTGCAGACTGGAGTATTGCTTTGTTGATAATTGTCGGGACATTTATTTTTGCCAAAGTGTTGTATTGGATATCGGGTAATATAGTTAAAAAGTTTACCGCAAAGACCAAGTCTAAACTTGATGATATTATTATTGACCAGATTGAGGAACCCGTAATTTTGGCATTGGTATTGGCGGGTATAAGGTTTGCCGTGAGTTATTTGAATTTATCCGAAGAGGTTTCGGGTTTTACGGATAAAGCATTTTATGTTGCTTTTATTTTTGATGTTTCGTGGCTGGCAGTTCGTTTGACGGATTCTTTGATTGTTGATTATTTAACGCCGTTGGTAAAAAGGACCAAGGGCAATTTGGATGATCAATTGTTGCCGGTTATACGTAAGAGTTTGAAGGCGGTAATTTGGATTTTGGCAATTGTAGTAGCGCTTAATAATGCGGGTTACGATGTCGGAGCTTTGCTTGCCGGTTTGGGCTTGGGAGGTTTGGCATTTGCCATGGCAGCCAAAGATTCCGTTGCTAATTTGTTCGGAGGAGTTACCGTTTTTGTTGATAAACCGTTTAAGATAGGCGACAGGATTCTTATTGACGGTTATGACGGGACGGTATTTGATATGGGTTTAAGAACGACAAAACTTAAAACTTTAGCCGGGCGAACCGTTACTATTCCGAATAAGAATTTTACCGAAACTTATATTGAGAACATCAGTTCGGAGCCGAGTCGAAAGGTTTCTTTGCTGTTGGGGTTAACTTATGATACAAGTCCGGATGATATATTAAAAGCTGTCGGTATTTTAAAAGATGTTAACGGCAAAAGTTCTTATACGGATGATAATTGTGTAGCGATATTTGAAAGTTTCGGTGATTTTTCGTTAAATATACGCTATATTTATTATATTAAAAAAGGTGAGGATATTTGGTCTGCAATGCACGAAATGAATATGTCGATTTTAAGTCGTTTTAACGAGTCGGGATTAGAATTTGCTTTTCCTACGCAAACTATTTTTACACAGGAAATAAAACAGAGTTGATGAGAACGCCTTTTTTTAAAGATTCGCATCCGGGTATTAAAATTATATTTTTTTTATTTACGGTTGTTGCAAGTATTTCGATTTTTTCGATTATAGGAATAATTATTTCCGTTCCTTTATTCGGTATTGATTTGTCTGATTTCGGTAATGCTTTAAATATCAATAATCCGGATAATATGCCTTTTATAAAGTATATGCAGTTTATTCAGCATTTCGGCATATTTGTTATTCCGCCGATAGTTGCCGCTTATCTTTTTTCGGAAAATGTATTGAAATATTTAAAAGTAAGGTTTGATTCCGGCTTTATTTTATTTTTGCTTGCCGCATCGGCGGTTGTTTTTTCCGTACCGTTTATAAATTTGTCGGGATTTATAAATGCAAAACTGACTTTGCCCGAGAGTATGTCGTCTTTGGAGTTAAAAATAAAAGCCATGGAGTCGTCGGCGGAAAAAATGACCGAAGCATTTTTGAATGTCAATACTTTCGGCGGTTATATTGTTAATTTGTTGCTTATAGCTTTATTGCCGGCAATAGGAGAGGAGCTTTTTTTCAGAGGTATTTTGTTGCAGTTGTTGAGAGATTGGACTAAGAGCGTGCATGCCGCAGTATTGATTACGGCGGTTTTATTCAGTGCCGTTCATTTTCAGTTTTACGGATTTTTGCCTCGTTTTTTGTTGGGTGCATTGTTCGGATATTTGTTTGTTTGGTCGGGTAATATACTTATGCCCGTTACGGCTCATTTTGTAAATAATGCTCTTGCGGTAAGTTTGTATTATTTTGCCGGCGGCACCGAGGTTTACGATAAAGCCGATAAATTCGGCGTTGAGTCTTCGTCTTTGCCGTTTTTGTTTATATCGGTGTTTGTATTAATTTTTATAATGTATGCATTTTATAAGTTATCGGGCAAAGCGAAAGATTATTCTTATTAGGGTATTCCGGGAAATTTAAAGTTTTAAGAATAAGAGTGATAATGTTTTTTGAAGTATCCTGTTTTTTGGCATAAAAATAAGAAAGTCCCGGTATGAAAGCCGGGACTTAAAAATGTTATTAAAGGTTAACTTGATTATTTATTTTTTCGATTGTTTATTTTTTCTTTAATTGAATCTACCAAATAATATACAACCGGAACAAGGTAAACGGTAAGCATTAACGAAGACAGTAATCCTCCTATTATAACCCATGCCAAACCGTTTTTCCATTCGCTTGCCGTACCTTTAGCCAAAGCGATAGGCAACATACCTATAACCATTGCGAGCGTTGTCATAAGAATAGGTCTCATACGTTCTTTTCCTGCCAGTATAAGAGCTTCTTTGTATGTATGACCTTTTGCTTTAAGCTGGTTGGTAAAGTCGACTATCAGGATTGCATTTTTTGTAACCAGTCCCATCAGCATAATCATTCCGAGCAGAGCAAATAAAGTTATATCGTTAAGAGATAAGTTAAGAGCAAGGAATGCGCCGATTACTGCCGAGGGGATACCGAATAATGCCACGAAAGGATATATGTAATTGTCGTAAAGAGCGACCATTATCAGATAAATTAATATGAATGATATGAGCATTACCGAGCCTAATGCCCCGAAGCTTTCGTTTTGAGTTTTAACGTCCGATTCCCACATTAATTTAATGCCTTTTGGTAAAGGGTTTTCTTCGAGGTATTTAATTACATCGTCCGCCAAACTTCCAGAGGGTCGTCCGAATGCTTCGGATGTGAGAGTAACTGCGGGTTGTCTGTTTATTCTTTCGAGCATTGAGGGCGAATTGTCTTGAACGACTTCGGCAAATTGAGATACTTTAACCGGGGCATGAGCCGGGTTAATTATGATAATGTTTCTTACGTCGTCGTAATTTCTTCTGTCGAAGTTGTCTAAACGTACTTCTATGGGGTATTCGGTACCTTCTTCAACCAAAACGGCGTCGTCGTTGCCTTTAAAAGCCGTTCTTAAGTTAAGCCCGACGTATGCGCTTGTAAGTCCGAGTCGTTGCATTTTGTCTTTGTCGGGAATAACTTTGTATTCGGGGTTACCTTCTTCTACCGAAAGTTGAACGTTATCGGCTCCGGGTATTTTCTCGATTGCGTCTTGTAATTTTTCGGAAGTTTTCATAACTAAATCGAGGTCGCTTCCGCTCAGGGTTATTTTAATAGGAGCAGATCTCGGTATTAGTCCGAGTACGGACATTGAAAAGTTTATTCCGGGGAATCGTTTTTGCAATTCTTTTTTAAGACTTTTCATGTATGCTATGGTAGTAACTTTTCTGTCTTCGAAAGGTTTTAGTTGTATTGTAAATTCGGATATGTAAGGAGAACCGATACCCAAACTTCCGATACTTGTACTCGGTCCGGCTATGTTGCTGAACAGTGTTGAGACTTCGGGTTGTTGCAGTATGAAGTTTTCTATTTCCTGACTTACGATATTGTTTTGTTGAACTGTTGTTGTTTTATCGAATTCCAAGTTAAGACTGAATTTTCCCTGGTCGCCTGTTGACATCATTTCTTTGCCTATGATGTCTTGTTTCATTATAACTGCCGTTAGGATTATGATTACGATAACTATTCCTCCGAAGATGAGTTTGTGTTCGAGTACCCATTTAAGTTGGTTTCCGTACCATTCAATAAATGCGTTAAGTTGTTTTTCGAACCAGAGTAAGAATCTGTTCAGCGGATTTGTGGGTTTCAGTTCTTCTTTTTTTCCTATTCTTGAAGCCAGCCAGGGTGTGAGTGTAAATCCTACGAGCAGACTTGTAAGAGTAGATGTAATTACCACAACCGAGAATTGTTTTAGCATTCCGGCAACGAATACTTGCAGGAACAGTATCGGAGCAAATACCACTACGTCGACAAGGGTAATGGAGAGTGCGGAGAAACCTATTTCCATACGTCCGTCGTATGCTGCCGTTCGTTTGTCTTTTCCCATGTCGAGGTGTCGTTGTATGTTTTCGAGTATAACGATGGAGTCGTCAACCAGAATACCTATTATCAGCGACATTGCGAGCAGTGTCATCAGGTTAAGCGTGTATCCGAGCATCCACATCATTGCGAATGCCGTAACAAGAGATGTAGGTATTGCCACGAGAACGATTAAAGAGTTTCTGTAGCTTCTGAGGAACAGCAGCATTACTACCGATACGAGTATAACTGCCATAATCAGGTCGTCAACCACGGAATTTACGGCTGCAACGGTATTTGTTGTGGAGTCGTCGGCTATTTTAAATTTTACACCGTCTTTAGCGTATTCTTTTTCTATTTCTTTGAGTTTTTTTCTGACTAACCGGGATACGTTAACTGCGTTGGCGTCGCCTTGTTTTTTGAGCAGAATACCGATTCCGTTTACTCCGTTGTAGCGGCTTACCGATGTTATTTCTTTTACCCCGTCGGTAACGGATGCTACGTCTTTGAGGTAAATAGGGTTTCCGGGTGCCGGCATTGCTACCTGCACGTTCATTATTTGGTCTATTTTTTTAAATTTACCGATAAATCTTACGGAGTGGTATTCTTTGTTTGTTTGTACTTCTCCGGAGGGTATGTCTATGTCTGATTGTTTGATTGCTTCTACGACTTGCAGCAGCGATATTTTGTATAGTTTCAGTTTTTTTTGGTCGACTTTAACGAGAATTTCTCTTTCTTCGCCTCCGAGCATTGTTATTTCGGCAACTCCGTTTAGTTGTTGTATTTGCGGGAGGAAATCGTCTTTCATTTTTTGATAAAAGACGGTTGCCGGGAGGTTTGAAGTTGCGCTTATGGACATAATCGGCAGGTCGTTAGGTGATACTTTACTCATTTGTGGGCTGAGTATGTCGTCCGGCAAGTCGTTTTTTATGTTGTCTATATATCTTTGTGCGTTTTGCATTGTATTATCCAAGTCTGTTCCGTATTTCAGGTTTACGATAATAACCGATGCGTTGGGCAGAGAGTATGTTTCCATGTAGTCTATGCCTTCGAGATTGGATAATGCGTCTTCTATTTTTCTTGATACCGTATTTTCCACTTCGTGCGGTTCTGCACCCGGGTACATTGTTTTTATTACTACAACCGGTTGGCTGAAGTCCGGCAGTAATTCGTAGCTCAGGTTGCTGAATCCGATTACTCCGAGCAGTATTAGTACTCCGAATAATACGATAATCAGTGAGGGTCGTTTAATTGATATTTCTGTTATATTCATAGTTCTTATTTCTTAATTGATACATTAGCTCCGTTAAATAAATTTATGAAGCCGGTTGTTACTATTATGTCTCCTTCTTTGAGTCCTTTAGATACGACGACATTGTTTTTGAATCGGCTTGATATTACTATGTCTTGTAACCAAGCTTTATTGTCTTTTACTATATATACTTGCGGGTGAATATTGCTTCCTATGAGTGATGATGCTTCTATTATTATGTATTTTTCGTTGTTTTCGTTGTCTCTTTTTATGTGAGCTTTACCGAACATTCCGGCTTTTACTTTCAGGTCGGGAGTGTTTTTTACGCTCATCAGTACGGGGAAATCGTGACTCATTTTGTTTGATTCGCTTCCTATTGATATTACTTTTCCGTATAGTGTGTCTTGCGGATATACTGTTGCTTTAACGGGATATGTTTTGTTGTTTTTGAATAAAACGAGGTCGTTTTCGGATACGTTTACGGTAAATTTGAGCGTGTTTATGTCAACGAGTTGAAACAGCGGTCTGCCCGGTGCTGCGTATTCTCCTTTTTCGGTAAATTTTGTTGTTATAATTCCCGAGAAGGGAGCTCTGACGGTTGTTTTGTTTATTTTGTCGAGCAGTATTTCGCGTTTAATTTTTGCTGCTTGTAATCCGAGTTGAGCTTTTTCGAGTTTTACGCCTTGTACTGCGTCTGCTTCCGCCAATACCGAGTATCTGTTTACGTCGTCTTGTATTTCTTTTAGTGCGACTTCGGCTTGTTTCAGTTCGAGCATCAGGGAAGATTTGTCTTGTTGCAGCAGCGGAGTACCTTTTTTTACGTAGTCTCCTTCTTTTACGAATACTTCTTCTACTTTTCCGGGGATATCGGCACTTATTTTTGTTTCTTTGTTCGGATTAAATATTCCGGAAAATGTTGTTTTGTCGTTAAGTGATTTGAGTTTCAGCGTGTCGGCATGTATGCTGACGGGAGCGTTTTTGTCGTAGTGATAGACTTTGTTAAGTGTTTCTTGTCTGTTTTTTTTCAGTTGAATAATCATAACAGCTAATATTACTGCCAGAGTAACAATCCATAATATCGTTTTCTTTGTATTCATTTTATTTAGTTTTATTATTTGTTTACTTTGATAAATTTATGTTTCCCGTTAATTTTTTCAGTTCTAAGTCTGCTTTAAGGTAATTAATAATTGCTGCAATATTGTCTTGTTGGGCTTCTTTGAGTTTTCCGTCTGCCATTAATACGTCGGTAAGGCTTGCGACACCTTGTTTTTGTTGCAGAATTGTTTGGTTGTATATTGATTGTGCAAGGTTTATTTGGTTTTCGGTATCCGCAATGTTTTTTGATGCTATGTTTCGTTGTTTTACGGCGTTTTCGATTTGTATATTGTTTTGGTCGGAGAGCAGTTCCGTTTGGAGTTTGCTGTTGTCGATTTCTATTTTTTTTCGGCTTATTTTTCTTTTAGTTACTGTTCCGTTGAATATTGGTGCGGTTATTTGCAGTCCTACGAATGACATTGTGTAGAAATCGAGGAAGCTTTCGGGTTCTCCGTCGTATCCGAATCCTGTTTGCGAGTAGTTTGCGTATGCCGATACTGACGGCAGTCTGCTGTTTTTGATTGTTTTGAGTTCGGTTTCGAGGAGTTCTTTTCGTGTTCCTGCGATTTGGATGTCAATGTTTTGTTTTTGTTCGTATGTGATGTTGTTTTTGTATTTTATTTCTGTTTCTACGTCTAATTTTGTTTCTGCGGGTATTCCCATGTTAAGTTTGAGCAGGTTTATTATTTGTGTAAGGTTATTCATTGCTGTTTCGCGTTGTGTGTTAAGGGTTGCTTTTTGCAGTTTTATTTTTTCGACGTCTGTTTTTTTTGCTAATTTTTGGTTATACAGCAGTTCTACTGTTTTGAGCAGTTTTTCTGTGTTTGTGAGGTTGCTGTCGATAAATGTTATTTGGTGTTTCAGTATTTGTGCGTTGTAATATAAGTTTGATATATCGAAAAAAACTGTTTCTTGTGTTTTTTTGTATTTAAGTTGGTTTAGTTTTACGGCTGTTTTTGCCGTTTTCATTCCTCCGTAGAGTTCCGGGTTATAGAGGGGTAATGCTGCTTGCAGTCCTACGTTTATGTTGTGCGGTGTTCCGAATTGCACGGCATTGTATATGCCTTCGGGTCCTCCGAATGCCGATGCGGGCATTAGTTGGTATGGCAGGTCTATGAAGTATTTGTAGTCTGCCGCGAGTTTTATTTTTGGCAGCAGGTTTGCTTTTACTTCTTTTTCTTTTTCGGAGCTTATCAGCATTTCGTTTTTGCTTATTTGCAGGTTTTTGTTATTTGTTTGTGCCGTGTCTATGCATTGTTGCAGAGTCCATGTTTGTGCATAGTTTTGTACGGATATAATCATGGTTATGATTAATGCCGTAAGGAATTTTAATTTGTGAGTGTTAACTAACATTTTTTTGAATTTAGTTGATTTTATTTTGTTCATGATATATATTTTTTTGTTTTTTATTTGTTGTTTCGGATAAGTATGAGGAAGTATCTGACCATTTCGTTTCCTTCTTTTTTTATGTCGAAGCCGAAATTGTCCATTCTCCATTTCAGCATTTGGAGTTTGAAAGATCCCATAATTATGTTTACCAGCAGTTCAGCAGGTATTTTATCGGTAAATATTTTTTTTTGTTGTCCTTCCGTTATTATCCGGCTTAAATATTTTGTTTTTATTTTTATGAGTTTTGATATTGCGTTGTTAATGTTTTCTGTTTCTTCCATTAATCCGTCTGAGAATACTGATGCTACGAAGTGCGGGTTTTCCGCGAAAAAGTTAAGTTGGTTTTTGAATAGAATTTTCAGGCTTTTTTCGGGGTTTTCCGTGTATTTTATTTGTTTTAGTCTTGAGTCGATGCTGTCGGCAAGATATTGCAGCATTGAGACTATTATTTCTTCTTTGCTTTGGAAGTGTCTGTACAGCGTGCTTTCGGCAAAGTGCATTTCTTTTGCTATGTTTTTAACTGTCAGCCCGCTTAGTCCGAAAGATGTCAGCAGTTTACCGGCCGTTCCTATTATGTCTAATTGTCGTGCGGTAAGGTTCATTTTGTTTTGCAAATGTTATGTTAGTGAGTATTCACTTTGCAAAAATAGAATAAAATTTTAACTCTGTGCAAGAATTGTGAAAAAAGTTTGCATTTATTTTTTGTTGTGTTTATTTACTGTCTGTTACGGGGATGTTTATTATTTTGTTTTTTTTGATAAAGGATAGTTTTCCGTATATCAGTGGTGTTGTGTTAAGGTTTTTGTTTTCGGGGATTAGAGTGTATGTTATTATTTTGTTTTGTTGGTTTTTGTTTGTTTTGTTGCAGTAGAATTGTATTATACGGTTGTTGATTTTTGTTGCTGTTTGTTCTTCGTTGTGGGTTTTAATTTTGTATCCCGGCGGGATTTCTTCCGTAATTATGCATGGTATATTTTCTAATCCGTTGATGTTTATTTTTATTGTAAGTGTTTTGTTGTTTTGCGGTATTTTTTTTCTGATGCATTTTATGTTATTGTTTTCCGGTGTGTTTGTTTTTCGGGGTATTAGGGTAAATGTTTTGTTTTTGATATTTATTTCGCCTTTTTTGTTATTCGTAATATATGAGAAGTTGCCTCCGAGGTTGTATGTTCCCGGTTTTGCGCGGTTGTTTATTATTTTGTATTTTGCGTTTACGGTGTTTCGGTCGGGGAGTCTTATCCACGAAAGTGTAAGAATGTTGTTTTCGAATGTAATTTTTGCGTCAGCGGTGTTTTCCGGTGAGATGTTGAATCCTTCGGGTATTTTTTGTTTGAATGTTGCGTATGATGTGAGTTTTTCGGGTTTGTGTATTTCGAGTTTTATTTCGAGGGGTTCTTTTTCCGATATTTCCCGGGGGAAATATAGTTTTGCGGATACGGTATTTTGGGCGTTAACAGAGTTTGCCGTTATTATTGCGGTAAGTATTATAAGGGTTTTTTGTATTGTCATAGATTGCTTGCGTATTTATATTTGTCGTAAATTATAATCCATTTGTTGTCCGGGAGGAAGAAGATTTTGTCGAGAGAGGAGCCGTTTTGCACGAGTTCTTTCATTTTTTCTGCGGTTGCAACCGGGATGTTTTTGTATGTAAATCCTTTTGTTGCGTATAGCAGTGCCCATCCGTCGTTTTTTGTAAGTGCCGCATTTTTGATATATTGATTTCTGTATTGCAGGTTTATAATCTTTTTTTTGAGTGTTTCGGGTATGTTTTGTTTGTAGTATTTGTTTTTTCCGAACAGCAGCAGGGTTTTGTTTTTGTATGTGTCGGCGCATGTTATTGTTTGTCCTTGTTTGTTGACTTGTTTGAGTGCGTTTAGGAATTTTTCGGGCAGGGAGTCTGAGTAGAATGCGTTTTCGGCGGCTAACAGCAGCCATCCGGATTTTCCGATGAAGTCTATGTCTTTAAGGGGTATTTGTTTTTTGTTCAGTGTTTCTAATTTTTCGGACAGTTTTTGCGGCATTTGCGTGAATGAGTATCCTATGTCTCCGTAAAGAATTATCCAGTTTCCGTTTTGGTTAACGGCAACGGAGTTTACGGTCAGTTTTTGTTGTGAGATTGTGTCGAGTTCTGATTTAAGGAGTTGTATGTCGTTAATTTTTTGTGCTTGTGTGAGCAGCGTTGATGTTGTCAGTATTATCGTAATTATAATTTTGTTTTTCACGGTTTTGTTGTTTTTAGTGTTTGTAAATTCGGTATTTCAGTTTTTCCAGTTTCGTTCGGCATTTATTTTGTCTTTTTTTCTGAAAGCTTCTTCGAGGTTTATGTCGAAGTAGTTTGCCAGGTCGAAAATGTAGTTCATGACATCGGCAAATTCGAGTTCGAGTTCTTCTTTATGGTATTTTTTGTTGTTTTCGGTATATAGGTTTGTTTTGTTTCTGACGGCTTTTGCAAGTTCTCCTATTTCTTCGGTAAGCAGCAGAAATATTTCCAGGTGGTTGTTTTTGTTCCATCCTCGTTTTATTGCAAGTTTTTTGATGTGTTCTTGCATGTCTTTAAGTGTAGGGTTTTTCGGCAGTTGTGTCATTTTTGTTTTAGTATCCGAATATTTCTTTTAGTTTTTGAGACAGGTTGTGACCTCTCAGTCCGGTTGCTATTATTTTACCTTCTTTGTCGAGCAGTACGGTGTGCGGTATTGCTTTTACGTTGTATATTTTTGCTCCTTCGGATTGCCAGAATTTGAGGTCGCTTACTTGTGTCCATGTGAGTTTGTCGTTTTCTATTGCTTTTATCCAAGAGTTTTTGTCTTTGTCGAGAGATACTCCGTATATTTCGAATCCTTTGTCGCGGTATTTTTGGTACAGTTTTACGTTGTTGGGGTTTTCTGCTCTGCATGGTCTGCACCATGAAGCCCAGAAGTCTATGAGGACATATTTTCCTCTGAGTGACGAGAGTTTTATGATATTGCCGTCGGGGTCGGGTAGTGCTATGTCGGGAGCTTCTTTTCCGGGTTCTAATTTTTTAATGTTTTCGGTTTTTGTAATGAATTCGTTGACGATAGGGTTGTATTTGTATTTTTTGAGTCCGTCGGCGAGTTTTTTGAAGTATTCGTAATCTGTTTTCGGGTTGAGGTTGTCGATAAAGAATATGCAAACCGGAGACGAGGGGTTGTCGTCAATCATTTTTTTTATAAATTCGATTTTGTCTTTGTTGTTTTTTATTTCGGAGAATTTTTTACTGTATTCGTAGTATATTTTTGTTTGTTCGGAGTTTTTGATTTCGGGGTTTCGTATGTTATCGGCGTTTATTATTATTTCGGCTTGTTCTCCGGGTTCGGGAAAGAATACGGTAAAGTTTTGTTTGTCGAGAACCAGAATGTAGAAGTTGAATTTATCAAATTCGGTATTGAATTTGAATTTTCCTTTTTTGTCGAGTTTTTGTGTTTCTAATGTTTTGTATGACAGGTCTTGGAGTTCTATTTTTGTGTATTTTGTGTTGTTTATTACTTGTCCTTTGAGGGTTGCTTTTTGAGCATTGGATGTTATTGTTGCCGTAACGGTGATGAGTATTATGTTTACGAGCGTTTTTTTGAGTTTTATTTTCATATGTTTAGTTTTGTGATTGTTTATACGGGGTATATAACATTAAAAGTATGTTTTTATTGTTTTTAGTTTTTGATAATTGTGTCAGAGTTTGAATCCTATAAGCAGTATATCGTCTGTTTGGGGAGTGTTTTCCATCCATTTTTCTATTACTTCGTTCAGGATTCTGTGTTGTTCTTCCATTGGTTTGTAGTGTATGTCGAGTAATAGTTTTTTGAGTTGTTTAATCATAAATTTACGGTTTTGGGGACCTCCGAATTGGTCTTGGTATCCGTCGGAGAACATATAGAACCATGTCGGGGATTTGTAGTGTATTATTTCGGATTTAAAGTCTTTTTCTTCGGTTTGGTATCCTCCTATTCCGTTTCGGCTTGCTTTAACGGTTTTCAGTTCGCCGTCGGTTATGTAGATAAGCGGGTTTTTTGCGCCTGCAAATTCTACTGTTTTGTTTTCTTTGTCGATAACGCACAGAGCCATGTCCATACCGTCTTGCGAGAGACCTTCTTTTTCTTGTTTTAGTGCTTTTACTACGTAGTCGTTCATTTTTTTGAGTATTACGTCTGCTTTTGTTATACCGTTTGTGTTTACTATTGTAGTAAGTATTTCGCTTCCTATCATACTCATTAGAGCTCCCGGGACACCGTGTCCGGTGCAATCGACTGCCGTGTATATAATTTTTCCGTCTTTTTCGGCATACCAATAGAAGTCTCCGCTTACTATATCTCTGGGTTTAAAGAGTATAAAGTTTTCGGGCAGTCCTTTGCTTATTTTTTCTTTAAGCGGGAGCATTGCTTCTTGTATTCTTTTTGCGTAATTTATGCTTGCCGTAATTGATGCGTTTTTTTGGCTTATTTCTTCGTTTTGGGCAGAGAGTGTTTCGTTTTTTGCTTCTATTTCTTCTTTTTGTATTTGTATTTCTTTTGTTCTTTCTTCTACTATTCTTTTGAGGTTTTCTCTTTGTTTTTTGAGTCGTGCTATACTTAATTGTATTATGCCGTATATGAAAAGTATGAAAAGTATGAAGTATCCGAGGTATGCTCCGAATGTTCTATACCACGGCGGCAGTATTTCGAAAGTGAATTCTGCTGTTTTGCTTTCGACGTTGTAGAGGTTTTTTGCTTTTACTATAAATGTGTATGTTCCGGGGTCGAGGTTTGAGTATTCTTTGTCGGTTTTTGATTTCCAGTCGGACCATTGTGTGTCGTTGTGCCTGAGTATAAATTTGTATTTTGTTTTTTCGGGTTCTTCGTAGAAGACTGATGCGAATGAGAATCTGAGGTCGTTAAATTCGAACGGTATTTGCGGGATTTTGTCGGGGTTTTGTTGTAATACCATTTGTCCGGAGTCGTTTTTGAATGCTCCGCCGAATATAAGCGAGTCGTTTTTTATTATTTCTATTTTTCTGATTAATGCGAGAAACGGTTTTTCGAATTTTTTTGATGAGTTAAGGTTGTACAGGACAAAGCCGCTTTCTGTTCCGACTATAAGTTCGTTGTCGGATATTTGGTTTATGCTGTTAATTCTGTTTTTTACTTTGTAGAATGGTTTTTTTATTATTTCGGTTTTACCGTTTTTTGTTATTATTTCTCCGAGTTCCCAGTATTTTTTTGTTCTTATTTTGGGGTCTTTTATTTCTTCTTTAAACCATATGTTTCCGTTTCGGGCTTGGTAAAGGTTTGTTATTTTAATGTCTCGTTTGAATATTTCGTGAAATTCCGGGTCTTTGATGAATTTTTGTGTTTTTTTGTCGAAAATGTAAACTCCTTTGTCTGTAGTGAATACGATTCTGTTGTTTATTTTATATACGTAGTTTCCGAATGTTGAGGGCAGTCCGTCTTTTTCGGTAAATTCTTGTTCAGTAATTACCGAGTCGAGTTCCGGAGTGAGTTTAAGTCTGAATATTCCTTTGCTTCTGTCTGATATCCAGAATGAGCCGTCGGAGTCTTCTTCGATATGTCTGAAGTTTCCTTTGAAGTTTTTAACGGTATGTTCGTATTTCCATGTGTTGTTTTCGTATTTGAACAGAGAGAGTCCGTTTCCGCCGGTTGCGAGGATTGTATTTTTTTTGCCGTTGATGTTTATGAAGCTTTTTACGCTTACGTCCGGTCCGACGAGTTCTGCTTTGTCGTTGTTTACGAGATAGAGTCCCATTGATGATGCTGCGAGCAGAGTGTTGTTTATTGTATCGATTTTCCAGATTTGTACTGATCCTTGGGGGATTTGTATTTGTTTGAATTTGCCTCCGTCGATGCTGTTTTTTTTGTTGAAGTTTTTGTAAAATATTCCGACGGAACTTCCGACGTATAGGTTGTTTTTAAATTTTATTGATGTGTAAACGGCTTCGGTAAGGTTTGCGAAAGATGAGAATACGGTGTATGGCAGGTTGGCGTATATTACTGATATTCCGTCGTTTGTTCCTATCCAAATGTTTTTGTCGGCATCTACGTAAACGGAGAATACCGTGTTGTTTTGCAGCCCGTTGTTTGTTGTAATATGTTTTATTACTCTGAGATTTTTATCGCAAATAATGAGTCCTTTTCCGTATAGTCCTCCTACATAGTATTTTGAGTTGTATTTTGCGGTTTTATAAAGGCTTTTCAGTAAGGAGTTTTCGTTTATGCTTTTTATTTTTCCTTTATTGTAGTTGTAAACGCTGTCTTGCCATGTTGCAATGTTTATTTTGTCTGATTCCGGGATTCCGAACATTCCCACGACCCATTTATTTGAGAAGAATTCTGTTTTTTTGAGCAGTGAGAGTTTACCGTTTTTATATTCCATTATTCCGAGTCCTTTTTCTTGGATGTATATTTTTCCGTTTACTTCGAACGGGTTTACGAAACGGTTTTCGGGTTTTTCTACGTCTATTGTTTTTATTGTGTCGTTTTGGTATATGTAAAGTGTAAGCGGTGTTATGAATATCATTTCGTTGTCCGGGCCTTTAATGACTTCTCGTGCGAGTGTGAATTGTTGTTTGTCTTCCGGGATTTTATTTTTAAGAGATTTGTATTTCATGCTTCCCGTGTCGTCGATATAGAGGTATCCGAGTTCTCCTACGGATGCTCCTACGAATATTGTTCCTTCGTTGTTTTTTGCGAGCGAGTATATATTGGGGTCTCCGGGGATGAATATTTTTCGCCAGTTTTTTCCGTCAAATTCGAGGATGTATGTTTGGTTTGCGAAATACATGATTCCTCTTTTGTCTTGAATTACCGAGTATGTTGCATTGTTTCCGTCGTAATCTGTTCTGGTGTAGTTTTTAATGTACGGTATTCCTTTGCTTTCGATTTGTGAAAATAATGTGTTTGAAAACAGCAGGAATATCAGGGTTATTATGAGTTGTTTTTTTAAGTTCATTTTGTCGGAATTAGGGTTCAAGACTTAGAATTTTTTAATATTTATTGAAAACATTAATCGTGCCAAGCGGAGTTTATTTTTTCTCCTTCGGGGTTTATAAGCCGGTAATATAATTCTTTTGTTTTCAGGTTTTCGAAATTTTGTTCTTTAAGTTCTGTTTTGTATCCTAATATGTTAATTGTGTTACTGTTTATTTTCAGTGCTTTAACTCCGAATACCGGTTGTGTGTCGAAAAACGGAATTTGTTTTTCTATCATCCCGTTGTTAATTATTGTAACGAGTATGTTTGTTTTATTTTCCGATGTTCCCGCTTTAGAGTAAACGGTATTTCCGGAAAGGTCTTCGAAGTTAATGAAATTACCGAACAAATATAGTTTTTTATTTCGTTTTACGATATCAAAGAATTGTATTTTTGCGTTAATTTTGATTTCGTATGTTCGGAGTTGGTCGTCGGGGTTTAGATGGTATATTATTTGTTTGTTATCGTCCGATATTTTGTTCATTTTATATCCTCCGAAAATTATTATTATGTTGTTGTTTATGTCGTCGTATTTAATTATTCTCGGTATTTTGTGATATGGCAGATTTAGTGATAATATTATTTTACCGTTGTTGTCGTATTTAACGAGAGTATTGTTTATTTGTGTTCCTTTGGTTGTTTTAACGGCATAGCATCCTTTTTTATACGGAGCTATTATGAGGTTGCATGTATTTGCGGTGTCGTTTTTTTCGTTTAGTGACAGGAATTTGATGTTTTTGTTATCTTCGGAGAATGCGGTGTATCCTTGCATTTTGTTGTTTTCGGATATTGTGTATCCGCTTATCCAGATTGTTCCTTCTTTTGTGTTTTTGAAGTCTGTTATATAGTATTTGCCGGGTTCGTTGTTGTTTGTTTCGGGTGATGTAACTTGTGTTTGGAACGGGGTGTTATTGTAGGACAGAGAGTCGGTATTAATTTTAAAAGCCGTAAAGTATAAGTGTTTTTTGAGGTTCAGCATGGCATCTTTTTGTTTTGCGTCGAAAAACAGGCTTTGTCTGAAGGAATATTCTTTGAGTCCTTTGAGTCCGTCGTATTCGGATATGTAGAATGTTTTGTATTTTTTTATTTCTTCCGGTTTTATTGCATTTATGAATATGTTGTTTATGCTGTCGGCGTATTTTTTTTGTTTGTTGAGGTTTATGCAGTATGCGGCTCTTTTGATTATCGGGCAGCATGTAATAGTTGCCGGGTTATTGATTGATTTTTTGAAGAGTTCGAGGAAATTTATTTTTGCTTCGTTCAGTTTGAAAAGTTTTATGAGCAGTGAGTTATTGTCGAATTTTTCTATTTTATAGATGAATTTGTTGTCCAGTTTAAAGTGTGCGTAATCGTCGAAATATTCGCCGTATTCGAGTGCTTTTATTTTTTGTTTTATTTGTTTGTCTTGTTTAAATATTTCTTCTCTGTTGTTTTTTATTACGGTTTCTTTGATGTTTCGAACGTTTTCAACCCATTTTCCGTAATTCCACAGGAGGATGTCGTCGTTTAAGAATCCGGAGTATGTAAGTCCGTCCAAGCGGTATGTTATGATGTCTTTGAGGCGGTAATTCTGGTTGTATCTGTTAAGCGGGTATTCTGCGAGAGCGGTTTTGTATTTTTTGAAATATATGAGGGTTGAGTCAAAGTCGGATTTCAGTTTTGTCATGTCTTTTTCGAGTTGTTTGTCGTCGCTGAGGTATATGTTTTTAATTTTTGCGTAGTCTGAGTTTATTTTCATGAATGTGCTTACGCATTCGTTATAGGAGTCGCTGCTTTTGTTATACAGGTTTATTATTTTGATAACGTGTTTTTCGTAGTCTTTAATTTTTTCTACTTGTGAGTCTATGTATTGGTTTATGTCTTCTATTTGCAGTTTTTTTCCTTTTGGTATTACAGGAGCATTTTTGTAATATGATCTGTTTTTGTTTTTTTCGTCTTTCAGGTACAGTTTTGCAAGGTTAAAGTATAATTTTGTGTTGTAGATAAATAATTTGGTGTAATAAAATTCTGTATACGGGTTAAATTCGAAAGCCCAATCTTCGGCAATAAGTCCGAGTTGGAAGTAAACGTTTGCAAAGTCCGGGTCTTGTTTTTGGTATGCCAGCAGCATAGTGTATGCGTTTTCTTTATCTCCGCTTAATACTACTTTGTAAACGTCTTCGTATTTAAGTTTTGATGATGCGGATAATATGACCGGTATTAAAAGTATTATTATAATATTAGGTATGATTTTTTTTGTCATAATCGCAAATGTTTTCTTTTTTATATTGATTTTATTTCAATAACTTTTAATTCCACGCGTCTGTTTTTTGCTCTGTTTTCTTCGGTATTTGCGGGCAGAAAAGCCGGTTTGCTTTCGCCGTATCCTTTTGCAATGATTTGTTCTTCGGGTATTCCTTTTTCGAGCAGATATTCTTTAACGGATTCGGCTCTTCTGTAGGAGAGTTTCAGGTTGTATGCTTCGGATCCTACATCGTCGGTATGTGCGGCAAGTTCTATTATCATGTTTGAGTTTGTTTTCAGGAGTTCGACGAGTCGGTCGAGTTCTTCGAAGGAACTTTCGTTTAAGTCTGCCGAGTTTGTTTCGAAATTGATGTCGTTGAGTTCTATTTTAGTATCTTTTTTTAGCGGTTTGAGTTCTGCCGTTAGTGTATAATCTGCGTTTTCGTCGACTAAATCGACAGTTGTGTTGTAGAATGCGTATCCTTTAGGTTTGACGCTTATTTCGTATTGGGTTCCGTCTCGCAGTTTTATTTTCAGTTTTCCGTTTTTTCCGGTTTTTACTTTTCTTATTATTTTTTCGTTTGTGGACAGGTTTGTAATTTCTACGAGTGCTTCGACACCTTCTCCGGTTTCTTTGTCGGACAGGTTAATTTCGTAATCTATTTTTTTGACTTGAAGTTCCAGATCTCTTTCAAATTCGTTGAATTGTACGGTTCCCGTAAGGTCTAAATTGAATTTATTGCTTATGAAGTGTTTGTGTTCGGCGCGTATTTCATAGTTTTTTCCTATTGACAGCGTAAGGTTGAATCGCCCGGTGCCGAGTTTTTTGAGGGATACGTCTTCTTTTTTGTTTGTTTCTTTGTCGTAAACGGAAACGGTTGCCGGTACGGGTTCGTATATTTCCGTGTCGTAAACATTGAGTATGAGATTAACTTTGGGGTACAGTGTTATGTTTTTTTGAATTTCTTCGAATTTTTTAAGTTTTCCGGCATTAAAGTAGAAGAAGAAGTGTGAGTATTTTTTTGCGAAAACTTCTATTCTGTATTTTTTTCCTTTTTGCAGGAAAAGACTGTATTTTCCTGTTTTTTCGTTTGCTTTTACTTGTGAAAGTATTTCGGATGTATTCGGGTTTATGATGTTTATTGTTGCTTTAACGGGTTTGCCGGAGTTTAAGTCGGTAACGTATCCGTAAAATCTCACGGTTTTTTCCGGTTGCAGTTCTGCCGGCAGCAGGTATTTTACGGCTTTTTCGTCTTTAGCGTTTTTCTTTTTTGATTTTTGTTGGTAGTATAAATATTTCCCCGAAAGGGGGATGCTGGGGTATGCTTCGTCTCTGTTATTGTTAAGTGTGTCTACGGGTACGGGTGTAAGCCAAGCGTTTTTTGTGATTTTTTTTGCGTAGTACAGGTCTATTCCCGTTTTTTTATCACCTCTTACCGACATAAAATATAATGTTTTACCGTCGGCAGCCATTCTTGGGGCTCTGTCGCATCCGGAATTTACCGGTTCGGGCAGAGCTTTGGGTTCCGACCATCCTGTGTCTGTTTTTTGTGAAACATATATGTTGTAGCATTCGTAATCGTCAAGTTCTTTATCGTCTGTGCGTCCGGCAAAATACAGTTGTTTGCCGTCGAAACTTATGAAAGGGTCGGTTTTGTCGGTATATTCGTTGACAGGCAGGTTTATTTTTACCGGTTCGGACCAAATTTCGTTAATTTTTTCGGTGTAGTATATATTAAAGTTTGCATCTTTTTTGTCTTCTATCATGCTGAAATATATTACGGTTGCATTGTAATTATATGTCGGTGCATCAATAAACCATCCGAGAGAGTCGAATGTATTGACTGATTTTACGGGTACGGGTTCGGACCATTTGCCGTCGGGTTGTTTTTTTGATTCGAACATGCGGCGGTATTTTTTTGTTTGCCGTATAAAGACTATGCTTTTACCGTCGTAGCTTACGTAAGGAGCTATTGTTCTTTCTGTTTCGGTGTTTACGGGATTCGGCAACAGGTTTATTTTTTGTGCGAATCCGTTGATGCCCGTTATCGT
>JAADDR010000125.1 GCA_013153865.1 Chlorobiota bacterium | reverse complement strand
TTTACAGAAGGAAAAGAAAACGGGCTTTGGAAAACTTATTTCGAAAACGGAAAAATAAAAAGTATTACGAAATATATTAAAGGCATAGAACTTAAAAATAAAAAATAAATTATTAAATTGCGGAAAAATCAGACAAGAAAAACATAAAAAACATCATATAAATATTTAAATGACTAATAATCAGTATAATATAAGGCAAATAGATATTGCATACGAGCTGACAAAATATATTGACGAAGATTATTTTGAGTATGTGTATCGAGGACATTTTTCCGAGAAAATAACGGAAAATATTTTACAACTTAACGATGCTAAATTTGTTTCGGATTCGAATGCTTATGCTTATCGCAGTCGTATTTCTTATTTTTTAATAGAATCGTTGCAGAATGTTATAAGACATCAGGATATTGCCGATGACGAAAGTATTTCGGACGAGAGTCTTTTGGTAATTCAAAAAACCGACAACTCTGTTTATTTAACGACTGCAAATGTTATAAGTAACGAAAATATTCCTTATTTGGAGTCGTATTTAAAGAAGATTAAAACTTCGTCTCCGGAAGAATTGAAAGAGGAATATAAAAAGATTTTGCTTGACGGGGTAATAAGCGAAAAGGGCGGCGGCGGACTCGGTATTATTACAATGGCAAGACGCACCGACGGGCATTTGAACTTTATGTTTAAAAATATTGACGATAAATTTTCTTATTACTATTATCAGGTTCAGTTGATAATAAATAAAGGTGACGAAAACAAAACGGTTTCGAATTTAACTTCGTTAGCCAGAATTTCAAAATTTCATGAATTGCTGAACTCCGAAAATATTCTTTTAAATTTTAACGGTTCTTTTGCATTTAAAAATCTCGAAAGTTTACTTCCCATAATAGAGTCTCATTCGATAGGCGGAAAACTCGTAAAGCAAAAAGTTTTTGATTTAACCGTAAAGATGATAAGAAATATTATTGATTTTGCCGATAATTATATTTATGACGGAGAATCCGACGCCGAAAATCGTCACAGCAGGGGAGTTTATCTGCTTAGCAAAAAAGACGGTAAGTTGTTTTTAACGGCGGGTAACGTTATTTTAAACGAAAAAATGCAGGTGCTCGGAAATAAGATTAATATTATTAACGGAACTACCGAAGAGAGTCTAATAAAAATTCGTGATTATTTGGATGAGTTTTTTAAACGCGACATAAGCAAAAAACCGGATATTAATTTAATAGACATGCGTTTAAAAAATAACGGAAATAAAATAAAATATCTCTTTAAGAGGATAAATAATCATACGTCTTATTTTATTTTGCAGTTGATAATCAGCTGACGACAGGTATAAGTTCAAAGGGAAGATTTATGAGTTCCGTTAAATCTTCTCCCATTTCCATTATATCTTCGTCATCTTCGTCGTAATACCATTTTACTTTGATTTTTTTGCCTCTGTCCATAAAACTGTTCAGAATAATCAAAATTTGGAATATTTTTTTGTGTGAAGCGCTGTTTAAAACGGTAAAATAAAATTCGCAGGTTAATTCTTTTTTTAATTCGGGAAGTGCTTCTTCCATCCATTTTATTACGGGTTCGTAAACAGCAAGAATGTCTTCGGAAAAAGACGGACCTTTTATTTGGAAAATGTTTTCTTTAAGGTCTAAGTTTATTAGAGGTGTTTTCTTTGTTTTTTTTACGTAAATACTTTCCATTACAGAAAATTGTTTTTTTAACTTTTTATAGATTTCAAATATACAAATAAAAAACTTAGATTTCCAAAAAAGTATTGAATATCCGGCTTTTTTTTTAATAAAAAAAACAAAGGCAGCATGATATATAAATCAGCTGCCTTTGTTAAAGTGTTTATTGTTAGTGTTTTATCAGTTCAATGCTTCTTTTTACGAATTTACTCAGGGCTTCGCCTTTAAGCATGTTGTTGGCAAGTAAAGCTAAGTCTGTCAGTTGTTTGACGAGTTTTTGTTTTTTGCCGAAATCTGTTAAAAGTTTTCGTTTTTTGTCTTCGAGTTCCGAGATTTTTTTATTTAATTCCTCTCGCTTATCCTTTTCTTCCTGCGGAATTTCTTCTTCTTTTTTGTCTTTTTGCAGTTTATTTAAGGCATCAATTTCCGAGTTTATTTTATCTTTTTCGTTTTTTATTTCTTCTAATTTTTTTCCTAAAGATTTGTTCATTTTATCTTTAAGAACTTCTATAAGTTTATGGTTCGAGTTTACCGTAAGGTTAAAACTGTCCGGCAAATTTCCGTAATAAGAAGCTTCTCCGCCGAGTTTAGACATATCTTTCATTCTTCTCATAAATTCGTTTTGAGTAATTACGGTAGGATTTGCCGTTTCGCTCATTGCTTCGAAATTTACCGAGTATGTTGCGTTGTCGGGCAAACGACTTTGGAAAACTACCGATAAGTTATCTTCTTCTTCTTTTGTGAGTTTAGACTCGAATTTTTCGTCTTTCAGAATTAATTTATCGATAATATCGGCATCAACCCGGGCAAATCGCACTCCTTCGAGTTTGGTTTCCATATGATTTATAAAATGTGCGTCTAATTGCCCGTTCATAATTAATACGTCGTAACCTTTTTCTTTTGCTTCTTCTATAAAACTGTATTGCCCTTCCGGATTGTCGGTATAAAGCCATATCAGATTTTTATCTTTGTCGGTTTGGTTTGCTTCGGTAAGTTTTCTGTATTCCTCAAATGTAAAGAATTTATGTTCCGTATTTTCGAGCAGGAAAAATTTTTCGGCTTTTTCGTAAAATTTTTCGTCGCTTAACATTCCGTATTGGATAAAAATCCTTAAATCGTTCCATTTTTTCTCGAAATCTTCTCTTTCTTTATTGAAAATTTCTTTTAACCTGTCGGCAACTTTTTTGGTAATATGGCTTGATATTTTTTTTACGTTGGAATCGCTTTGCAGGTAGCTTCGCGATACGTTAAGCGGAATATCCGGCGAGTCTAACACACCGTGAAGCAAAGTTAAAAATTCCGGCACTATGCCTTCTACCGAATCTGTTACAAATACCTGTCTTTGATAAAGTTGTATCTTGTTTTTTTGTATTTCGACGGTATTTCTGAATTTCGGAAAATATAAAATTCCCGTAAGGTTAAAGGGATAATCTACGTTTAAATGTATGTAAAACAAAGGTTCTTCAAAACTGCCGGGATATAACTCTTTATAGAAGTTGATATAGTCTTCTTTTGTTAATTCCGACGGTTTTTTAGTCCATGCCGGCTTGGTATTGTTTATTATATGATCTTTATCGGTTTCTACATATTTTCCGTCTTTCCATTCTTTTTCTTTTCCGAAAGCAATTTCAATCGGCAAAAATTTGCAGTATTTGTTGAGCAGTTCTTCAATTTTTGTTTCTTCGAGAAATTCTTTCGAGTCTTCGTCTATATGTAATATAATATCTGTTCCCCGTTTTTCTTTTTCGGTTTCTTCAAGGATGAAATTAGGGCTTCCGTCGCATTCCCATCTTACTGCCGGTTTGTCTTTTTTGTATGATTTTGAGATTATTTCTACCTTGTCTGAAACCATAAACGACGAATAAAAACCTAAACCGAAATGTCCGATAATGGCATTTGCGTCGTCTTTATATTTTTCAAGAAAATCTTCTGCTCCGGAAAATGCTATCTGATTAATGTATTTGTCTATTTCTTCGGCATCCATTCCTATTCCGGCATCCGATATGGTCAACGTACCGGCGTCTTTATCTGTTTTTACGCGAATTGTCAGATCT
>JAADDR010000156.1 GCA_013153865.1 Chlorobiota bacterium | reverse complement strand
AAGAACCGTTTTATTTTTATCGTTTTTTAAACTTTTCAGCACAAAAACGGTCGAAATCAGTATAAAAACCGTCATTGTATTTTCGAGCATATTGTTTGCGTATGTCCAATTTACCAAGGGAAAAGACAACCATACGAAAAGACTGATAAGCGAAACTTCTTTGCCTCTGTTTTTATCGAAAGTTTTAACCGCAAGGGCAATTAAAACTGCCGTAATAACACCCGTAAAAAGCGAGTAAATTCTTTCCGTAAAGATATTGTCTCCGAGGAGTTTAAAAAGTAAAGACCCGAGATAAAAAGCAAGCGGCGGATGTTCTTTAAAATCGGACAAAAGAGTATCGGAAAAATGCAGATGCCAGAAAGTTCCGTTTCCTTCCGCCAAATTTCTCGACAATACTGCGTATATGGTTCCGTCCATAAACATACCGTCGGTAAATAATGCCGGTGTAAGAATAATCAGGAATAAAGAAGCAAAAATCAAATAAAAATTAAATATTTTTTTATCTCCGGTTATCTGGTTCATATAATCTGTTTAATATTTTTAAAATGTCATCTCTCATACGTTCGTATTTTTTCAGGATTTCGTATTCTGTTCCGGTTGCACCGAAAGGGTCGTCAATTTCGAAATGCAATTTTTTTTTCGATTTAAGATTATATTCTTTCGTTTTATTTTTTGCACTTTGCGAGAACGTAATAATGTAATCGAACTTTTTATTTTTAAATATCTCAATATCCTTCGGATATTGTTCCGAAATATCAATGTCAATATTTTTTAAAACTTTTACTGCGTATTTGCTTATTTCTTTTTCGGGTTTTACGCCTGCCGAAAAAACCTCGAAACCGGGCTTTAATGTTTTTAAAAGACCTTCCGCCGTTTGGCTTCTGCAAGAATTTCCGGTGCAAACAAACAATATTTTCATTTCAAAAACGAATTTAATCAAAAAAACTTTAAAAACCGGAAAATTATACCCGTAATCTTATATTTTTTTTAATATATTCGCTACCGATTTTAAACATGAACCCTATCCTTTACATAGGCATATCGCAAGCACTTTTTGCCGCACTTTTTATATCGGTAAAAAAAGAACACAGCACGGCTGACAAATTATTGGCTGCTCTGCTTTTTCTTATAAGTGCGGATATGATTTTCACTTTACTGAAAAATAAAATATCTTTGTTTACCGAAATTCCTCCTCTGTTGCCGCTTACATTCGGTCCGTTGCTGTATCTTTACGTTAAAAGTTTAATATCCGAACAAGATGTTCTTACAAAAAAATCATTTCTGCATTTTATTCCTTTTGTATCTTTTACTCTTGCGGCGCTTATTTTTATAGACCAGCCCATAATGCCGGGCAAAAACTTTTTTGAACACGACAGATTTTTTCCTTACAGGATAACATACGGAGTAACTTTTTTTTTAATAAATACCGTTTATGTAGCCGTATCTTTCCTGTTGGTTTACAAACATCAAAAGAATATTAAAGATATATTTTCATATACTTCGGGCAAACTTACATTAAGCTGGTTAAAAATAGTATTGTTCAGTTTTTTATTTGCATACATGCTTCTTTACATAACCGGAGCATGGTATCTTTTTACCAATAAAGATTTTTACGTAAAAAACATAAACCCCATAGAATTTTCATATATAGGACTTACTTTTTTTGCTTTTGCTTTCAGTTTTTTCGGATACCGGCAATTATCTATTTTCAGTTCCGGAAATAAAACCGAAAAACCTAAATATTCCAATTCAAATTTAGACGAAAAAGAAGCCGAAAGAATTTTAAGCGAACTGACAAATTTGATGGAGAAAGAAAAACCTTTTTTAGACGAAAAACTTACCGTCAGCGATCTTGCCGGCATGCTTAACGTGCAGCGTCATCGTCTTACGCAGGTAATAAACGAAAAACTTAATAAGAATTTTTACACTTTTGTTAACGAATATCGGATAGAAGAAGTAAAA
Source organism: Chlorobiota bacterium (assembly GCA_013153865.1). GTDB lineage: Bacteria > Bacteroidota > Bacteroidia > Bacteroidales > JAADGE01 > JAADGE01. The sequence continues at coordinate 1,775 of JAADDR010000156.1, read as the reverse complement.
AAGATGTTTGCCGACGAAAGCAAAAAGCATTATTCTATTCTGGCAACGGCTTACGAATGCGGTTTTAACTCCAAATCCACATTTAACAGTCTTTTTAAAAAATATACCGGTCTTACTCCTTCAGAGTACAGAAAAAAAGTCCGAACGGCGTAATTCGTACCTGTAAATATTCCGAAATAAGCGCTTCGGACGATTCATGTTTTAAATCATACGATATTTGGCGTAAGTATTTTTTATGTTAATTAAGCAGTAGTGACTTTTTGATTGAAGAAGAATTGAGCTTAGTAAGATTGTGCCGGACGCAAGTTGCCGTACAAGTTGCCTGATAATAGCCGGCACATCTTGCTTTTTTTACGCAAAAAACAATAACCGTGAAAATACGTATTTTACTTACCGGAGCAACGGGCAACGTAGGGTTCGAAACATTAAAGGAACTTGTGAAGCAAAAAGAACGCTACGAAATAAATATACTTGACATAAAATCATATAAAAATATAAGGTTACTTAAACGATTTAAAAAAGACATAAATATTTTTTGGGGCGATATAAGGTATTATCCGGTTGTTTTAAAAGCCGTAAAAAATTCCGATTTTATAATACATACCGCTGCTCTTATACCTCCCGCAGCCGACAAAAATCCGGAAACGGCGGAAGAAATTAATGCGGGCGGTACATACAATATATGCAAAGCAATTAATGAAACAGATTCCGAAAAGTTTTTGCTTTTTACGTCTTCAATTTCTGTTTACGGCGACAGAACCGAGAATCCGGAAATCAGAACTTCGGACAAATTAAATCCGAGCAAAGGGGATTTTTATGCTTTAACCAAAATAAAAGCCGAAAATATTGTTAAAACGGAGCTCGGAAATTTCAGTATATTCAGATTATCGGCGGTAGTGCATCCAAACATGAAATTAGACCCTCTGTTTTTTCATATGCCGCTGAATACTTCTTTGGAAGTTATTACCGCAAGCGATACGGCAAGGGCTTTGGTAAAGTCCGCAGAAAAGAAAGAATATCTTAACGAGATAATTTTTAATCTCGGAGGCGGAGAAAAATGCCGCATATCTTACAACGACTTTTTAAAAGAAAATTTTAAGATATTAGGTTTAAAGCAGTTAAACTTTCCGGAGCATGCTTTTGCCGAGAAGAATTTTCACTGCGGTTTTTATGCCGACGGATATATTTTAAATGATATTTTGGACTTCAGGAGAGATACTTTAGACGATTATTTCGATTCGGTAAGAAAAAATGTAAATCCGGTTAAATATGCCGTTACAAAAGCATTCAGCAGTATTATAAAAAAGCGTCTTTTAAGATTTTCGGAACCTTACAAAGCTTTTAAGAGGCAAGATTACAAAAACATTAATCGTTTTTTTAAAACATCTGATATACAAAACGCATTATGATTATTCGAATAATTATATTACCGTCATTATTTTTTTTGTTTTTGAGTAATCTTTATGCGCAAGATATTACGGGAATTTGGAATACTCCCGGAAACCGCTCCGAGATAAAAATTTTTAAAACCGAAACATGTTATGCCGGAAAGATTGTAAAGCAGGAAAAACCTTTTGATAAAAACGGCAATCCGAAAAAAGATATTCATAATCCTAATCCGAAATTCAGAAATCGCCTGCTTAACGGGCTTATTATAATGAAGATATTTTTTTTCGATAAAAAAAGAAATAAAGGATCCGGAGTTATTTACAATCCGGAAAACGGAAAAACATATAAAATGAATATCGAACTTATCGGAGAAAACACCTTAGAGG
>JAADDR010000052.1 GCA_013153865.1 Chlorobiota bacterium | reverse complement strand
ATATTAATTCCGAAATATTTCCTGCCGAAAATGTTTTTATTTCGTTATTATCTTTTACCTCAATAATATTTTTTCTTATGTTGTATTTTATAAGTTTGTCTTTTAAAGTATTGTTTGATAGTAATTTAAAACTTCCTATCCTCCATGCGTTATCATAATAAGACGATCCGTCTAATCCTTCAATTTCCGTTTCTTGGTTATCTAAACGACGAAGTCCGGAATTTGTTCCGCCTCCTCCATATCTGTAGGTTTCAACTTTTTGGGCTTTTATAGAGAAATTTAAAATTAGAAATAAAATAATTGATGTTGTTACGTTTTTCATTGGTAATAAATTTTGAGAATTAATGCAATATAACAAAAATAATAATAAAATTAAATAAAAACAAATATTTTTATTATTATAAACACAAAACCGTTGCATTTTATTTCATCAATTCGGCATAATATTTATAAAAAAGCGGAATGGTTTCAATGCCTTTAAAAAACATTTCCAAAGGATTATTTTCGTTTGGCGAATGGATGGCATTGCTTTCCAAACCGAAACCCATTAAAATGGATTTAATACCGAGAACTTCTTCAAAAGTGGAAATTATGGGTATGCTGCCTCCGCTTCTTACCGGAACGGGTTTTTTGCCGAATACGTCGGTATATGCTTTTTCGGCGGCTTTGTATCCGGGAATGTTCATGGGCGATACGTATCCTTGTCCGCCGTGCAATGCCGTTACTTTAACTTTTACGGTATCCGGAGCAATTGCTTTAAAATGTTCTTCAAAAAGTTTGCTTATTTTTTTGTTGTCTTGGTTAGGAACCAGTCGCATAGATACTTTTGCGTAAGCTTTTGAGGGGATTACGGTTTTTGCTCCTTCGCCGGTGTAACCTGCCCAAATGCCGTTAATGTCAAGCGAAGGTCTGATGCCGGTTCGTTCGTTTGTCGTATATCCTTTTTCGCCTGCAAGTGCTTTTACGCCGAGTGCTTTTTTGTATTCTTCTTCGTCGAAAGGTGCTTTTGCCATTTCTGCTCTTTCTTCGGGACTGACTTCTTCCACGTCGTCGTAAAATCCTTTTATCGTAATTTTTCCGTCGTCGTCAACCAAACTTGCAAGCATTTTAGTAAGCACGTTTGCCGGATTTGCCACGGCACCTCCGAATAATCCGGAGTGTAAATCTTTGTTCGGACCCGTAACTTCCACTTCCATATAGCTTAATCCTCTGAGTCCGGTGGTAATCGAAGGTATGTCGGGAGCTATCATTCCGGTATCGGATACCAGAATAACATCGGCTTTGAGCATATCTTTATGTTCTTCCATAAATTTACGCAAGTTGGGCGAACCGATTTCTTCTTCTCCTTCTATTATGAATTTTACGTTGCACGGTAATTGGTTTGTTCTTACCATGTATTCGAATGCTTTTGCATGCATAAAACCTTGTCCTTTGTCGTCGTCGGCGCCTCTGCCGTAAATTTTGCCGTCGCGAATTTCCGGTTCGAAAGGCGGGCTTTTCCATAAATCAATCGGGTCAACCGGCATAACGTCCATGTGGGCATATACGAGAACGGTCGGTAAATTTTTGTCGATAATTTTTTCGCCGTATGTTACCGGGTTGCCTTCGGTTTCCATTACTTCCGCTTTGTCGGCACCTGCGTCGAGCAATGTTTTTTTCCAATATTCGGCGGCTTTATACATGTCGGGTTTATGAGCTTCTTCGGAGCTTATCGAAGGTATGCGCATAAGTCCGAAAAGTTCTTCGAGAAAACGGTCTTTATGTGTTTCGATGTATTGTTTTAAGTCTTTCATTTTTCAAGTATTTGATTTTTTTCAAAATCCGAAGTTACATTTTTTTTCTTGAATATTCGTCATATATTTCGAGTTGTTTATACCATTCTTTTCCGAATTTGTGTATTAACGGTTCTTTCAGGAATTTATAAACGGGAATGCCGAGTTTTTCGCCGTTTATTACGGCTGTTTTGCAAATATCCCAAACATCGTAATTCACTGCCGTAAGTTCGGAAAATTCTTTAATTCTTACCGGATAAAGCCAACACGAAAGAGGTTTTCTGAAACTTGATTTTCCGGCAAGATATGCTTTTTCGATGCCGCAAGCGGCGGTTCCGTTTTTTTCGAAAACGGCGTAAGCGCATTCTTTTCCGTTAACCAGAGTTGTAACGCAGTCGTGTTCGCTGTCGATATAGTATTTTCCGTTTTTTTCGATTGCTTTAATGCCTTCGGGACGCAAAAAGGGTTTTATTTGGTCGTATTCGGTATCGAGAATATGTCTTTCGTTTTCTTCGAGAGGTGCTCCGGAGTCGCCTTCGACACAGCAAATGCCTTTGCAGGCATTAAGATTGCAAACGAACTTTTTTTCGATTAAATCGTCGGAAATAAGTGTATTTTCTATTTGCAACATTTGTTTCGGTTATAATTCGGTTTAGTTCGAAAATATATTGATTTTCGGAGCCGGAAATTAGTTTACTAATACTTTTCCGGTCATTTCTTCGGGTATTTTTATGTTCATAATGTGTAACAGGGTGGGGGCTACATCTGCCAAAATGCCGTTTTTTATTTCGGTATAATCATTATCGACCAAAATGCAGGGAACGGGATTCAGCGAGTGTGCGGTATTCGGCGAACCGTCGGGATTTACGGCATTGTCGGCATTTCCGTGGTCGGCGATTATCATTACGGTATATCCGTTTTCTTTTGCAGTTTCGGTAACTTTTTTTACGTTTTCGTCAACGGCTTTTACGGCTTTCAGTATTGCTTCGTAAATTCCGGTGTGTCCTACCATATCGCCGTTTGCGAAGTTAAGAACGACTAAATCGTGTTCTTGTTTTTTTAGTTCTACAACCAAAGCGTCGGCAACTTCATAGGCACTCATTTCGGGTTTCAGGTCGTAAGTTGCGACTTTGGGTGATTGTATCAATATTCTTTTTTCGCCGGGAAATTCTTCGTCTCTTCCTCCGGAAAAGAAAAAGGTAACGTGGGCAAATTTTTCGGTTTCGGCAATACGCAGTTGTTTTAATCCGAGTTTAGATATTACTTCGCCCATTGTGTTTTTGAGGTTTTCTTTGTCGTATATAACGTGTATGTTTTTAAAACTTTCGTCGTATCTTGTCATTGTAAGGTAATACAAATCAAGAGTTTTCATGTCAAAATCGGGCATATCTTTTTGTGTAAGCACGGTTGTTATTTGTCTTAATCTGTCGGTTCTGAAATTAAAACATATAACTACGTCTTTGTTTTTTATCAGTCCGAGGGGGTTGTCGTTATCGTCGGTTAAAACAACGGGTTCGATAAATTCGTCGGTAATGTTTTCGTTGTAAGAATCTTCGATTGCTTTAATTGCATTTTTATATTTTTTTCCTTTGCCTGCTGTCATCAGGTCGTAACCTTTTTTGATTCTGTCCCAACGTTTGTCTCTGTCCATTGTGTAGTATCGCCCTATAAGCGTAGCGATTTTGCCGTTTGATGTTTTGAGGTGGTTTTCGAGTTTTTCGATGTAAGATTTTCCGCTGTGCGGGTCAGTGTCTCTTCCGTCGGTAATTGCGTGAATATAAACGTTTTTTAAATTATAATCTTTGGTAATGTCGCAGAGTTTGTGCAGGTGTTCTTGCGAGGAATGCACGCCTCCGTCGGATACGAGTCCGATAAAATGCACAGCTTTATTGTTATCGCGAGCATATTGGAAAGCTTTTTTAAGCACGGGGTTTTCGGCAATGCTTCCGTCGGCAACGGCTTTGTTTATTTTTACGAGGTCTTGATATACTATTCGTCCGGCACCTATGTTCATGTGTCCTACTTCGGAGTTTCCCATTTGTCCTTCGGGCAGACCTACGTTTTCGCCGTCGGTGCGTAGTTGCGAATTGGGGTATTTTTCAAGCAGACTGTCGATGTAAGGTGTCGAGCCGTTGTATATAACGTCAGCTTTATCGTGTTTTCCGATTCCCCATCCGTCGAGAATCATCAGTAATGTTTTTTTTTGCATAATTATATTTTATTTTTTGTTTTCTTATTTAAAAAAGAAAAAATCCGGATATTGGAAATCCGAATTAATTCTTTTGCAAGTATTTTTTTGTATAAGATTTTCGTTAAGGATAATAAACAGGTTCAAGTTTGTCAAATTCTTTTATTTCGATATATTTTCGTTTTCCTTTGTAAACATAAGAGAGCAGTGCCGCACCTTTATATTCTTTCGGGGGTTTGTTTTTTTCGGAGTTTTTTATTTTTTCATTTCCGTCTTTTTTGATAATGGGCATAGGTTTGGGTCTTGTTGCTTTATTTACTCTTATTGTTACGGTATCTCCTTTTGAGAACAGGTTGTTTCTCATTTTTTTGCCTTTTTGGAATGTTTGAACTTCAAAAAAGTTTTTGCCTACCCATAATTTATCGAATTTTAAGTCGTCGGAGTTTGCTTTTACGAGGATATTTATTTCGTAATAAGTTCCGTATCCTGCTTCTTCTCTTCCTCCGTGCCATTCTTTGGATGTAGCGCTTATAATTTCGAATTTTTTATGACATGAGGTGTCTGATATTGACATCATACTTAATATTAATATAAGATAAAGTTTCATGGTTTTCGTTTTTTAATTAGAAGACAAAAATATCTTTTTAAAATTTATAAGTCAAATTTATCGGAATTTTATTTTTGTTTGTGTTGAAATAAGCCGAAATGATTTTCGGTGATATTTTGTTATTCCTGTTTCCGATATTGCTTTTCGATGTTCTTTTGTCGGGTATCCTTTGTTTTTGTTCCATTTATATTGAGGATGTTCGGAATGTATTTTTTCCATAAATTCGTCGCGGAAGGTTTTTGCGAGAATTGAAGCGGCGGCTATGCTCATAAATTTTCCGTCGCCTTTTATTATGCATGTGTGCGGTATATTTTTGTAAGATTTGAATTTGTTTCCGTCTATTATGATGTGTTCGGGGGTTGTTTTCAGTTTTGCCAGTGCAAGGTGCATAGCTTTTATTGATGCGTTGAGTATGTTTATTTTGTCTATTTCTTCATTATCTATTGATGCTACCGCCCAGTCAACCGCATTTTTTATTATTGTTTCTTTCAGTTCCTTTCTTTTTTTTTCGGAAAGTTTTTTTGAGTCGTTAAGGAGTTCGTTTTTAAAATCGTGAGGTAAAATAACCGCTGCGGCAAATACGGGTCCTGCAAGGCATCCTCTTCCGGCTTCGTCGCAGCCGGCTTCAATCGTGTTTTTATTTAGGAAAGGTTTAAGCAATGTTTACGGAAGTTCTTTTTTCAGGAGTTTTATTTTTTCGTCAAAAAACATTTCGGCGAGTGTTTCGAAAAAGTCGGTGTAATCGGATACGTAAAATTCGTGCCGGGGTGTTTGCTTGTCGTTATTTAACAGGTTGTTTTCGGTAAGAATGTTTTTTAATTTTTGTGCAACGATTTCGGATGAGTCGATAACCGTTGTTTTAAAGTTGTAAAATTTGCGTATTTGATTTTTTATTACGGGATAATGCGTGCATCCGAGTATAAGTGCGTCTATATTTTTGAGTTTTTCGTCCGAGAGGTAATGTTTTATAACCGCATTGCTTATGTTATCGTATATAAATCCTTCTTCGATAAGGTGAACGAGCAACGGTGCGGGCATTGATACCACTTCTTTTTCGCCGTCGAGTTTTTTTATTTTTTCGGTGTATATTCCGGCTGATATTGTTCCTTTTGTTCCTATAACACCTACTTTTTTCAGGTTTTTGTTTTCGGCGACGTATTCTGCGGCGGGGTCTATAACGTTGAGGACAAGAGCTTTTCCTTTTGCTTTTTCTTTAACGGCTTCGTATGCCGCCGCTGATGCGGTATTGCATGCTATAAGTATGAGTTTGCAGTTTTTTTCGAGTAGGAAATCGGTTATTTTCAGTGCGTATTTTTTTACTGTTTCGAATGATTTGTCGCCGTAAGGGAGGTGTGCGGTATCTCCGAAATATATTATTTTTTCGCCGGGCAACAGTTTTTTTACCGCTGAAGCTACGGTAAGCCCTCCGGCTCCGGAATCAAAAATTCCTATCGGTTGATTTCCGTTTAGTTGCATTTTGTGTGAAAAAACAATTTAAACCTGCATGCGAGAGATAACATGCAGGCTTAATTAGGGATAAATATTTAAGGTTTAATTATTTTGCAGTTAGTTTTTTCTTGACTGCTTCGGTTACATCAACTGCCTGTGTTTTAGATATATACAGTAATGTTGTTTCGTCGAAGATGAATGTAAATCCTCCTTCTTCGGCAACATCTTTGATTGCTTTTTGAACTTTTTCGGTTATTGGTGTGAGTAATTCGACTTGTTTGTCGCTGATTGCTTTTTGAGCACTTTGTTCGTAAGATTGCATGCGTTGTTGCAGACTCATTAGTTCTTGTTGTTTGTCTTGCATGGTCAGTTCGTCCCATTTTTCGGGGCTTTCGTCTGCAAGTTGGCTGTTTTCCACGAGTTCTTGATATTTTTTTTGGTATTCGGCTTGCATGTCTTGAAACCGTTTTGTGTGTTTTTCGGTAAGAGCTTTTAATTCTTCCTGCGCTTTTTTTGTTTCGGGCATTTCTTCGACTAATTTTTGCGAATTAGTATATCCGAATTTGAATTTTTGTGCCGAAACGTTTTCCGTGAATAGAGTTACCGACAGAAATACGGCAATGCTTAATCCTATTAATTTTTTCATGTTCTTTTGTTGTGTTATGTTAAAAAATATTAATTTTAATATCCTAATTTTTTGAGTACATCGTCACTGATGTCGTATTTCGGGTCTGAGAATATGATAGACATATCGGCTGATTTGTCGAAAATAAAACCGTAATTTCCTTCTACTGCAATTTCTTTTATGGCGTTATATACTTCGTCTTGTATGGGTTTTACGAGCTCTTTTCTTTTTTGAAAAAGTTCTCCGTCGGCATCGAAATATTTTTTTCTTAGTTGGTTTGCTTCATTTTCGAGAGTTATTATTTCGTTTTCCCGTTGTTTTTTCATTTCCGGGGATAATAAAGCTGCTTCGGTTTGAAAGTCTCTGTATTTTTTTTCTATTTCTTTATATTTTTCATCAATTTCTTTTTTCCATTTTTCGGAATATTCGTTCAGTTTGTTTTGAGCATTTTCGTAAGCCGGGATTTTGCTCAGTATATATTCGGTGTCAACATATGCACTTTTTTGTGTAAATGCCGGAATTGCAATTAATATTGCGAAGATTGTCGTAAGGATTGATTTTTTCATTTGTTTCGGTTTTTAATTTAACATCTTTTTTTATAATTGAAATGCGTATTTGTGCATTTTATTTGTTTATTAAAGGATGTTACAAAAATAGTGCTAAATATGTTTAAATATAAAAAAATTAAAATTGTTGTCCCATAGTAAAATGAAATTCTCCTCCGTGAGCCGAAAATTCGCCGGGTTGCGGGTCGAATCCGTATCCCCAGTCAAATCCGAGTTGTCCGAGCATCGGGAGGAAAAGTCTTAGTCCGATTCCTGCCGAGCGTTTTATTACGAAGGGGTTGAAAGTTTTTGTGTCGTACCATGCGTTTCCTGCTTCGGCAAAAGCTAATACGAAAATATTTGCGCTTTCTTTCAGGACTATCGGGAATCTGAGTTCTGTGGTGTATTTTATGTATATATTTGCTCCTTCGTCGGGTGTTAAATCGCCGTCTGAATATCCTCTTAGTCCTATAATGTCAACTCCGTACGAGTAGTATGACATTCCGCTTCCTCCGAGACTGTATCCTCCAATGGGAGAGTATCCTATGTCTTTGTTGTAATATCCGAGATATCCGAATTCAGTTTTTGTGTGGAATACCAGGTCGCCCCATAGTTGAGAGAACCATCTTGCTTTGAAAGACCATTTGTAATATTCTATCCATCTGTATTTGTCTTGGTTGTCCATAATTGAGTAGTCTTTGGAGCTGAACATAGAATACGGCGGCGTGAGCTCTATTCCGAGAGAAAATTCCGAACCTCTTCTTGAGTATAAGGGGTTGTCTATTGAGTTTCTGCCGAATTTGGTACTGAATATTATGTTGTTGTATCTTCCGTCCGTAACGTTTTTTATGTATGATCTGTATATCCAGTCGTCGAGTACGTAGTTTTGGTATCCTACGGAGTGATATAGTGTAAAGTAATTGTCGGGCCATTTGAGTCTTCGCCCGAATCCTACCGATACTCCGGCTACTTTTGCAGTTTGCAGTTCTTCGGGGTCGGGGTTGCTGTATGTACGGTTTGTTTGTATGTTGTAATAGAATGATACGGAAAGAGAGTTCGGTTTTTTGCCGCCTAGCCACGGTTCTTGGAATGATATGCTGTAATATTGATATGAAGGACCGTTTGTTTGTACGCTTAAACTCAGTTTTTGGCCGTCACCTGTAGGCAGAGGTCTCCATGCTTTTTTGTCGAAAATGTTTTGTATAGAGAAGTTGTTGAATGTAAGAGCGAGTCTTCCTACAAATGTTCCTGCTCCCCAACCTCCGGATATTTCTACTCTGTCGTCTCCTCTTTCTACGAGTGAATATTCTAAGTCTACTGTTCCGTTTGCGGGATTCGGTATAGGTGTGGGGACGATTTGTTCGGGGTCGAAATGTCCTAATGTGGCAAGTTCTCTTACGGATCTGATTATGTCGCTTTTGCTGAAAAGTTCGCCGGGTACCGTATAAAGTTCTCTGCGTATAACGTTATCGTTTGTTCGTGTGTTTCCTTTTATTGTAACTTTATTGATTCTGGCTTTGGGACCTTCGTACATTCTTAATTCAATGTCTACCGAGTCGTTTTCTATTTTCTTTTCAACGGCTCTGACGTTAAAGAACAGGTATCCGTTGTCCATATACAGATTTCCTACCGCATCGTTATCTGCGGTAAGTCTGTTGTTAAGTTTTTCTCTGTCGTAAATATCTCCTTTTTTGATATGGAGTTTTTTGTTAAGGACTTCGGTAGAATATATAGAGTTTCCTATCCATTTTATGTTTCTGAAGAAGTATTGTTTACCTTCTTTCAGTTTTATGTATATGTTAACGTTTCGTTCGTTTGCGTCGAAAACCGAGTCTTTAATTATTTTGGCGTCTCTGTAACCTTTTTTGTTGTATGCTGCTATAATGTTTTTTTTGTCTTCTTCGTATTTTGAAGCTATGTATTTAGACGGTTTGAACAGTCCGTACCATCTTCGTTCTTTTGTGTTTTTAAGTAAGGAACGTTTTATTTTTCTTGTTTTAAAGACGGAATTTCCTTCTATTGTAATGTTTTCGATTCTTGTTTTTTTATATTTGTCTATGTATATATTTAGTATTACGGCGTTTTGGTATGCCGTGTCTTGTTTTTGAAAAATTCGTACTTTTGTTTTTGAGAATCCTTTGTCCGCATAAAATTGTTTTATTATATTTTCGGAGAGTATAAGTGTATTTTGTGTTATTTGGCGACCTTTTATCAGATCTAATTTATCGTTAAGGTCTTCTTGGTCGGAGTGTTTTATTCCGTAATATCTTACTTCTGACAGTCGCGGTCGTTCTTCGAGTGCAATTTCGAGCCAAATTTTATTATCTTCGATTTTTACGGCGTATATTTTTATGTCGGAGAACATTTTTTGTTCCCACAGTCGTTTTATTGCATCGGTTATTTCGTCTCCGGGTACGGTTATTTTTTGTCCGATTGTTAAGCCTGTAACATGTATAAGTGCGGTATTGTCCAGATATCTTATTCCTTTTGTTTGTATTCCCGCAATTTCGTATTCTTTGGGGTTTTCGTAATTAAAGTCTGTTTGGCTGTAGCTAATTGAGATAAAAGTTGTAAAAAACAGTGCAAATAGGATTTTTTTCAGCATCAGGATTCTTTTTCGATTTATTATAACTGTCATAAAACGGTTTTTACGACGTAATGTTACATTGGTTTAAAATTTTTGCAAATATAATATTTGTTTTCAAATATGGATTTGAATTAAAGCGATTTAATTGAAATAAGGTGTTTTTTCTTATTTTATTTTAATTGTTCGGAAGTTTTTCCGAATCTTCGTTCTCTTTTTTGGAAGTCGATAATTGCTTCGAAGAGGTCGTTTTTAGAAAAGTCCGGCCATAATATGTTTGTGAAATACAGTTCTGTATAAGATATTTGCCACAGCAGGAAATTGCTTATTCTGTATTCGCCGCTTGTTCTGATAAGAAGTTCGGGGTCAGGAAATTCACCGGTGTATAGATGTTTTGAAACGGTTTTATCCGTTATGTTTTCGGGATTTAGTTCTCCTTTTGCCGCTTTTTGAGCAATTGTTTTAACGGCATTAGTTATTTCTGCTCTTGCACTGTAACTGAGTGCTAATATAAGTGTCAGTCCGGTATTGTTTTTTGTTTTATCTATTATTTCGTTAAGATTTTTCAGGACTTTTTCGGGCAGCAGATTCAGATTTCCTATTGCTTTTAATCGGACATTGTTTTTTATCAGGTTTTCGGTTTCGTTTTTTACTGCGGATATGAATAGAGACATTAAGGCTTCTACTTCGGTTTTCGGTCTGTTCCAATTTTCTGTCGAGAAAGCGTACAGTGTCAGATATTTTATTCCAATTTCTCCGGCTGCTTCGACAATATTTTTTACTGCTTTTACGCCGTTTCTGTGCCCGAAAACGCGTTTATTTCCTTTCTTTTTAGCCCATCTTCCGTTTCCGTCCATAATAACTGCTACATGAACGGGTAGTTTGTTTTTATCTATTTGGTTTTTTATATCCATTTATAAGATAAAGAGGATTAATGTTTTTTGTGTTTGCTGTATGCCGGGCACCATTTTTTATCTCCGGCAAAGTTGTATGTCAGTGTTACGGATGCTATTGAATACCAGTCGTTGTTTTTAGTTTTTGTAATTTGTTTTTGGTAAATGTCGGTTTGTTCGAGCAGGTCGAGATAATCGGTAAATGTTTTTCTGAAATTCCATTCTCCGTTAACGGTAATGCGTTTAGAAACGGAGTATTTATAACCTATACCTATCGGGATAACGGGGGTAATTGTTTCGAAAGAGTTTGCGAAAGCAATTCCTGCACCTGTCGTAATATACGGTGTTTGACTTTTTTTAATATTTGTGTTAAAACTTAAAAAGTTTATTTCGATTTGTAAGCTTGTTTCGTAAACGGTGTTTGAAAAAACGGTGTTTCTGATATTTTGATATATGCTTTCGAAGTCGGCATCATTTCCTGAAATTTCCGCTCTGATAATATTAAGTCTTAATGCATAGAAATTATTAATGTTATGTCTTAATGCCAATCCGGCAGTTAATCCGGGTGAGTAAAATTGTTTTGTGTGATTTATATCTCCCAGATAATAAGATGTGCCTGCCGTAATTCCGGGTTCGATATTAAATTTTTGGGCATTAATGTTTAGTCCTGAAAAGATAATGAATAATAACAGTATTATTTCCGGTGCTTTTGGTTTCACTGTGTATGAATAAAAATGATAAAAAAAATGTTTCATTTTAAACTTAACTGTTTTAATTAAAAAACATTGTGTAAAATGAAACATTTTTTCGGGTATATAAAAGTTTGTTTAATATTTCGGCATGCTGAAGACGCTGTTTATTTTATAGTAAGCAGTAATCATTGTAAATAAATAAGCATCGTTATATGCCGGATCGCCTCTTAAAGGAGTTCCTGCAGGATAGGCAGGAGCTCTTATGTCAGTAACCGTAACGCTTCCGTCGTCTTCGATAATCGTTTCAAGATGTTTGTCTGCGAATCCGTTATCTATGCCTGAATAAGAGTCATGAGTATCGTCGATATAGTCTGTTGAAGTATATCTGTTTGATATTTCAAATCCGACAGACCAGCGGTTGTCTATTTTGTACTTCATTCCCAATCCGATACTTAAATAAGCTGCAAAAGAGCCGTATGATTCGCCTTCGTTTTCCATGTCTCTGAGAGCTACCCAATTTCCGTCACCTCTTACGAGTTCCGATTTCGGGTTAAAGTAGAAACCTCCGCCTCCTAATGAGATGTAAGCACTAAGTTTATTTATACCTTTATAGCTTGAAAAAGTATATCTTCCGAGATTTTTTTCTTTAATGAAATAATATTCGAATTGAGTTCCGAGTTCCCACAGATTAGTTCTGAACCATAAGTTTCTGGCTTGTCTTCCGTAGCTTTCGGATTCGGCATCGTCGGCTTTTAATCGTGCATATGTAAGAGTGGGTTTTACAGCTAAATCGCGTAAAAGCCGATATCTGAATCCTACACTTACTGCCGGACGCGTGTATGCCCAATCAATATCTCTGAGACTGAAATAGTGGGAAGCGTCTTTTGTGCCGCCTCCGAGGTCTCCGAGAAAGAAGTTTGTTCCTACCGCTCCGTAAAGAGATAATCGCTCATGTTTCCATCTTTGCGCGTCGGAGAGCATAGGAATTATAAATAAAACCAAAAAGTAAATAAATTTTCTCATAGCTTTAAATCTGTAAATTGACTACTGTATTGAATTTTCAAAGTTAATCAGAAATATTAAAATACAAAAATTTCGGATAAAAAATATACCTGTTCCTTAAAAGAAACGATTTAAGCACTGAAATATTGTATTTTGTAACTTATTAATTATAAAATGTTTTTTTGAATGCTTCAAATTCATTTTTTTTGAAAAAAAATCTTTTTACGAATGCAAAAATAAATCCGGAACCGTATGAGAAAAACTGTATATAGGAAGTTAAGATAGAGATGAAACCTATTTTTAAGGATTTGTTTTTTACTGCGGAATCAATAAAAACGGCAATAATATGTATGGCAACCGGAATTAAAAACCGGACGGAAACGAATATCGACAGTATAAGCAAAATTAAAAATCCTGCCGTAAAAACGGCGGGAAAGAAATGAACGATTTTTAATGATTCGGGGGATTTTTTGTAAAGATTTATGCGTGCAATACCGGAATTGTATATTTGTTTAAAAAATTGTTTTGCATTTGTGCGTCTTTTGTGCCAAACGAAAGCGTTTTTTATAAGACGCGTTTTAAATCCTTCTTTCAGTATTCTGATGCTGAAATCGATGTCTTCGCCGAAGCGCATTTTTGAGAAACCTCCGGTTTTGTCGAAAACTTCTTTTGAGAAGCCCATGTTAAAACTTCGCGGGTAGAATTTATCGATTTTTTCGTTTTTGCCTCTAATTCCTCCGGTTGTCAGAAAAGATGTCATTGAATAATTTACGGCTTTTTGAAAATCGGTAAAGTCGGGGTGTGCGGCATCCGGACCGCCGTATGCGTCGGCGTAATTTTCGTTAAGTTCGGTTCTTACGGTTTCGATATATTTTACGGGAACGATACAGTCGGAATCCAAAACAATAAAATAATTACCTTCGGCACGCAGGCATCCGTAGTTACGGCTTGTTCCGGGTCCGGAATTTTGTTTGAAAAAGTATTTCAGTTTTAATTTTCCGGAAAAATTTTCGACAATTTTATCGCTTTTTTCCGTTGAGCCGTCTTCCACGATTATTATTTCGAAATCCTTATCGGTTTGCGTCGTAAGACTTTCGAGAAGTTCTTTTATTTCGCCGGGGCGGTTGTAAACCGGAACTATAACGGAAAATCGCAATTCTTTTTCGGGCATTTTTTCGGTAAAAATATAAAAAAACTTATTCGCATATAATTACGGCGGAACTTTTTTGCGGAACGGTAATTTTTTTATCGTAAATAATAACTTCCGAGTTTTTTATGCCGTTTACGGAAACGTTGTTTTCGTCGAGTATAACTGTGATTTTATCGTATTTTGACAAAGGTTCGTATTTTAAGTCGAGAGTTCGGTTGCCTGCATTGTGTATTATTATGAAATCTTTTTTTATTGATTTTATTTTATATGCGATAAAATTTTCGGCAGCCGGTGTTTCGGTTTTTATATTTTTGAAATCTTTTTGCGAAAGGTCGATTGTTGTTTCAAAATTTTTGTCGATACTTTCCGGACTTATTGAATTATGCCCGAAATCGGTGTAATAATTAAACGGGAAGTCCCATTTGCCGGGTGTTTTTACGAGCTTGAAGTTTAGGTTGCGACTTTTGTCCCATTTATTTAAATCGAAGTTGAGAATATCTTTTTTGCTGAAATTTATTTCGGCGTATCCGTTATCGTTGAAGTGCAGGATATAAGGATTTTCGGGAGGATTTGCGTTGTTTTTATGAATTTCGCCGGTAAGATACAGCGTTTCGCCGGGATTTCCGTTTATGAATTTAATTTTTAAACGGGTCAGTTTGTAACTTCTGAATGAATTGACGATGTTTTGCGAGCAGTTATTACCGATAAAATCAATACGATTATTAATATCGTTTGCGGAATTTAATCTTAATTCTTTAAAGTGTCTTCGTAATTTGATAAGTCCTTTTACGTATTCGAGCAGTTCGTTTGCTTCTTCGGCATATTCGCCGGTAAGTCTGTCCCAACGGAACATATTCGTAAAATCGGGCGATTGATAAGAGTTTTCGTGAAAATATTTTACGCCTTCTTCTTCGTCAGTAAATTCTGATGTTAAGGCACGGTGTTTTTCTTTGTCGAAATCGGCAAGAGGTTTGCTTCGCAAAATTTCGTCGCCGCCGTGCAGAATTATTTTGCCTTGCGAAGTAAGGAGTATTGCGTAAGCGAATTTCATTAATTTAAGCCGGTACTTTTTATCTGTATTTTTTACGGTAAGATTTATTTTGTCCCAAAGCGTAAGTCCGTCATGAACAGACATAAAATTAAGACAATCGGCGGGTTGTTCGGCGAATGAATTATACGAGTCGAAAAAAACGTCTTTATTGAAAGGCAAACAATCGGCATCGAAAGTTTTTACGCCCGAAATTATTGCGGAAGCCAGCCGTGATGTTTCGTAAGCATTGCCGTGAATAAAACCTTGCGAGTGTCCGTTTCCGGCAAGGGCATCGCGAAAAGTATCGTTAAAAATTCCGATATTCAGACTTATAAAACCGGTTTTTGTGAAAGCGTCTTTGCAGAGGTCGGTAAAATTCCATGCTTCGCCTTGTAAAATGAGTTCGTTCGGGTTTTCGGGATTATAAACTTTTCCGACTTCGGCTCGGATTTGTCGCATTGTTTCCGTATCGAGAAAGCTCATAAGGTCGAAGCGAAAACCGTCGATATGATATTCTTTTACCCAAAATTTTAAGGCATCGATAATGAATTTACGCATTTGCCTGCGGCGACTTTCGAGCGAAGCTCCGGCACCTGTATGTGTTGAAACGGCGTAATCTTTTTTTAACCGTAAATAACATCCGGGGGCAATGTTTTCGAAAACATTTGCATCGTAAACATGATTAAAAACAACGTCAAGAATGATGCCGATGCCTGCATTGTGCAGAGCTTGAACGAGTTCTTTAAGCTCTTTTATGCGAACGGCGGGGTCGTGCGAATTTGTTGAGTATCTGCCTTCGGGCGTGAAGAAGTTATGCGGGTCGTAACCCCAATTGTATTTGCTTTCTTTTGCCGATTTTCCGGTGTATGAACGGTCGGTTTCGATTTGCGTAAATGCTTTGTTAACCGGCATAAGTTGGACATGCGTAATTCCGAGTTCTTTAAGGTAAGGAATTTTTTCGATAAATCCTTTGAACGTGCCTGCAATATTTTCGTTTACCGTACCGGACTGAATTGTAAAATCTCTTACGTTAAGTTCGTAAGCAATAATGTAGGTTTCATTTTCGATAAAATTAAAGTTGCGGTATGCCGGTTTAAATGCGGGCGGATTTGCTTTGCCGGAATTTAAGTTTATTATTGCTCCTTTGCCGGTTATGTCTTCTCCGGAAGGGTCGAAAACAGCCATAGATTTTGCATAGGGGTCGAGGGCAATACGAGTTTTGCCGTATGCGGTAATTTTATATTG
The DNA here is from genome assembly GCA_013153865.1 of Chlorobiota bacterium. Lineage (GTDB taxonomy): Bacteria > Bacteroidota > Bacteroidia > Bacteroidales > JAADGE01 > JAADGE01. The sequence goes on along the minus strand of JAADDR010000052.1, from coordinate 999 downwards.
ATAAAAAAAGTTTTCGTATTCGAGAGGGATTTTTGTTTGCCAAATTCCGGGTTTTGTGTTTTTTAAGAATATCCGGTTTTGCAGTTTTACGGGATTTTGATTTTTGCCGAAAAGCAAAAGTTCGACTTCTGCGGCGGGCGGCGACCACAGTTTAAAACGGATCTCGTTTTCGGTGAATGTAATTCCGAAGTCGTCATCAGGGGAATAAAAAAAGGTATCGAGGATGCCTCCGATTTCGGGATTAAGAATAACAGGTGCTTTTTCGCCGTTTATGCTTACGGTGCAGTTTTCGTTATGTTTGAGGCGGGTTTTTACAATAATTTCGTTGTTTTCGGCAATGTAAGTTATGTTTTCCGTTTTTATTTGCCTGTTTTCGTGATTAAGAATATTTATGTCCGGTTTGCCGGATATGTCGGTTTTTAATTTTATTTTTATTTCGGAAAATGAGTTTATGAGAGCGTAGTCGATAATTTTACGGCTGTTGTCGCGAAACAGATTGTAAGTTTCGAGGTTTTTTATGTCGAGGATTTTCGAGTGCATATTTTAGGGCGAAAGATATAATTTTTTTGTCGCCTTAAAAAGACGATTTACATTTTTTGCCTCGGAAAGATGATTTACGTTTATCGCATTTAAAAGGCGACTTACGTTTTTTGTTTTTGTTTTGTTATCCGTGCTACGCATAGTGCGGTAAGGAAAAACTAAACAGTACCGAAAAGTTTTTCAAAGACAGGTTTGTAACGTGTTAGTTTTTCAAAATCTTCTTTTATGCCAAGTTCATATTGTTCATCGCAATATTTACGCATTGCTTCTTTAATTTCGGGAAGTTTGGGGTTGTTTACGGCTTCGGCAATAAATATTTTTCGATACGGCAAACCGTCTATTGAACTGAATTTTGTTATTTTATCCGTTATTTCTATGTCTTTGTTTAGAAGTTTATCGCAATTTTCCAAAGAACGATAATGCTCAATTTGTTCCCGGTAAACTTCTCCGAAAAGATGC
>JAADDR010000151.1 GCA_013153865.1 Chlorobiota bacterium | reverse complement strand
ATGTATTTGTATCCGAAATGATTGGCAAGTGCTTTGGCAAGCGTGCTTTTACCGCACGACGAGTGTCCGTCTATTGCTATTACAAGTTTTTTCATGAAATCAGAGTTTACAGTTAAAAGTTGAAAGGTAAAAGTTGAAAGTTCAAAGGTAAAAGTTAAAAATCTTGCTGCAAAAAATTAATTAATTTCGATTTTTGCTTTTTTTCCGAATTTCGATACATCAAAATATACCGAGAAATGATTGGATGCGCCGGCAAGACTATATGTTGCTCTTCCGAAACTGAAGCCCGTTTTTTTCAGTTTAAGTCCGAAACCCCACGAAAATCCGCTGAAGCCGCTTTTATCCGTCAGTTTCATCTCTTGATGTCGTTGGTGGTTGTAACCGATTGAAGCATAAAAACTTTTAAGAGGCAGGAAGTCTGTTCCGATGATAAAATGCCGTGCGAGATTATCCAAAAAGTCGTATAAAGCATCATTGCTTTCCGCATCGTCGCTTTCTTGAGCAAAAGATATTTGGGTAACTTCTTCCGGAGCATCATAAAGCAAATCCCATTTATTAAGGTGATGTGCCGTAAGGTGTATGCGAAAAGGTGCATGAGCAAGTTTTTTTGATAATCCGGCTTGAATATCAAACGAAACGGATTCGTAATGACTTTCGTAATAAGGTTTTATTTGTGTTCCTATGTTTTTTAATACAAGCGATGCGGCAAAATCGGTTTCTTCCTTTATATAGCTTATCCCTATATCGGCAGCAATTCCGAATGAGTTATAACTTTCAAGATGCGAATAAACGGGTTTTAAATTTATTCCTCCTGTAATGTTTTTGAAAAGCTGCTTTGACCAAATTATGTTCAGAGCATAATCCGAAGCGTTAAAATCTCCGGTTATAATGCCTGTTTCGTCGGCGGCAATAAAACTTCCGTAGTTAACATACTGGATACCCAAAGAAACGGTTCCGAATTTTTTAAAATTATCGGCATATCCGGCATATCCGTAATTTATTCCGGCAAAATAATTAACGTAGTTCAATACCGCTTTTTTGTTCATTCCGGAATTAAGAAGAGCCGGATTTTCTTTTGCAAAGTTTAAATCGTCATCGTAAACCGATATGTTAACACCGCCGAGAGCCGCAATACGCGCCGAGTTTGTTAAATTTAAGAAATCATACACGCCGTTTCCTCCGATTTGAGCATTAACTGTAAAAGCGGAAAAAACAATAAAAATTAAAACTGATTTTTTCATCGGTATTTATTAAACTCTGCAAATATAAACTTTTTTAAATTCGGACTTGTTCATTAACTTTGCAAAACTTGAACAGTATTATTTAACAACGATGAAAATAAAAAGAAATTTTATAAAACAGGACTTAAAAATAAATTCGAAAGACGATATTTTACCTTATCTCGAAGATTTGAAAAACCGAGATATAAATTCAGTCGAAGATTTAAAAAAATGGTGGTCGGACAGAAGCGAAACGGAAGCATTTTTAGAAGAAGACGCCGCTTGGCGTTATATTAAAATGACTTGCAATACCGAAGACGAAAAGTTGGCGGAAGAATTTAATTTTTTCGTTAAGGAAATAGAACCTTTGGTATCGGAATATTCGGATATTTTTGACGGTAAACTTCTTGAAAGTCCTTTCGTAAACGAGTTGGACAAAGAAAAATACGGTATTGCTTTAAGAAAAGTAAAACGTGCAAAAGAACTTTTCAGAAAAGAAAATATTCCGTTATTCTCCGAATTGCAGCAAAAAGAGCGTGAGTTCGGAAGCATATCCGGAGCTATGACCGTAACTTACAAAGGTGAAGAAATGACTTTGCAAAAAGCCGGAAATTATCTGAAAGATACTGACCGCAAAGTGAGAAAAACCGTTTTTGAACTTATACACGAACGTCGCCTTAAAGATGCCGAAAAACTTGATGCTTTGCTTTCCGATTTAATAGAAAAACGACAAAAAGTTGCCGAGAATGCGGGTTTTGACAATTATCGCGATTATATGCACAAGGCATTAAAGCGTTTTGATTATTCGATTGACGACGTGATAACATTTCATAATTCTATAAAAGAAACTGTTTTACCGCTTGCAAATCAGATTGATGAGGAGAGAAAACAAAAACTCGGGTATGACGATTTAAAACCTTACGATACGGCGGTTGACCCCGAACTGAAACCTGCCCTTAAACCCTTTGCCGACGGAAACGAACTTATCGATAAAGCAATAACGGTTTTCAACGAAGTTCGACCGCAATACGGTATCTTTTTAAAAATAATGAAAGACAACAACTATTTGGATTTGGAATCGCGAAAAGGTAAAGCTCCGGGCGGGTATAATTATCCGCTTTATGAGAGTAATATTCCGTTTATTTTTATGAATGCAACCGGAAATCAACGCGATTTGGAAACCATGATGCACGAAGGCGGGCATGCCGTTCATTCATTTTTGAGCAGCAATTTGGAACTGGTTGATTTTAAGGAGCTTCCTTCGGAAGTTGCCGAACTGGCGTCTATGTCGATGGAACTGATTTCATCGGAATATTGGGATGTTTTTTACGATAATCCCGATGATTTAAAACGTGCGAAACGTTCGCACCTCGAAGGCGTAATAAATGTTTTGCCGTGGATAGCAACGGTTGATAAATTTCAGCATTTACTGTATCTTACTCCGCATCATACCGCCGACGAACGTAACGATATCTGGCAACAAGTAGTAAATGAGTTCGGAAGTTCGGTTGTTGATTGGTCGGGATATGAAAAATACCGGGCAAAATTATGGCAAAAACAAATGCATATTTTCGAAGTGCCGTTTTATTACATAGAATACGGTATTGCACAACTCGGCGCAATTGCAATATGGCGAAATTTTAAACAAAATCCCGAAAAAGCACTCAACGATTACGAAAATGCTTTAAAACTCGGCTACTCAAAACCGATACCGGAAATTTACAAAACGGCAGGCATCGAATTTAATTTCGGCAAAGAATATATTGCCGAATTGATGAGTTTCGTAAAAAGCGAATTGGACAAGTTACAATAGCGTAAAGTTAAGTTTTTTGGGTTTATCACAATTTTTTTTAATATTTGTTGTTTTTAAACCGTAAAAACACTGTATAAATATTTTATGAAAAAGTTTCTTATCTTACAATCATTATTTTTTATTGTATTATCCGGATTTGCACAGGAAGAAAAGGTGCAAAACTTGAGGTTATACGACCAAAAGAGGTTTCATTTCGGGTTTACGGTAGGATTAAATACTTCCGATTTTTATATTCGTAATTCCGATATTTTTTTTGATACGACTAAAATTAAAGAAGTTTACGGAATAGAAAATTATCAGCAACCGGGTTTTCATCTCGGTCCGATTTCAAATTTACGTCTCGGAAAATATCTTGATTTAAGATTATTGCTGAATTTAACTTTTATACAACGAGATTTGCATTATCTTCTTTTAAAAGAAAACCAATACGGCGAAGAATATTTCGATACTCACGTGATGAAAATATCGTCAACTTTTTTACAAATACCGGTATTGCTTAAATATAAAGCCGAACGAGTAAATAATTACAGATGGTATGTTATTGCGGGTGTGGATCCTACTTTGGATTTAGCCGCAAAAAAGAAGATACCGATAGAAGAAATGCCTATGATACGCTTGGAACAACCTGATGTATATGCCGAAATAGGCGTCGGGTTGGATTTGTATCTGCCGTATTTTAAATTCTCTCCCGAATTAAAATTCGGAATAGGATTAACCGATGTTGCCGTTGACGACGATACAGAATATACCGGAGCAATGAAATATCTTAAATCTAAACTTATTATGCTTTCGTTTCATTTTGAAT
>JAADDR010000039.1 GCA_013153865.1 Chlorobiota bacterium | reverse complement strand
TTCCTTTTGCTTTGTGCCTGTCATACTTAAAAGTTCTTATGTTAAGCATAGATTTAACATCCTCAAAAGGGTTATCTTTTTTAAAATCAAAACCTGCATGAACAAAAAAATAATCCTTCGTTTCGGCAAAATAAGCCAAAGACTCCATAAATTTTCTGTATTTCTTTTTAATTTTTTTCTTTTTATTTAAAAGATCATCGCTTTTGTTGATTTTTTTTACGTAATAATAAAACTCTTTTTTCTTAAAAGTTTTTTCGGCGTTTAAAATTTGATATTCGTGATTTCCGCACAGCGGAATAATATTTTCGTAATGTTTTTGCAGGTTCGTTATTATATCCAGGACACCGCTGCTGTCCGGACCGCGGTCTATGTAATCTCCGAGAAAATAAAGCGTATCTTCATTGCGTAAATTTATTTTTTTAAGCAATGCCGACAATGTTTTTTTGCATCCGTGTATATCCGGAATAACCAATATTCTGCCGGTATCTTTCATAATATTTTTGCTGTTTGTTCTTTTATATTAACATTTTGTATAAAAATAACGTCTGAAAAGAAAACATTTTGCATCTTTGGTTGCTCTAAATTAAAATTTAATATTTTAAACAAACATAAAAATTTTAAAATCGGAAAGCATATGAAAAGACTTATTTTTTTACTGACTGCGGTATTTTTTATAAATGCGTGCAATAATCAAAACAACGATAAAAAAGAAGACATGGAAAATAATCCTCTGCTTGCGGAAAAATTCGATACCCCTTTTGAAGTTCCGCCGTTTTCTGAAATTAAAAACAAACATTATTTACCGGCATTTAAAGAAGCAATAAAAATTCATGAAAAAGAAATAGACTCCATAGTAAACAATTCGGAAGAACCCGATTTCGAAAATACTTTGGTTGCTTTAGATAACAGCGGAGAACTTCTTGACCGCGTGCAAAATATTTTTGACAATCTGAAAAGCGCAAATACAAACGACAGCATGAACAGAATTGCCGAAAAAGTTGCACCGCTTTTATCTCGACATCAAGACGACATTGCTTTAAACAAAAAACTTTTTCAGCGTATTAAAACCGTTTACGATAAACGTGATTCTTTAGATTTGAATCCCGAACAACAAATGCTCTTGAAAAAAATTTACGAAAATTTTGTTAGAGGAGGTGCGGATCTACCCGAAGACAAAAAAGAACGTTTTCGCGAAATCAATAAAAAACTTTCGGAACTTACACTCAAATTCGGAGATAATCTTCTTAAAGAAAACAACGCTTTCGAGCTTATTATTGATAACAAAGACGATTTGGCCGGATTACCGGATGCCGTTATTAATGCTGCCGCCGAAACGGCAACCTCAAAAGGTTATGACGGAAAATGGGTTTTTACTCTTCAAAAGCCGAGTTTAATACCGTTTTTAACTTATTCCGAAAAAAGACCTTTACGCGAAAAAATATTTAAAGCATACATAAACAGAGGTGATAACAACAACGAAAACGATAATAAAGAAATAATAAAACAAATAGTAAACCTTCGTCTTGAAAGGGCTGAAATGCTCGGCTTTAAATCTCATGCCGATTATATTTTGGATGTTAATATGGCAAAAAATCCGGAAAATGTTTTTGATCTCACATATAAAATATGGAAACCCGGGCTTAAAGTTGCCGAACAAGAAGCTGCCGACATACAAAAAATGATAGATAAAGAAGGCGGTAATTTCAAATTAAAACCTTGGGACTGGTGGTATTATTCCGAAAAAATCAGAAAAGAAAAATATGATTTGGACGAAGAATTATTACGTCCGTATTTTAAACTCGAAAATGTCAGAGAAGGAATGTTTTTACTTGCCGGTAAATTATACGGTTTAACTTTTACCGAATTAAAAAATGTTCCGGTATATCAAAAAGACGTTTTGGTTTTTGAAGTAAAAGATTCCGACGGTAAGCATATAGGAATTTATTATGCCGATTATTTTCCGCGCGAAAGTAAAAAAGGCGGAGCTTGGATGACTTCCTTTACAAAACAATCTCACAGAAAAGGTAAAGACGTAAAACCGGTAGTTATGAATGTTTTGAACTTTACCAAACCTTCCGGCGACAAACCGGCTCTTTTAAGTTTCGAAGAAGTAGAAACCATGTTTCACGAATTCGGTCATGCTTTACACGGTTTACTCTCCGAGTGCACATACAATACCCTTTCGGGCACGTCGGTGGCAAGAGATTTTGTTGAACTTCCTTCCCAAATTACAGAAAATTGGGCGTCCGAGCCGGAAATGTTAAAATTGTATGCACGACATTACGAAACAAACGAACCTATGCCCGACGAACTGATAGAAAAAATCAGAAAAAGCCGTCATTTTAATCAAGGATTTATAACCACTGAATATACCGCTGCCGCATTACTCGATATGTATTGGCATACTCTTACCGAAAAACAAGACAATTTAGACGTAAATGATTTTGAAAATAACACGGCCGAAAAAATAGGATTAATACCGGAAATAGTTTTCAGATATCGAAGCACTAATTTCGCACATATATTCAGCGGAGGATATTCTGCCGGATATTATGCGTATCAGTGGGCAGCCGTTTTGGATGCTGATGCTTTTCAGGCATTTAAAGAAACCGGAGATATTTTTAACAAAAATATTGCAACCAAATTCAGAAAATACATCTTATCGAAAGGAGGTACGGAAGATCCTATGGAATTATACATTAAATTCAGAGGAAAAAAACCGACCCCCGAAGCGCTTTTAAAGCGTAAAGGTTTTATAAAATAAAGGCTTAAATGTGGTTTGTTAAGCAGAGTGAAGAGTCGGGCATTTTTGCCCGGCTTTTTTTTTTGATTGCGCAAAATCGAAAATTTTTATACATTTGCGATGTAATATTTTGAAATTCAAGATGTCAATACATAAAAACGAAAAACTCAAACGAAAAAACAAAATGCATTTTTTGTTTAACGATTTAGAACTAGAAGCGTTTGAGAAATATTGCAAAAAATATAAAATAAAAAACAAATCAAGGTTCATTCGCGAAACCGTTATGACCGAAATTTTGGGACAGTTCGATCGCGATTACCCTTCTTTATTTGATAATACCGAAGATTAACGGGTTTTGAATAATAAATTACTTTCCGGATATTAAAAATATCGATTAGCTGTAAGTTATTTGATTTTTTGCAGTTATATTTTTTCCGGGTCTAAATTAAACCTTGTTAAATCAATAAACTGTTTAACCCTTTTTCCGATTTCGCTTTTCGAGAGTTGTTGTAGTCCTTCGGTTCCGAACTTTTCTATCGTAAAAGAAGCCATTACCGAACCGATTATTAAAGCATTTTTCATGTTTTCGAAAGATAAATCGTCGGTATCCGATAAATATCCTATAAATCCGCCGGCAAAGGTATCGCCTGCTCCCGTGGGGTCGAAAACGGTTTTCAAGGGTAATGCCGGAGCACTGAAAATTTTGTTTTCTCCGAACAGTAAAGCTCCGTGTTTGCCTTTTTTTATGATGAGGTATTTAGGTCCGTCGGCAATAATTTTTTCCGCTGCCGAAAGCAAAGAATTTTCTCCGGAAAATTGCTGTGCTTCTTCATCGTTAATACATAACAAATCAACATTTGAAACGGTTTTTTTAAGATCGTCGGGAGTTTTGTCCATCCAAAAATTCATTGTATCCATCATTATAAATTCAGGACGCTTATCCATGCGGTCTATAACTTTTTGCTGAACGGACGGAGTTAAATTTCCGAGCATAAGATATTTTGAGTTTTGATAAGAATCCGGAACAACGGGGTCGAAATTTGCCAACGAATTTAATTCTGTAACCAAAGTATCCCGTTTGTTCATGTTATCATGATATTTTCCCGACCAAAAAAATGTTTTTTCGTCTTTTTTAATTTGTATGCCTTCTATATCGATATTATGATTTTTCAGCAGTTTTAAATAAGTTTCCGGAAAATCGTTGCCGACAACGGAAATAAGGTTTGTGTTTTTTTGAAAATAAGAAGCCGCAAGCGCAATGTATGTGCCGGCTCCTCCTATGATTTTATCGGTTTTCCCGAAAGGTGTTTCTATTGCGTCAAAAGCAACGGTTCCTACAACTGTTAAGCTCATTAAATTTTTGTTTTTTTATGAAAATTTTTTTGCAAATATATTTGTTTTTTAAAAAAACGTATTACTTTTGCATCGCTAAATTAAAAAAAATTCCTCCTTAGCTCAGTTGGTTAGAGCGTCGGACTGTTAATCCGCAGGTCCTAGGTTCAAGTCCTAGAGGAGGAGCATAAAAAACTCCGGTGTAAATTGCCGGAGTTTTTTTGTTTATTGCTTTCCGGATTTTTTAAATACGGCTTACGGAAATAAATTTTGTTAAATTTGTCGTTATTTACAAAACAAATGACAATGAAAAAGTTTTTAAATCCGAAAATTCGTAAACCGTTAACATATTTTTTGTTTTTGTTTGCGATTTTCAGTTCGTTTAAAATATACGACGACGATTTTGATTTCGAAACCGCAAAACAATTTGATTTGTTTCATGATATAGTAAGAGAAATACGAATGTATTATGTAGATGATGCGGATATTCCGGTGCTAATAGCAAAATCTTCCGAAGAATTTTTAAAAAAATTGGATCCTTACACGGTTTTTTATCCCGAAGATAAAATCGAAGATTTTACTTTAATGAAAACGGGAGCTTACGGCGGTATAGGAGCGTCGATTATTCGTCGCAAACAAAGTTTACGGATACAGTATGTTAAAGAAAATTCTCCGGCAGATAAATCGGGGTTAAAACCCGGAGATGAAATAACAGCCGTAAACGGAATAAAAATTAATTCCGAAAATATCGAAGAAATTTTGCAAAATTTAAAAGGAGAACCCGGCAGTTCGGTAAATTTACTTTTAAAACGATACGGAGTAAACGGTTTTATCGAAAAAACAATTGTAAGAGAAAAAATAAGCGAAAAAAATATCGTGTTTTCCGATATATTGTCCGGCGGTACCGGATACATTAAATTAAATTCTTTTACACCCGGAGCTTCGGATAACTTTAAAAAAACATTGCTTGATTTAAACAACAGGCAAAAGTTATCCGGATTAATAATTGACCTTAGAAACAATCCGGGCGGGCTGTTGGGCGAAGCGGTAAAAATCGTTAATTATTTTGTTCCCGAAGGAAGTGATATAGTTTCCACAAAGGGCAGGGTAGATTCTTGGAATCACGATTATCGTGCGGAAAAAGAACCTTTATTTCCGGAACTTCCCGTCGTTGTTTTAATAAATAACCGTTCGGCAAGTGCCTCGGAAATTGTTGCCGGAGCTTTACAGGATTTAGACCGAGCCGTTATAGCGGGGCAACGTTCTTTCGGAAAAGGTTTAGTGCAGATTACCCGGAAGTTGGAATATAATACGCGTATAAAAATTACCGTTGCAAAATATTATATCCCGAGCGGCAGATGCATACAGATAATAGATTATTCGCATCGTAATGCCGACGGAAGCGCCGGAAAAATTCCGGATTCTCTGAAACACGAGTTTAAAACAAAAAACGGCAGAAGCGTTTACGACGGAGGCGGAATAGAACCGGATATTTATATTGCTCCGGATACATTAAGCCGGTTTACCGAAAACTTGATTAAAAACAATATAATATTTGATTTTTGTACCGAATTTTATTTTAAACACCCGACAATCGACGGCAAAGCGGAGAATTTTTCGTTTACGGATTCGGAATATAACGAATTTATTGATTTTGTGCTGAACTCACCTGTAGAATTTCAATCGGAAACAAGTAAACTTGCCGGTAAAATTGCATATACGGCAAAAAAAGAACATTACGATAAATCAGTTTTAGAGATTATAAAACAATTGCAAAAAATGTCGGCTGTTGACTCCGAACAGGCATTAAAACGGTTTAAACCCGAAATTTTGCCCGTTTTGGAAAGAGAAACGGTAAGACGTTATTATTACGAAAAAGGTGTAATAAAAAGAGAAACGAAAAAAGACACTTTAATTAAAACCGCCGAACAATTATTACAAAATTCCGCCGAACTTCGGAAAATTTTGCTTGAAAAAAGTAATTGATGTTTTTTAAAATTTTTATTTACAGCATAAAAAATATGTTTTGTATGTCGGGTAAAATTGACTTTTAGAAATAATATTTGTATTTTTATAAAAAGTTTTTCTATTTTTGTTGAAAAACTGCAAGATATGTTTCCCGATAAAATAGAACTGAAACCGGAACAAGACACCCCGGGTGTTATTTTTGACGCCGAAAAAAACGAATTTAAGATTTTCGGAAGATCATTTCCGGCTGATGCGGAAAAATTTTATCAGGATTTATTAAAATGGCTTGACGATTATAAAAATACTAATCCGAAAGAGCCGTTGGTTCTTGAAGTTCGGATGGAATATTTTAATACGGCATCGGCAAAATTTTTACTTGATATATTTTTTAAACTCGAAGACATAAAAGAAACGGGATGCCCGGTTATAATAAAATGGTTTTATGCAGAAGACGACGACGATATGCTTGAAGCCGGAGAAGAATTTGAGGAAATAGTGGAAATTGATTTTGATTTTATTGAATACGAAGAAATAGAATACGACGAATAGAAATTATTAATAAGTTTTTCCTTGTACGTTTGATTTTGAGTATGAAGACCCGTTTTGCTTTGCATTTCGGGTCTGCTCTTTATTTCAACTCGGATAACTCCTTATAATCTTCTTTTGTGTTAATGTTTTTTAGAATTTTTGAATTATAAAAAACTTGTCCGGAAATTTCTATTTTTGCGTTGGGCATTTTTTCGATAATGTTCATCAGTTTATAATTTTTATTTATTATTTCATTTTCAAAAATCCGCACTGCTTTTTTGGAATAAATTCCCGTTGTCGGATGCATACGGCTATTTTCAGATACTATAAGCGCATAAAGATGTTTCTTGTCCGATGCAGTCATAAAATTTATTAAATCTGCTGATACAAAAGGTGTATCAACGCTTACGACAATATTTTTTTCGTTTCCGGATTTTGAAAGTGAGGAATACAACCCTCCTGCCGGTCCGGTATTTTTAATTTTATCCGGAACCGACCGGCAGTTTTTCGCTTTTGTTCTTTCTTTGTCGGAGGAAATAATTATCTCGGTGCAAAACGGTGTTAATGTTTCGCATAATATTTCGATAAAAGTTTTGCCGTTTATTTTAAGCAGGGCTTTGTCTTTTCCCATTCTCGAACTTCTGCCCCCGGCAAGTATAATTCCCGTATATTTTGTTTTGTTTGCCAAATTAATGTGCTTCAAGCCAATTTTTACCGTATCCGGTATCAACAACAAGCGGAACGTCTAATGTTGCTGCATTTTCCATTTCTTTTACTACCGTTTTTACGACTAAATCAAGTTCTTCTTCCGGGATATCGAATACAAGTTCGTCATGAACCTGTAAAATCATTTTTGCATTTAAATTACCGGTGTTTATTTTTTCGAAACAACGGTTCATGGCTATTTTTATAATATCTGCCGCAGTTCCTTGTATGGGTGCGTTAATTGCGTTTCTTTCGTCGTTACTTCTTAAAAGAGAATTTTTTGAGTTAATGTTCAGAAGCTGTCTTTTTCTTCCGTAAAGTGTTGTTACATAACCGAGTTCCCTTGCTCTTCTAATGCTTTCATCCATGTATTTTTTTACATCGGGATAAGTTGCAAAATATCCGTCGATAAGTTTTTTGGCTTCGCTTCTTGATATTTCAAGATTTTGTGCCAGACCGAAAGCGGAAATACCGTAAATAATGCCGAAATTTGCCGATTTTGCTTTATTTCTCATTTCTTTGGTTACTTCGCTTAAAGGAACTCCGAAAATTTTTGCCGCCGTTGCGGAATGTATGTCTTCGTTGTTTTTAAAAGCTTCAATCATATTTTTATCTTTACTCAAATGAGCCATTAATCTGAGTTCTATTTGCGAGTAATCAGCCGACAGTAAAACATTATTTTCGGAAGAAGGTATGAAAGCACGCCTTATTTTTTTACCGTCTTCTGTTCTTATCGGAATATTCTGTAAATTAGGATTTGTAGAACTCAGTCTGCCTGTTGACGTTACGGCTTGATTATACGAAGTATGTATTTTACCTGTTTTTTCGTTGATTAGTTCGGGCAGAGCTTTTGCGTATGTTGAAAGCAATTTTGCATATCCTCTGTAATCCAAAATCAGTTTTACGATTTCGTGTTTGTCTTTAAGTTTTTGCAGTTCGGTTTCGTTGGTGGCATATTGTTTTGTTTTGGTGAGTTTGGGTTTGTCGGTAATTTTTAATTTTTCGAATAATATTATGCCGAGCTGTTTTGGGGAAGATATATTAAATTTTTCTCCGGCTGTTTCGTAAATCTTTTTTTCGCACACGGAAATTTTTTGTTCGAGTTCTTTTTCGTATTCGTTTAAATGTTTTTTATCAATTTTTACTCCGGACTTTTCCATGTCCGCCAAAACATAAACAAGCGGAAATTCTATTTTTTCGGCAAGTTCTTCGAGTTTTTTGTCTTCGGCAAGTTTTTTTTGTAAAACTTCTTTAAGTTGTAAAGTAATATCGGCATCTTCGGCGGCATATTCCGTTAATATGTCGATGTCAACGGTTTCCATCGATGCTTGTTTTTTCCCTTTTTTGCCTATTAACTTTTCTATCGAAACCGGCGAATAGTTTAAGAATGATTCCGCCATTGCATTCATATTGTGTCTGCCCGACGGGTACAGCAAATAATGGGCAATCATGGTATCGAAAAGTTTCCCTTTTATGTTTATTCCTTCGTAAGCCAAAACAATGATGTCGTATTTAATGTTTTGTCCGATTTTTTTTATTTCGGGGTTTTCCAATACCGGTTTAAGTTTGTTTAAGATTTTTTTTGTATCTGATATCAGCGGAACGTAAAATGCTTCATGTTTTCGATACGAAAAAGAAATACCTATTATTTTTGCCGAATGCGGGTCTGTCCCTGTTGTTTCGGTATCAAAACAAAATTCTTTTTGTTTTTCGAGATTGGAAATAAGTCTGTTTAAATCTTCTTCGGTGTCTGCTTTTATGTAATTATGTTCTGCCGTTTTAACGGTTTTAAAGGAAGATTCCGTGTTTTCCGTAAAATTTTCGGATATTTCGTCGTTGCCGAATAAACTGCCCTGACTTACCGATTGCCTTTCTCCGGGTATTATACGTTGTGAAAGTGCTCTGAACTCCAATTCTTTAAATATTTCTTTTAATTTACGGTAATCGGGAGTTTGTCTTTTAAGTGTTTCTTCTTCGAATTTTACCGGAACATCGGTAACTATGGTAACAAGTTTTTTAGATAATTTAACTAAATCTTTACTTTTGATAATATTTTCTTTTTGCTTGCCTTTTAATTCATTAATATGTTCGTATATTCCTTCTACTGATTTATATTTAGAAATTAATTTTATTGCTGTTTTTTCTCCGATACCGGGTATTCCCGGAATATTGTCGGATGTATCGCCCCAAATTGCCAAAATATCTATTACCTGCAAGGGGTCTTCTATACGGTATTTTTCGCATATTTCTTTTTTTCCCAGAATTTCTGCATTGTTTCCGAATCTTTTCGGTTTATACATAAATATATTTTCCGACACTAATTGCCCGAAATCTTTATCCGGGGTCATCATAAATGTTTTAAATCCGAAATTTTCCGATTTTTTTGCCATTGTTCCTATAACATCGTCGGCTTCGAAACCTTCTTTTTCATATACCGGAATATTAAAAGCTTTTATTATATCTTTTATGTAAGGAACTGATTTTTTTATGTCTTCCGGTGTGGCATCTCTGTTGGCTTTATATTCGGGGTATATTTTATTTCTGAAAGTGGGAGCCGGATAATCAAATATAACGGCAATATGAGAAGGGTTCTCTTTTTTTAGAATTTCGTCTAATGTATTGGTAAAACCGAGTATTGCCGATGTATTTAAACCTGCGGTATTGTATCTCGGATTTTTTATGAATGCGTAATATGCTCTGAATATTAATGCATATGCATCCAGCAAAAATAATTTTTTGTTCCGGTTATTCATGTTTTATAAATTATCTGATGCAAACCATTCCGCATAGGAAGTTTCTGTTTCATAAAGTCTTACCGAGAATAATTCTATATTTTCGGGCAAATGTTTTTTTAATATTTCGGCAAAGTGTATAACCATATTTTCGCATGTAGGTTGATAATCGGTTGTAATAAACCGTTCGAACATTTGAGGCAAATTTTCAAGGTTTTTGTAAGGGGCTTTTTTGTTCAGTATTACAGCATGGTCAAAAACATCAACTATATTTTTTTTAACCGTTTTTTTTAAATCGCCGAAATCCATAACCATTCCGTATTTCGGACTGTTTTCGTTTTGCAGCGGGCTGCCTGTTACGGTAACAAAAAGTTTGTAAGTGTGTCCGTGAATATTTTTACATTTTCCGTCGTAATTCCAGAGGGCATGAGCCGATTCAAAATTGAATTGTTTGGTTACTCTTATTTTTTTCATTCTTAGTCTTTTTTTTACAAAGATAAGAAAAAAGAGTTGTTTGTGTAAAAACGATATTTATTATCCGTTACATTCCGAACATTTGCTTAAGCATTCGATAATACTTTTCAAATTTTGGTCTTTAAGAAAATAATAAGTGTTTTTTCCTTTTCTTTCGGATTGCAAAACACCTTTGTCTTTAAGTATTCCGAGGTGGTGTGATGCCGTTGATTGTTCTATGCCGAGAGTTGTGTGAATTTGTGTTACCGTAAGTTTAGTTTTTTCGGACAATAAATTTAAAATCTTAATTCTTAGAGGATGCGCCATGGCTTTTAGTATGCGCGATGCTGTTTGTAAGTTTTCGTTTGTTAAAAAATTCGAGTTAATCATTTTATAAAATTTATTTTGTGCAATGATATAACTTCATCGAAATAATAACAATGATAATTGTCATATCGGTATATTTACATATGATGAAATTATAAAAACCGTTTGTCAAAAAAAATTTGAAAGAAAATAATAATTTTTACTTTTGCGCCTTTGTTTTTAAGTGTTATGATACGACCTAAAGATCCTAATATTAAGACATCGATATTTGCCGTAATGACTAAGGAGGCAAATAAGCATAATGCGGTAAATTTATCTCAAGGTTTTCCGGATTTCGGTGTATCCGAAGAATTAATTTCTTTGGTAAATAAATATATGAAATCAGGATATAACCAATATGCTCCTATGCCCGGAGTTCGTATTTTAAGAGAAAAGTTATCTGAAAAAATCGAAAAACAATACGGGCGCATATATAATCCGGAAACGGAAATTACAATAACGGCAGGCGGAACCCAAGCACTTCATTCCGCTATATCTGCAATAGTAAACGAAGGAGACGAAGTTATTATTTTTGAGCCGGCTTACGACAGTTATGCTCCGGTAGTAAGATTAAACGGCGGACGTCCGGTATATGTTCGCTTAAAATATCCGGATTATTCCGTTGATTGGGAGAAAGTAAATAAAATGATTAATTCCAATACCAAATTAATTATTTTAAATACTCCTCAAAATCCTTCGGGGAAAGTTTTTTCGGAAGATGATATGAACAGTTTAAAAAAACTTGTCGGCGGAACAAAAATTTTAATTTTAAGCGACGAGGTTTACGAACATATTATTTTTGACGGTAAAGAACATAACAGTATAGCAAAATATCCGGAACTTGCCGAAAGAAGTATTTTGGTTTTTTCTTTCGGAAAAATGTATCATGCCACGGGTTGGAAAACGGGTTATTTTGCCGCTCCCGAAAAAATAACCGAAGAAATAAGAAAAATACATCAGTTTACGGTTTTCTCGGCAAATACTCCCGTGCAGTATGCAATAGCGGAATATTTGGATAATGAAGATGCATATTTAAATCTTCCGGAGTTTTATCAGAAAAAAAGAGATTTTTTTAATTCGATGTTAAAAGATATAGGGTTTGATATAGTTCCTGCCGGAGGAACATATTTCCAAACCGTAAATTTTTCGGAACTGACCGACGAGACCGATATGCAATTGGCTTTAAGGTTGACCGAACGTTTTAAAATTGCCGCCATACCCATGTCGTCTTTTTATCATAATGAGGAAAACACAAAGACTTTACGTTTTTGTTTTGCTAAAAAAGACGATGTTTTAAAATCTGCAGCCGAACGTCTTGCGGATTTTTATGCAAAAGCCAAAAAACAATTGAATTTATTTTAATTAAGTTGTTTTATTTTTTGCAAATTCAGACTTAAGTTTAACAGCCGGATACATTGATATTAACGTTCCGAGCAGCATAACTGCAATAAATGTTTGTATAAAGTCCGAAAACTTCATTACGACGGGATAAGCATCGACTATATACATACCGTCGGAAGGGAAAGTAACAAATCCGAATTTTTGCTGTGCAAAGCATATAATTGCGCCCGCGGATATTCCTATAATTGTTCCGGACAATGAAATAAGCCACCCTTCGAAAAAGAATATTTTTTTTATTGTTTTTATATCGGCACCCATGCTCAGCAGAGTAAAAATATCTTTACGTTTTTCGATAATCAACATTGTTACGGAACCTATTATGCTGAAAGACGCAATAAGTGTTATGAACAACATTATTATAAATGCCGCCAAACGTTCTGATTTCATAACTTTATATACGTCAAATTGTTCGTAAACGTTTTTTACCGTAAACCCATTTCCGAGGATACCGGTTATTTCTTTTTTTAACGGTTCGATGTTTTCGGGTTTATCGGCAAGTATTTCCGTATAACTTACCGTTGCATCGTCTCTGTCGGTAATTTTTCTTACAAGAGCCAAATCCGTCAGAATATATTTTAAATCGAAATCGGCATCAACGGAAATAATACCCGACGGAATAAGGGTTACTTTATTAAAAGATTTTTCGGGATTCAGTATGCTGATATTTTTACGGTCAGGAACCCAAAGAGACAGGGCTTTTTGTGTTTCCGGATAAATACCCAGTTTATATGCTATACCGCCGCCTACTGCCGCATAATTAAGATTTTTACCGTGTGTTTTAAATATACCTTTTCGCAAAGCTTTTTTTAAATTAAAATATTTGCCGTAATCTTCCGGAATACCTTTTACGGTGCAAATAATTTGTTTTTCGCCGTATTTTAGCAATACGTTTTCTTCCGATATTTCGGCAAAATACTTCAGGTGTTTTAAGTTTTTTATTTTACGAAAATTATTATTGTCTGTTTTAAATGTTTTTCCTTTTACCGATTCTATTTTTAAATCCGGAGCATAAGACGATATTTGCTCGTCTATTAACGAACCGAATCCGTTTATCGAAGACAAAACAATAATTAAAGCTGCCGAAGCAACGGCTACTACGGCGACCGATATTCCGGAAATAATATTTACCGCATTGCGATTTTTTTTTGAAAAAAGATACCGCTCTGCTATATAAAAAGAAATATTCATTTATTCAGCAGGTTATCTATTTTTTCGGCATAATCCAATGAGTCGTCTATAAAAAAACGTAAATCCGGAATTTTTCTGACTTTATTTTTAATTTTATTTCCGAGTTCGAATCGAAAAACGCTTTTACTGTTTTGAATTTCTTCAAAAACTGCATCTTTATCATTATCCGGAAAAATACTTAAATAAACTTTTGCCAAACTTAAATCAGGCGTAACTCTTACAACCGTTACCGAGATTATTTTACCGGCAAAATCGGCTGCTTTTTTTTGAAAAATAATGCTTAATTCTTTTTGAATTAATGCGGATATTCTTTTTTGACCGGTTGTTTCCATAAATTTTAAATTTTTACAAAAGTAAGTTTTTTAAGCATTTAATAAAAAAGAGATTAAATTTTATATTTTTGAAGAAAATTAAAAACTAATTAAAAAAATATAAAATTATGTTTTCAAAAGAAATATATACGACAAGACGCGAAAATTTGCGAAAGCAATTATCCGGAGGATTAATATTATTGCCCGGAAATTCCGATGTTCCTTTTAATTATCCGGCAAATATTTATACATTCAGACAAGACAGTTCTTTTTTATATTTTTTCGGAATAAAAAATCCTGATTTTGCCGGTATTATCGATGCGGATTCCGGAGAAGATTTTTTATTCGGAAATGATTTGGATATTGACGATATAATTTGGACGGGAGAACAACCTTCGGTAAAAGAACTTGCCGATAAATGCGGTGTTAAACAAACCTATAATTTTTCCGCCGTATATGACTTTATTTCAAAAGCAATATCCGAAGGCAGAAAAATACATTATTTGCCGGCTTACAGAGCGCAAACTAAATTGCTGCTTGAAAAATTACTCGGTATTCCTGCCGGCGAAGTAAACGATAATACTTCGGAAGAATTGATAAAAGCCGTCGTAAAACTTCGTTCGGTAAAAGAGCCGGTTGAGATAAAAGAAATAGAGAAAGCCCTCGATACTGCTTATCTTATGCATACAACATCAATGAAATCGGCAGTTCCGGGAGTTAAAGAGCAGGAAATATACGGGAAAATAGAAGGTATTGCATTATCTTACGGCGGCCCTGTTTCTTTTCCCGTAATTTTATCGGTAAACGGGCAAATATTACATAATCATCATCACGAAAATATTTTAAAAGCCGGACAATTAATGATAACCGATGCGGGAGCCGAAACCGAAATGCATTATTGCAGCGATATTACCAGAACAACACCTGTAGGCGGAAAATTTTCTTTGAAACAAAAAGAAATTTATGAAACTGTTTTAAAAGCTAATACCGAAGTTATTAAAAAAAGTAAACCCGGTGTTTTTTATAAGGATATGCATTTATTATCCGCAAAAATTATTGCCGAAGGGTTAAAATCTGTCGGGCTGATGAAAGGTGATATTGACGATGCCGTTGAAAAAGGTGCCCATGCGTTATTTTATCCTCACGGATTAGGACATATGATGGGGCTTGATGTTCATGATATGGAAGGTTTGGGCGAGGATTACGTAGGTTACGACGATACCGTAAAACGCAGTAAATTATTCGGAACGGCATTTTTGCGCATGGCTCGTAAATTAGAACCCGGATTTGTTGTTACGGTAGAACCGGGTATTTATTTTATTCCTGCTTTAATTGATATTTGGAAAAAAGAAAATAAGTTTACCGAGTTTATAAATTACGATAAATTGGAAGAATATCGCAACTTCGGAGGTATTCGCATAGAAGATGATATTCTGATAACTGAAAACGGCTGCAAGGTTCTCGGTAAGCCGATTCCTAAAACTGTTGAAGAAATAGAAAATTTAATGAGCGAATTTATTGCATAAAATTATTATAAACAAAAAAGAGAGGATGACTTTTGTCAAATCCTCTCTTTTTATTATTTGTTAAATAATAAAACTTTTATTTAATAATCAGTTTTGAGTTGAAAACTTTGTTTTCCGAGCTTATTTTAACGAAATAAATACCTTTAGCGTTGTTTGTTATATCAATATTAATTGCATCGGTATTTATTTTACGTTTATAAATTAATTTACCGCTAACGGAGTATATTTCTAAAGTACCGTTATTAATACCGTTTGTTTTTACGGTAAAGAGTCCGTTACCGGGGTTTGGCACGATGGTTATATTTTCGGGATTTTGCGATATAACTTCGTCGCTGCCTCCCACACAAGATATTTCTGCAGTCCAACCGGCTTTTGTAACGGTATTGTCCGAATGGAAAACAAAAGTTAAAGCGCCGTCCGGATTTGTAGCTGTAACCGGTTGCAGTTCTGCAGGAACCGGAGCTCCGTCGTCGCTTGAGAATTCTCCTATTAATGTTGCATTAGCATCTGTACCGTCGTAAACTTGCAAGTAATCATAATGTGTTCCTGTAGAGCCGAGTTCGACATCAAACTCCGTAAAGTTTGCGCTAATCATTTTACCGCTTGTTCCGGGCAAGAAAGTCATTGTTTGGTCTAAAGAAGTTGAATAATTGTTATCCGGACCTCCTTCGTCGTAGAATACACCGTCGCAAGTAGTAACAGTTGCACCGTTTTCCATTAAATATTGTGCTGCACCCGTTGTAAAAGACCAAATTTCGCAACCGCTTCCTGTTCCGATACTGTTTGTCGGTAATACCGTCCAGTAATAAGTAGTATTTGGTTCCGGAGAAATATTGTAAGAATTTGTAGTAACGGTAACGGGAGAGTTAGCCAGCGGGTCTGTATCCGTACCGAAATATACGTCATAAGAGCTTGCTCCCAGAGGAGCATCCCAAGAGATTTTAACCGGGAATACGTTTACGGCCGTATTTTCAGGAACAGGATTTGTCGGGCAATCAGGCGGTGTAGTCGGAGTAAAACAACTTACGTCGGCAGCCCACCCTGCGTGTGTAACAGAGCCGTCGCTTGTGAAATTAAAAGTTAAACCGTTAGCACTCGTAAGAGTTCCGGGACTTGTTGTTCCCGTGAAAGGACTTCCGTCTATTTCGGGAGAGTTTGTGTCGGGACCGTCATATACGTGAAGATAGTCGTATCCGCTTTCCAAATCGAATGATGTAAATTCAACTACGACAAAATCTTCGCCTGCTCCGGGCATAAATGTCATTGTGTAATCTTCGCTGTTTTGGTAATCAGCGGTATCGAGTCCCGAATCGTAGAATGTACCCGTACAAACTGATAATGTTCCTCCGTCGCTTATAGGATAAATGGGAATAATACCGATAATAAGGTCTTGGTTACTTGTTTCGGAATATTGGTTGCTTGCTCCTGCGGTAACGTCTAATTGCAAACCTACGGGTGAGCCGAGAGGTGTAGCGGCATCAGCCGAAGCGCCTGCAAACGTAAAATCGGCGTTTGCTCCTGCTGCAATACTTACGGCACTTGCGGTTGTTGTTCCGAGATTAAGATAATTGTTCGGGTCGCTTGCTTCGGATAATGTTCCTGCGAAATCGGCATCTGCGTGTCCGCTGTTTGTTATAGTGAAATTAATGTCACCTGTTTCTCCCGGGTCTAATCTTCCGTCGGAATTATCGTCGTTTGAAACAAAAACGTTTCCTATAGTAATTTCGGGTGCGTTT
>JAADDR010000102.1 GCA_013153865.1 Chlorobiota bacterium | reverse complement strand
AAAAAAGCAATAAGCCATAACACCGCTCCCGAAGAACTTAAAAAATATTTCGAACAAGCAGTTCCGGAATACGACAAAGACAGAGTTTATACATCAGATATAAAAAAAATCATAAAATGGTATAACATACTAATAGATGCAAACATACTGGAATTTAACGAAGACGAAAAAAATGAAAATACAGAAAAAGAATCCGGTAAAAAGGATGAAAATACAAAAACAAAATAAATACAAATAACCTGTTACTAAAATTAAGCGATTATCGTTTTCCGGTAATCGCTTAATTATTGTTAAAAACATTATCGAAAAAAATCACAAACTAAAATAGAATTTATAAATTTGTAGGTCTAATATCAATACGCATTATGAATAACAAATACTCAAAACAACTTAAAAAAGCATTATCTTTCAGTAAAGAAGAAGCCGTAAGACTCGGAAACGACTACATAGGAAACGAACACCTGTTCTTAGGAGTAATAAGAGAAGGATCCGCCTATGCTCTGCAAATACTTGCCGACCACAACATAGACACAAACACAATAAAAAAATCAATCGAAAACCGGATAAAAGAAACAGAATCTCCCGTAAACCCGGATACGGAAGAACTGCCTTTACTGAAATCATCAGCAAGAACACTCAAACTGATCCTGTTTGAAGTCAAAGATTTTAATGACAAACTCGCTACACCGGACCATCTGGTACTGGCAATTCTGAAAGAAGAAGAAAACCAAAACGGCATAATATACCAAATACTGAAAGAAAAAAAACTGACTTACGATAAAATCAAAGACATTCTCATAAACACATTCATTAACGAAGCAGACGGACCCGACGACATAGAAGAAGACGACGATGACTTTGAAGATGATTACGAAGATGACGATTTCGGTAAAAGAAAAAAAGGAATAAAATCAAACAGCGACACTCCGGTACTGGACAACTTCGGAATAGACCTTACAAAAGCCGCAGCCGAAAACAAATTAGACCCTATCGTAGGAAGAGAAAATGAAATAGAAAGACTGGTACAAATCCTTAGCAGAAGAAAAAAGAACAATCCGGTTCTGATAGGAGAACCCGGAGTCGGAAAATCCGCAATCGTAGAAGGACTCGCAATAAGAATTACCGAAAACAACGTTTCAAGAGTCCTTTTCAACAAACGAATAGTAACACTCGACATGGCATCCGTAGTAGCCGGAACCAAATATCGCGGACAATTCGAAGAACGAATGAAAGCAATACTGAACGAACTGCAAGACAACCCCAACGTAATATTATTTATTGACGAAATACATACAATCATCGGAGCAGGAGGCGCAAGCGGCTCTCTCGATGCATCAAACATGCTGAAACCGGCTCTCGCAAGAGGAGAAATTCAAACAATAGGAGCTACAACACTAAACGAATACCGTCAATACATCGAAAAAGACGGAGCTCTCGAAAGACGATTCCAAAAAATAATGGTTGACCCGACAACCGTTCAAGAAACCAAAGAAATACTCGAAAACATAAAAGAACGATACGAAGACCACCACAACGTAACATACACCGACGAAGCACTGGACGCATGCGTAAAACTTACCGACAGATACATAAGCGACAGACACCTGCCGGACAAAGCAATAGACGCCTTAGACGAAACAGGATCAAGAGTGCACATTACAAACCTTAAAGTTCCTGAAGAAATATCAATCATAGAAGAAAACATAAAAAAACTGCTCGAAGAAAAACAACAAGCAATCAAAAATCAAGAATTTGAAACTGCGGCAAAAATAAGAGACAAAGAACGACAACTGCAAACAGAACTCGAAAAAGCAAAAGAAAAATGGACTCAAAACCTCTCTAAACACAGAGAAACGGTAACACAAGCAGACGTCGAAAAAGTCGTGGCAATGATGACCGGAATACCGGCAACACGTATCGCCAAAGCAGAAAGCGTACGATTACTCGAAATGAAAAAACAACTGAAAGAAAACGTAATAGGACAAGACGAAGCAGTTACAAAAATAGTAAAAGCAATTCAACGAAACAGAGCAGGACTAAAAGACCCGAATAAACCCATCGGAACATTCATATTCCTCGGACCCACGGGAGTAGGAAAAACACACCTCGCAAAAAAACTTACCGAATACCTCTTCGATACCGAAGAAGCACTGATAAGAATAGACATGAGCGAATACATGGAAAAATTCTCCGTATCAAGACTTATCGGAGCACCTCCCGGATACGTCGGGCACGAAGAAGGCGGACAACTGACCGAAAAAGTCAGACGAAAACCCTACTCCGTAATTCTGCTCGACGAAATAGAAAAAGCCCATCCGGACATTTTTCACCTGCTGCTGCAAGTTTTCGACGACGGACAACTTACCGACAGTCTCGGAAGAAAAGTCGATTTCAAAAACACCGTAATAATAATGACTTCAAACGTTGGAGCAAGAAACCTTGCAGACTTCGGAAAAGGAATAGGATTCGGAGGAGCCGACGACGAAAACCACGAAAAATCAATAATAACAAAAGCCCTCAAACGAACCTTTGCCCCCGAATTTCTTAACAGAATAGACGACGTTATAATTTTCAACACACTAAAAAAAGAACATATCTTCAAAATCATAGATATCGAACTAGCCGGACTTTACAAAAGAGTCGAAGATCTGGGATACAAACTGAATATTACCGACAAAGCTAAAGAATTTATTGCCGAAAAAGGATTAGACGTTAAATACGGCGCAAGACCGCTTAAACGAGCAATACAAAAATACATAGAAAACGAAATGGCGGAAGTTATAATAGAAGCATCAATAACCGAAGGAGACGAAATAAAAGTCGATATCCGAAAAAACAAAGACGACAAAAACGAAAAAGAAATTAAAATAGAAATTATAAACAACAGCAAAAAATAAACATGAAAAGCGTTAAATACAAATTTCTGAAATACATAGGATTTGACACAAAATCAGACCCCGAATCAAATACAACGCCCAGCACCGTAAAACAATTCGAACTTGCAAAAGAACTCAAAAGAGAAATGGAAAACCTCGGGCTGAAAAACATAAAACTTACGGATAAATGCTACCTCTATGCCACACTTCCGGCTAATACCCAAAAAGAACTTCCCGTAATAGGTTTCATAGCACATCTCGACACGGCTCCGGACACAAGCGGAACAAACGTAAACCCTAAAATAATCGAAAACTACGACGGTAAAGACATAATACTTAACGAAAAAGAAAACATAATACTGTCACCCGGCGACTTCAAAGAACTCAAAAAATACAAAGGACAAACAATAATAACAACCGACGGAACAACATTGCTCGGTGCAGACGACAAAGCAGGCATTGCAGAAATAATGACGGCAATAGAATATCTTGTCAACAACCCCGAAATAAAACACGGAACAGTAAAAATCGCCTTCACTCCCGACGAAGAAATAGGAAGAGGCGCCGACTTTTTCGACGTGGATTTTTTCAATGCAGACTTCGCATTCACCATAGACGGAGGAGAAATAGGAGAACTCGAATTCGAAAACTTCAATGCAGCAAGTCTTAACGTTACGGTAAAAGGCAGAAACGTACACCCCGGAACAGCCAAAAACCAAATGATTAATTCAATAAACATAGCTCACGAATTTCATTCCATGCTGCCAAACATTATGAGACCCGAACATACCGAAAATTACGAAGGCTTTTACCACATTATGAATATATCCGGAACCGTTGACCAAACAAAAATGTCGTATATAATCAGAAACCACGACAAAAACAAATTCGAAAACATGAAAAAACATGTCGAAACAATTACGGACCTGTTAAACAAATCGCACGGAAAAAACATTATAACAATCGAAATAAAAGACAGCTACTACAACATGCGAGAAAAAATAGAACCCGTTATGCATATCGTGGAAACAGCAAAAAAAGCAATGGAAGACGCAGGCATAAAACCCGAAATAAAACCTATTAGAGGCGGTACCGACGGCTCCAGATTATCATACATGGGACTGCCCTGCCCAAACATATTTACCGGAGGACACAACTTCCACGGAATTTACGAATACATACCCGTAAACTCAATGATTAAAGCAGCAGAAGTAATAGTAAATATCATAAAATCAATACCCGAAAAACAATAACACCACACAATACCAAATTTACAAAAACACAAAAAACATAACACAATAAAAACATAAACCGGCAAATTATGGCTATAATAGATAAAATACTCGGCGCTATACTCGGTAACAAATCCGAAAAAGACATAAAAAAAATAAAACCTACGGTAGATAAAATAAACGAAGAATTTCAAAAACTGAAATCACTCTCAAACGACGAACTCAGACAAAAAACACTAGAACTCAAAAAAGAAATAAGAAACTACTTCGACCAAGAACAATCAGAAATAAACAAACTAAAAAAAGAAATCGAAGAAGAAAAATTCGACCTTACCGAAAGAGAAGAAGTTTACAACAAAATAGACAAACTCGAAGAAACAATAGACAACAAAATAGAAAAAAAACTCGACGAATTATTGCCGGTTGCATTCGCCGTAATGAAAGAAACAGCACGAAGATTTAAAGAAAACGAAACAATAGAAGTAACCGCAACAGACTACGACAGAGAACTTGCCGCAAAAAGAGAAGACATAAAAATAACAGGCGACAAAGCAACTTACTCAAACAAATGGCTCGCCGGAGGAAATATGATTACTTGGGACATGGTGCATTACGACGTGCAACTCATCGGAGGAATAATACTACACCAAGGTAAAATCGCCGAAATGGCAACAGGAGAAGGAAAAACACTCGTCGCAACATTACCCGTATTCCTCAATGCTCTTACCGGAAGAGGAGTTCATATGGTTACCGTAAACGACTACCTCGCAAAACGAGACGCCGAATGGATGGGAACACTATACGAATTTCACGGTCTAAAAGTCGATTGCATCGACAAACACCAACCGCACTCCGAAGCCAGACGAAAAGCATACCAAGCAGACGTTACCTTCGGAACAAATAACGAATTCGGATTCGACTACCTCAGAGACAATATGGCTCTTAACCCCGAAGAACTCGTACAAAGAAGACATAATTACGCAATTGTCGACGAAGTCGACTCAGTATTAATCGACGACGCCAGAACTCCGCTTATAATATCAGGCGCAGTCCAAGACAGAGGACAATCAAAAGACGAAGAACTCTTTAACGAACTGAAACCTAAAGTCGTTCAACTATACAACTCACAAAAAAAACTCGTAACAAAACTGCTCACCGACGCAAAAAAACTCCTTAACTCAGACAATAAAAAAGACATCGAACAAGGAGCAATATATCTGCTCAGAGCACACAAAGGACTGCCGAAAAATACGGCACTGATAAAATTCCTTAGCGAAGAAGGTATGAAAACCCTGCTTCATAAAACAGAAAACATATACCTCGCCGAAAACGCAAAAAGAATGCCCGAAATTACCGACGACCTGTATTTCGTTATCGACGAAAAAAACAACTCGGTAGAACTTACAGACAAAGGCATAGACCTCATATCAACACAAATCGAAGACAAAGAATTTTACGTATTGCCCGATATAGGAAGCAAACTGGCAGACCTCGAAAACTCAGACATACCCGAAAACGAAAAACTCAAAATAAAAGACGAAATTCTCGCCGACTACTCTACAAAAACAATCAGAGTTCATGCTATGAACCAACTCCTCAAAGCATACGCAATGTTCGAAAAAGACGTCGAATACGTAGTAATCGACAACCAAGTTAAAATCGTCGACGAACAAACAGGAAGAATTATGGAAGGAAGAAGATATTCCGACGGTTTGCACCAGGCAATAGAAGCAAAAGAAAACGTCAAAGTCGAAGCATCAACACAAACATACGCCACAATTACCCTGCAAAACTATTTCAGAATGTATCACAAACTCGCAGGAATGACAGGAACAGCCGAAACCGAAGCCAAAGAATTTTGGGACATATACGAACTCGACGTTACCGTAATACCCACAAACAAACCGGTTATCAGAGAAGACAAACACGACAAAGTTTATAAAACAAAAAGAGAAAAATACAATGCAGTTATATACGAAATAAACGACATGGTAAAAGCAGGACGCCCGGTACTGGTAGGAACAACATCCGTCGAAATATCCGAACTGCTGAGCAGAATGCTTAAAATAAGAAAAATAGAACACAACGTCCTGAATGCAAAACTGCACAAAAAAGAAGCGGACATAGTAGCCGAAGCAGGTAAAAAAGGAGTAGTAACAATAGCCACCAATATGGCGGGAAGAGGTACGGACATAAAACTCTCGCCCGAAGTTAAAAAAGCCGGAGGACTCGCTATAATAGGAACCGAAAGACACGACTCCAGACGCGTCGACAGGCAACTCAGAGGTCGCGCCGGACGTCAGGGAGACCCCGGATCATCACAATTCTTCGTATCACTCGAAGACGACCTGATGAGAATGTTCGGTTCAGACCGTATATCAAAACTAATGGACAGAATGGGACTCGAAGAAGGAGAAGTTATACAACACCCCATGATATCCAAATCCATCGAAAGAGCACAAAAAAAAGTCGAAGAAAACAACTTCGGCATTCGTAAACGTCTTATCGAATACGACGACGTAATGAACTCGCAAAGAGAAGTCGTTTACAAACTCAGACGACATGCCCTCTACGGAGAACGTCTCGGGGCAGACCTCGCAAACATGATTTACGACACATGCAGCAGCGTCGTTCACAATCACTACGGATTCGATTACGAAGACTTTAAACTGGACCTGCTCAAAACACTCGCAATAGAAACCCCGGTTACCGAAAACGAATTCAGAGAAGCAAAAGCCGAAGAATTAATCGATAAAATATTTACGATAGTTATCGAAGACTACAAAAGAAGAAAAGAACACATTACCGAACAAGCATTCCCGGTAATAAAAAACGTTTACGAAACAATGTCCGGACAATACAAAAACATCGACGTACCGATTACCGACGGAATAAACGTATATCACATAATCGTAAACCTCGAAAAAGCATATAACAGCAACGGAAAAGAAGTTGCCGTGGAATTTGAAAAACAAATAGTACTCTCAACTATCGACAACTCATGGAAAGAGCACCTCAGAGAAATGGACGACCTGAAACAATCCGTACAAAATGCATCTTACGAACAAAAAGACCCGCTCCTGATATACAAATTCGAAGCATACGAACTGTTTAAAAACATGCTCGACAAAAATAACAGAACCGTAGTAAACGCACTGCTTAAAGCAAAACTCTTTACACAAGATCCCGGAAGCATACAACAAGGACGAATACAAAAATTAGACCTCAGTAAATACGACACGGAAAAAGAAGAATACGAAAGACAAGCATCCGGACAAGCACAATCGGCAAAAAAAGAAAAGAAAATACAACCCGTAAGAGTAGAGAAAAAAATAGGACGAAACGACATCGTTAAAGTAAAATACAAAGACGGAAGCATCAAAGAAGGAAAATACAAAAAATTTCTGCCCGATATCGAAAACGGTGATGCCGTATTAATCAAATAAAATAACGACAAGAAAAACAACTTAATGCAAAAAACAATTAAAATACTGCTTGTTGCATTTGCGGTAGTCGGAATATCAACACTGTTTATATACGCCGGCAAAATGTACCGTTACGACATACGAAAATACAACGCATTAAGAGACAGCACATACTCGGTTTACGCACTGCCGATACCCGACAGCGTTACATTTGCCGGAGAACACGTCCCTCTTGAATATTTCGACGTAAGAGAAGCCCTTGACAAAGAACTTCACAAAATAACATATTGGCATTCTCAAACATTCCTTTACCTGAAAAGAGCACACAGATACTTTCCGGTAATCGAAAAAATACTCGAAAAAAACGGAATACCCGACGACTTTAAATATCTTGCCGTTACCGAAAGCGGTCTTACAAACATTGTATCTCCGTCCGGAGCAGCAGGATTCTGGCAAATAATGAAAAAAACAGGACAAAGCTACGGTCTGGAAATAAACAAAGAAATAGACGAACGATACAATCTCGAAAAAGCATCCGAAACAGCATGCAAATACCTTAACGACATGCACCGAAAATACAAAAACTGGGCACTTGCAGCCGCAGCATACAACGCAGGACAAGGAAACCTCGACAAACAACTCAAAAGACAAAAAGCCGAATCATATTACGACCTGCTGCTTAATACCGAAACAGCAAGATACGTATTCAGAATAATAG
The DNA here is from genome assembly GCA_013153865.1 of Chlorobiota bacterium. GTDB lineage: Bacteria > Bacteroidota > Bacteroidia > Bacteroidales > JAADGE01 > JAADGE01. Next base: position 8,981 of record JAADDR010000102.1, on the reverse strand, counting down.
CATTCAAAATAATAATGGAAAACCCGCAAAACTTCGGCTTCAAATTCAGAAAAAGAGACCTTTACCCCGAAATACCTTACAAAACGGTAATACTCGATTCGGCGGTAAATAACTTTGCCGATTACGCCGAACAATTCGAAACAAACTACAAAATGCTCAAATTCTTTAACCCTTGGATAAGAGACAGCTTCATTACAAATAAAAACAACAAAAAATACACGATAAAAATACCGGCAAAAGGATGCCGTTCCGAAGACTACTCAAAAAACATCGAAAACCCCGACAGCATAATTAACAACATTAATTTCTGAAACTATCCGACTATGAACAAACACAAAGCAGCATTCGTAAACATTACAGGAAACCCTAACGTCGGAAAATCAACGCTGATGAACGAATTTGTCGGAGAAAAACTTTCTTCGGTAACATCAAAATCTCAAACAACAAGACACAACATAAAAGGAATAGTTAACGGCGATAACTTTCAATTAGTATTCTCCGACACCCCCGGAATCATTAAACCCGGATACAAACTGCAGGAAGCAATGCTGAAAGCATCAGAAACAGCTCTCATCGATGCGGATATAATACTTTACGTAACCGACGTATTCGAAAAACCCGAAAAAAATATCGATTTTATCGAAAAAATAAACAAAGCCGATAACATTCCGGTAATACTTATAGTAAACAAAATAGACCTTTCTTCACAAGAAGAAGTCCTTAAAATAATACAAAACAGACAAAAACTGATACCGAGAGCCGAAATATTTCCCGTATCGGCAACAAACAAATTCAACGTAAAAGAAGTATTCAACAGAATTATAGAACTCGCACCCGAAGCACCGCCTTTCTTCCCGAAAGACCAACTTACCGACAGAACCGAACGGTTCTTCGTATCGGAAATAATACGGGAAAAAATATTAATGAGATATAAAAAAGAAGTCCCGTATTCCGTCGAAGTCGAAGTTGAAGAATTTAAAGAAACCGACAAAATTATAAAAATAAGAAGCATTATTTACGTAGAACGAAAATCCCAAAAAGGAATAATTATAGGACATCTCGGAAATGCAATAAAACATCTCGGAACAGACGCAAGAAAAGACATAGAAAAATTCCTCGGCAAAAAAATATATCTGGAACTCAGAGTAAAAGTTGCCGAAAATTGGAGATCGGACGACCGAAAACTGAAAAAATTCGGATACTGAAAAACCGGCTTAATAAAACACACTTTTATCCCACTCCTTACGCTTATTATACTCAATACCTTTAAAAATAGACGATTTTATGTTAATCCTGAAAGAATAACTCTTTAAAGTCCCGAAAGGAATAACATTAAACGTCATTTCCCAACAATGCAAATCTCGATAAACGGTAAACTGAGCATAAGAAAACTTCTTCGCTGCAAAATCATAATTGGCTTTTCCGGTTATTTGCCAATTCGAAGTCAACGACAAAGACGCATTCATCGAAACAGTCTGCGTAACGTCTCTAATATAACTCCGGGTAGGAATATCGAATTTATTAATAACATTAAAATTATAATTAACACTTAAATTCCAAGGTATATCAAAATCGGCATACGGTATCTCCGGATAAGGATAATAATAAAACTCCGAAGACGAAGAAGATTTTTGCCCCTTGCCGTTTTTTTTCTTTTCGGGTTTCAACGAACCGGTCAACCCCAATCTGCCCGAATTAAACCGCGCTATCTTACTGTTTTCAGTCCATTCAAAAACATTTATCTTATGACCTAAAGTATCCTTTACGTAAGGATCAAAATCAGCACTGAAACTCAACGAAAAATTTTTCAACAAACGAGTATTACCGCGCATATAAATATTCGAAAAATTTAACGAATCGGCAGCCAAATTATAAGACACCCCGAAATTAAGATTATCAATTAATTTTATCTTCTTAAATTCATCAACGGTATCATTCTTTGCCTTAACCTTCATCTCAAGATTATTCCCTACCGAAAGACTCACGGCTCCTGATTTACCGGACGGCGGTCCGCCGAAAATATAACCCGTATAATACGAATAATACGACTCGGTCTCTTCATTATATCCGTAATAACCCCAAAAATCCCTGCTGAAATCCGGACGATAACTAAACGACAGCGAAGGAGAAACAACATGCCTTACAGCCTTAACCCTGCCCTTGTTTATATTAAAAATACCGTAAAATTTTGTTGAAAAAGGAACCGAAACCTGAAAATCAAAAGGCATGGTAACCTTATAAACAGTATCATTCTTAATCTCGGATACAATCTCGTCTCCCTCCGCAAGCAATACATTCCTTTGCCTTACGTAACTTGTATATAACCTGCCGTTAAAATTTAAAGACGGACTGACATTTATATAATTAAACAAACTGAACGAAGTACTCACGGGCAAACTGTATTGCAAACCGTTCTTCATCTGATACCAAACATCATTATCAAATAAAGTAGTATCCGTAGTAGTCAAAGAATTTCTGGCTTTTATGCTTAAAGAAAAACCTATCTTCCTGTACCAATCGGCTCCGCCTGCTCCGGAACTTTTAAACGGCGTTTGCCTCTTCATATTCAAAGCCAAATCAGGCAACAGCAAATTTACGGCATGAGTCTTTGAATTTTGAGTACCCCTTAAATTCGCACTGAAATTAAAAATACTTCCCGGTCTCGACCACCGGTATGAAATACTCGACGACTTTGTATTATCCGTTAAATCATTCAAAGTCTTTGCGTCCAAAACAAAATTCTTACCGAAATTCAATGACACCGAAAATGTTCCGTTAGGATTAGCTTTAGAATCCTGTGCATAATTTCCCAATACCGAAAACGAACTCGTAGTCCTCGAATCAAGCAAAACCTTCTCCCCGGTTTGAATTTTACTGTATTTTAACTCCAAACTTCCGGAATACCTGTATCTCTTTTTAAAATTCATCTTTCCGGTAAGACCCCAACTCCCGCGAGAATAAATATCACCCAAAAAAGACGCATTCAAATAATCGTTAACAGCAAAAAAATAACCTCCGTTTCTCAAAAAAAAACCGCGTTGCTGATCCTCTCCGTACTCAGGAATAATAACACCCGAAGAATTCTTTTTCTGATTAGGCAATATACCGAAAGGCAAACCTATAAAATACAACGGAATATCAGCTATAACAAAATACATGGGTCCGGAAATTATATGCTTATCAGGTATCTTTTTAGCCTTGGTAAGCTCTATGTAAAAATGAGGATGATCCAAATCGCAAGTAGTAAACTTACCGTCTTTTATATGCAACTCTTTATCAGTCTGCATTTTAGCAATATCACTATGCAAATACCCCTGATCCGTTTGAGTTTTAACATCCTTAACCAATGCCTTTTTTGTACGAAAATTATATTTTATGCTGCTTACCGTAAAACTCTCTTTGCCCTGAGTCAATACAGGTTTAATCTTATTTGAAGAACTGCTGTCCGATACTGTCTTTGCAAACAAATAACTGTCCTTAGTACTTATTTCAACATACGAAGATTTTAAATCCATATCTTTTGCCGACAAATCACCGCTGCCGTATAAAAACATTTTCTCGTCGGTAAAAGAAAACAAAATAGAATCACTGCACGAATAATCAATAAGCTCGTCAACCGCATCCGGAGAAATAACATCTTTATTTTTTATCGAATCGGAAGGCAAAACCCCGGAAACACCGCTCACCGCCGAACTGTCGACAAGACCGATATCCGTAAGCGTATCAGACTGTAAAACAGTATCTTGCTGAGACAACCCCGATTCGTAAAAAAACAATAATAAAAACGTAAAAAAATACTTTACGAAAAATTGCGGATTTTTTATAATTAATATATTATTTTTGTTGAAATTCAAAAGACTTTGAAATTTATTGCAAAAGTAAAATTTTAACACGATTATTAAAAAGTCATTTTATTAATTATTGTTAAAAATAAATAAAACCCGAATATGTATAAACTCTTGAAACCGATTTTTGTTTTAATCATACTTATCTTTTTTTTCGAAATAAAAGCTCAAGATAAAAACGACATTATCGACGTTATAGTAATTGATGCCGGACACGGAGGAAAAGACCCCGGAGCATTAGGAAAAAAAAGCAAAGAAAAAGATATAGCTCTCGCTATTGCAAAAAAAACCGGAGAATACATAAAAAAATACATACCCGGAGTAAAAGTTATATATACACGAACCGACGACAAATTCATTGAACTGCATAAACGTTCGGATATCGCAAACGAAAACGATGCGGACTTATTCATATCAATTCACGTAAACGCCGGAAGAAAAAAAGACATAAAAGGAACATCCGTTTTTGTTATGGGGCTTAACAAAGCCGACAAACAATTAGACGTGGTAAAAAGAGAAAACTCCGTTATACTCATAGAAGACAACTATAAAACAAAATACGAAGGATTCGACCCCGACTCCCCGGAATCCGACATAATATTCTCCCTTTACCAAAACGCATACCTCGACCAAAGCATAAAACTTGCCGAATATCTCAGAGAAGAATTTAAAAACAGAGCTAAAAGAATCGACAGAGACGTAAGACAAGCAGGACTCGTTGTTTTATGGAACTGCTCAATGCCCGGAATACTCGTGGAAACAGGATTTATTACAAATCCGGAAGAAGAAGCATTCTTAAACTCCGAAAAAGGACGGGAAATTATTGCTTCGGCAATATACAGAGCCGTTAAAAAATATAAAAACGAAATAGAACACAAAGAAAAAAAACAAACAAAAAACGATATAACATTTAAAATTCAAGTTGCATATTCAAGCAAAAAAATAGATACGGCACCCGAAAATTTTAAAGGAGTAAAAAATGTCGAATGCGTCGAAGACGGAAAATACTACAGATACTTTACCGGAAACAGCAAATCATACGAAGAAATTGCAAAACTGCTAAACGAAATTCGCAAAAAAATTCCCGAAGCATACATCATTGCCGTTAACAACGGAAAACTTATAACCGTTAAAGAAGCACTGCAAATTTTAAATAACTGAATAACACTGAAAAATAATGACTAAAGACCGACAACGATACATAAAAACAGGAATACTGTTCGTAATAATATTATTCATAACCTTTTGGGGAGTAAACTATATCCGAAGCAATGACCTTATATCAAACCAAATAAAACTTTACGGAGTTTACGAAAACATAAAAGGTCTTTCAGAAGGAAACCAAGTTTTCCTTAACGGAAGAAAAGTCGGAAAAGTATCTAAAATAAAATTCCTCAACAACGACATAAATAAACTGGTTGTCGAATTTCACATAAAAAAAGGAATAAAAATACCCGACAGTTCCATTGCCATGATTACAAGCATCGACCTTATGGGAACAATGGGGCTAAAAATTCTCGTTAATAAAAACAAAACAGATAAATTCTACAAATCAGGCGACACACTCGACACAAAAGTAGAAAACAGCCTTTCCGAAGAAGTTAACAAACAAATACTGCCGCTCAAAAGAAAAACCGAAAATATGATAGGAACACTCGATTCGCTTTTAGTTGCCTTCAGATCGGTTTTCAACCCGAAAACAAGAGCAAACATAAAACAAAGTTTTGCACACATACAAGTAACGCTGAAAAACCTCGAACATACAACAAACACGCTCGACACACTCATGACATCAGAAAAAATCAGAATAAAACACATACTCGCAAACGCCGAATCAGTTACCGAAAACCTCAAAAACAACAACGAAAACATCGAAACAATCCTTAAAAACTTTAATGACATAAGCGACTCGCTTGCCGCATCAGATTTTATGGGTGTAATACAAAACGCAGATACGGCAATATTCAGACTCGGAACAATTCTCGACAAAATAGAAAACGGAGAAGGAACCTTAGGACTGCTCTTAAAAGACGAAAAACTTTACGACGAACTCAAAAAAGCATCAAAAGACCTCGATGCACTTCTTATAGACATTAAAAACAACCCGAAACGATACGTAAGATTCTCGGCAATCGATTTCGGAAAAAAAATATTCATACAATCATCCGACTCAATACCGCAAGATGAATAAACCGGAAGCAAAACAAAAAATCGAAACCCTGCGAAAAATTCTTTCGGAACACAACTACAACTACTACGTTCTCTCAAAACCCGTCATTTCGGATTTCGAATACGATATGATGATGAAAGAACTCGAAAAACTCGAAAAAGAATTTCCCGAATTTGACGACCCGAACTCACCTTCCAAAAGAGTAGGAAGCGATATATCCAACGATTTTAAACAAGTCGTTCACGACTACCCCATGTTATCATTGGGTAACACATACAACACCGGAGAATTAAAAGATTTCGACAAACGAATAAAAAACATCATCGGAAACAACACCCCCGTAAAATACGTTTGCGAACTTAAATTCGACGGAACGGCAATAAGCATCAAATACCTTAACGGAAAACTGTCGCAAGCCGTAACACGCGGCGACGGAACAAAAGGCGACGACGTAACGGCAAATGTCCGCACAATAAAAAGCATCCCTCTCACATTACAAAATTCCGGATACCCCGAAAAATTCGAAGTAAGAGGAGAAATTATAATGCCCCGAAAAATTTTCGAACAACTAAATGCCGAAAGAGAAAAAAACGGAGAAACACCTTTCGCAAACCCGAGAAATGCCGCATCAGGAACCCTCAAACTTAAATATCCGCGGGAAGTAGCAAAAAGAAAACTCGACGCATTCATATATTACCTGCTCGGCGAACAACTTCCGAGCAATTCCCATTTCGAAAATCTCAAAAAATTAAAACAATGGGGATTTAAAACTTCCGAACACACAAAACTCGTAAACAATATCGACGAAGTTTTCGATTTTATCGAATTTTGGGATAAAGAACGACATAAACTGCCGTACGACATCGACGGAATAGTAATAAAAACAGACTCGCTTAAACTGCAAGCCGAACTCGGAATGACAGGAAAATCGCCGCGCTGGGCAATATCATACAAATTTAAAGCCGAAAACGTCGCAACAAAACTCATTTCAATAGAATATCAAGTAGGAAGAACCGGAGCAATTACGCCCGTTGCAAACCTCGAACCCGTGCAACTTGCCGGAACAACCGTAAAACGAGCATCACTGCACAATGCCGACATAATCGAAGAACTCGACGTAAGAGAAGGCGATACCGTTTTTGTGGAAAAAGGAGGCGAAATAATACCGAAAATAACAGGCGTTGATATTAGCAAAAGACCCGAAGGTCTGCCGAAAACAAAATTCCCGGATAAATGTCCGGCTTGCGGGCATAAGCTCGTAAGAAATCCGGACGAAGCAAAACACTACTGCCCTGACGAATACGGATGCCCGCCGCAAATTAAAGGTAAAATAGAACATTTCGTCAGCCGGAACGCAATGGATATTAATTGCGGAGAAGCAACGATAAACGCACTGTACGAAGCAGGTTTCGTAGAAAACATTGCCGATTTATACGATTTAACTTACGAACAAATATATTCTCTCGAAGGATTTAAAGAAAAATCGGCAAAAAATCTTCTTAAAAGCATCGAAGAATCAAAAAAAATTCCTTTCGAACGTGTTTTATTTGCTCTCGGAATACGCTACGCAGGGAATATAGCGGCAAAAACTTTGGCAAAAGAATTTAAAAATATCGAAAATTTGCAGAATGCCGACCTCGAAAAACTCACGGCAACGAAAGAAATAGGAGATAAAATTGCCGAAAGCATAATCAACTTCTTTAAAAACGAAAAAAATATCGAAATAATTAACAGACTTAAAAAAGCCGGATTACAATTTGCAATAAAAGAAAACACAGAAACAAAACAGGACATTCTGAAAGGAGCAAAAATAGTTATATCCGGAACATTTAAAAAACATTCGCGCGACGAACTCAAAAAACTGATAGAACAATACGGAGGAAAAAATCAAAGTTCGGTATCAAAAAATACCGATTATTTCCTTGCCGGAGAGAAAGTCGGTCCGTCAAAACTCGAAAAAGTTAAAAAATTCAACATAAAAACAATCAGCGAAGACGAATTTATAAAAATGATTAATAACAACCTAAATTAACAAACACTTATGAAAAACAGTTACAAATTTATAGCCGCCGCAATAATAACATTTATCTCGGGTTATTTGTTTTTGCGCACGGCATACTACAAAACAAGCGACCTGCCTTTCACACAGGAAATAATACTCATAGTTCTCGGAACAATAGTTACCGTGGCGGTTACGGCGGCACTTCTGAGCAAACAAAGCGAAATAGAACTCGAAAAAGAACAAAGAGTAAAAATATTCGACATAAAATCAGGATTTTACATAGATTTGATAAATCTTATAGAAAACATAATAACAAAAGGCACCATAACAAAAAAAGACCTTATAACACTTGAATTTATTACTCACAAAATATCTATAATTGCCGATGTAAACGTCCTTAAAGAATATTACAACTTTATAGAACTCGTAAAACGAATTTCGGAAGACGACGACGAACTCAGCGTTCTCGAATCCGACGAAATATCTCTGCAATTGGCAAAACTTTGCACTAAAATACGTTTTGATTTAATAATAGACAATAACGACAAAGACGAAATAGACGAAATAATTACAAAAAACATTAAAAAGATATAAGATAAAAAAAGGAAATTTCATTTTTCCGCTTACATTTTGTAATATTGTCGAGTAAAAAGATAACACCGTGGGGCTTAAAGATTTTATAATAAACAAAAAAATAAAACGCAACAAACGTAACGTAAAATTCCATAATTTGAATACGGCAAAAAACATTGCCGTGTTATATTGCATTAAAAACAAAACAGATTACGAAAAAGTAAAAAAATTCATATCATATTTAAAAGAAAAAAAAATAAATGTTTCGGCATTAGGATTTGTTTTTAAGCCCGACGAAATCGGAAATATATATTTGGGACAATCCGGCAATCATTTCTTCTCTGAAAAACACATAAACAAATTAGGAAAAATTAAAGAAGAATGCATAACC
>JAADDR010000120.1 GCA_013153865.1 Chlorobiota bacterium | reverse complement strand
AAAAATAACCGAACGCGGAAAAGTAATTGAGCCAATCAGCAATAAAAATGAACTGAAAATAGGCGATAAAGTAATTGTTCGCATTGAATTGCGCGTGGACAGAGCCATGGAATATGTGCACATGAAAGACATGCGCGCTTCGGGCTTTGAACCGATTAATGTTATTTCGCGCTATAAGTGGCAAGACGGTTTGGGCTATTACGAAAGCACCAAAGATGCCTCTACCAATTTCTTTATCGAATATCTGCCCAAAGGCACTTTTGTTTTTGAATATCCGCTGCGTGTTACGCATAAAGGCGATTTTTCCAACGGAGTAACTACTATTCAATGTATGTACGCACCTGAATTTACATCGCACTCCGAAGGAATCAGGGTGAAGGTGGATTAACCTGAAGTCGAGACTTTAAGACTAATAGAAAAATTGAAAAACAATGTAAAATCAACTCTAACAGCACAAAAAGAGCTGCCTCAAAGGACAGCTCTTTTAAATATAAATATTTACGTTACTTGTTTTACACAAGACCTTGAGCAAGCATTGCATCCGCAACTTTAACAAATCCTCCTATATTTGCTCCTTTCACATAGTCGATGTAATCGCCTTCTTTTCCGTATTTTACGCAAGTGCTGTGAATATCTTTCATTATTTGATGTAATTTTGCATCAACTTCTTCTCTTGTCCAGCTTAAGCGAATTGAATTTTGCGACATTTCCAAACCGGATACCGCAACACCGCCGGCATTGGCAGCTTTACCCGGAGCATATAATATTTTATTTTTTTGGAAAACTTCGATTGCATCAGGTTCCGAAGGCATGTTTGCACCTTCCGATACAACATAACAACCGTTCTTAACCAATGTTTCGGCTTCTTCTTTATTAATTTCGTTTTGTGTGGCGCAAGGTAATGCTACATCGCATTTAACACCCCACGGTCTTTGACCTTCGTGATATTCGCATCCGTATTTTTCGGCATATTCTTTAATTCTTCCGCGTTTAACGTTTTTAAGTTCAAGAACAAATGCCAATTTTTCTTCGTCTATTCCGTCAGGATCGTAAATATATCCTTTAGAATCAGACAATGTAACAACTTTTGCTCCGAGTTGAATACATTTCTCGGTTGCATACTGAGCAACATTACCCGAACCGGAAACAGTAACGGTTTTACCTTTTAACGAATCATTTTTAACGGCAAGCATTTCTTGTGCAAAATACACTGCTCCGTAACCCGTAGCTTCGGGTCTTATAAGGCTTCCGCCCCACTCTAACCCTTTACCGGTAAGTACTCCGGTAAATTCGTTACGCAAACGTTTATATTGACCGTACATAAAACCTATTTCTCTGCCTCCTACGCCTATATCTCCGGCGGGAACATCGGTATCAGGTCCTATATGGCGTTGCAACTCGGTCATAAAACTTTGGCAAAAACGCATAACTTCCATATCGGATTTTCCTTTCGGATCAAAATTAGATCCTCCTTTTCCTCCGCCCATGGGCAAAGTCGTCAAACTGTTTTTAAATACTTGCTCGAATGCCAAAAACTTCAATAAGCCGAGATAAACGGTAGGGTGAAATCGCAAACCGCCTTTATAAGGTCCTATTGCGCTGTTCATCTCAATACGATAACCTTTATTTATTTGAATTTCTCCGTTATCGTCCATCCAAGGTACTCGGAACATAATAACCCTTTCAGGCTCAACCATTCTTTCCAGAATTTTGGCTTCTTTATACTTCGGATTTTCTTCTACGAAAGGAAGAACTGATTCTACAACTTCCTGAACGGCTTGATGAAATTCTTTTTCGCCCGGATTTTTGGCGATAACGTCATCCATAAATGCTTTTACTTTTGGATCCATGTTTATTTTATTTTGGATTAAAATTATTGATTAATTGCAGACAAATTTAATCAATAAAATTCAATTTTTAAAACTTTTATAAAACATAAATCCTTACCGGAAAACATGCTTGAACAACTCAAAAAAACAAACTCGCGGAAACAACCAAAATACAAAAAATAAACTGCCGAAAAACGGATAAATCAAATAAAAAAGCGACTTTAACACATAAGTCAAGTCGCTGTAAATCAATATGTCGGGATGGTGAGATTCGAACTCACGGCCTCTGCGTCCCGAACGCAGCGCGCTAACCGGACTGCGCCACACCCCGAAAAGGGATTGCAAAATTATTAAATTTATTTTAAATCCGTAATTTTTTTTATTTTTTTGCATTTTATCAATAAAAATTCTTTTTATGCGTTTTTTAATCCGAACAACTTCTTAAACCGCCGATGAAATATATTTTTAAAAAAACCGGATTTATAATCATAATCTTTACACTGATTATTGCATGCAATAAAGACGACAAACTGCAAACAGGAACCGTAAACCTCTTATTTTCGCGCGATACGGTCTTTTTTGATACGGTTTTCAGCGGCATAGGATCCGACACAAGATACTTTAAAGTAAAAAATCCTTACGATTTACCGGTAAATATCAATAAAATTTATTTGGAAAAAGGCGACGAATCTAAATTTAAAATAAACATAAACGGAATACCCGAAAACTATACCGAAAATACTATTATTGATGCGGGCGACAGTATCTACGTTTTTGTGGAAGTACTTATAAACACCGACGAAGATAATATTACGGAAGAAGACAAGATTATTTTTGATACCGGGGAAAACTCGCAAAACGTAAAACTACTGGCAATAGGTACCGACGTACACTTTCTGAACGATTCTCTTATTAACTCGCAAACATGGATAAACGACAAACCTTATCTTATATACAATTCGGTTGCCGTGGCCGAAAACCAAACACTTACGATAGAAGAAGGAACTCATATTTACTCGCATAAAGATTCCCGGTTTATTATTGCAGGAACTTTAAAAGTAAACGGAACGGAAGAAAATCCCGTAATATTCGAAGCTGACCGGCTGAACGGACATTCTTCAATATTTTACGATATATTTGCCGAAGACTCAACGGATAATTATTATGACGTTGCGGGACAATGGTCGGGAATTTGGTTAACGAAGCTAAGCAAAGATAACGAAATAAACAACGCAATAATAAAAAATGCAATAACAGGAATAACCGTGGACTCCTCCCAAAACTCAAACCCGCAATTAAGCATTCACAATTCGATTATAGAACATCACTCAAGTACGGGAATATTTGCCAGAATAAGCAGCATATCCGCTACAAACTGCCTCATTGCCGACTGCGGATATTACAACATTCTGCTTACAAGAGGCGGAAACTACGAATTTTATCATTGCACCGTAAGCAATTATTGGAAAGGAATAAGAAACACCCCCGCAGTTTACATAAACAACTATTTTCAATACGACGGAACCGTATATCTGTACGATTTGGAAAAAGCATACTTCGGAAACTGCATTATATGGGGAAATACCGAAACGGAAACAGCAGCCGACGTATATACCGAAGGCGTTTCGTCTGATTACATGTTCGACAACTGTATTTTAAAAATTGACCCCGAAAGTAATATAAACACAAACGACCCGGAGCATTACTCAAACATTTTGCTTAATACCGACCCTTTGTTTACCGACTTTTACGAATACGATTTTACCTTATCGGAAAACTCTCCGGCAATAAACAAAGGCAACATTTCAATTACAAACACATATCCCGCTTTACTCAACTTTGATTTAAACAATATTAACCGCACAAACGATGCAGCTCCGGATTTAGGGTGCTACGAGTTTCAATAAAAACAACTCCTTATATTTGCCGAAAAAGAAAAATCAAAAGGATTTACCGACGGTGCCGTAAATACCGAATTAATATTTATCGACATATCCGACGAACAAGAATTCGACCAAAACAACAACATATTTAAAAAAGACCTGAACCGAGAAATGATACCCCTTAGTTTAGACATCGACAACAACGGCATAATATACTATTCGTTCAAAACAACAAGTTTACTGAAT
>JAADDR010000027.1 GCA_013153865.1 Chlorobiota bacterium | reverse complement strand
GACTTTTTAAAAACCGATACATCTTATGTTTTAAAAAAAGAAGGTAAAATTTTTCACGATTTGATTTTTGACGAAAATTTTCGTTTAATCGAAAATAAATTTTCAACATCCGACAACCTTTATGCTTCCGATGTTAAATATTCCGAATTTCAAGAAACAAACAAAACATTTTTTCCGCAAAAAATATTTTTAAATTTAAAAAAACGAAACCAAACCGTAAATACATCCGTTAATTATAAAACAATTAAAATTAACGACAACGTATCTTTTAAATTTAAAATACCGGATAATTATAAAAGAATAAAAATTGAATAAAAAATATTCGAAATACACATTATTATTTATACTTATATTTTTCGGAAGTCTTTTTTTTGCCGGAGCTCAGTCCAAAAAACTGATAAAAGCACAAAAAGACCTCGAAAATGCAAGAAAACTTTTATCTTCTTTAAACAAAAAATCCGAAATAACTTATTTAAAATATAAAGTTCTCGACAAGCAAATAAAATTGCAACAAATTTTACTTAAAAACATTAAGTCCGAAATAGACAGTCTCGACAAACTCATTTCGGAAAATACCGTAAAAAGAAACAAACTCGAACAAACGGTTAAAAGTCTTAAAAAAGAATATGAAGAACTGATTTTTTATGCCTATAAAACCAGAAAAATCAGAGATAAAACAATGTATATTTTTTCCGCAAAAACATTTAATCAGGCATACAGAAGATTTATGTATTTACAATATCTTACCGAATATCTCGAACAAACAACGGCTGATTTACAACAAAAATCAGACAGTCTCTCCGCTCTGAACGAAGATTTGTTTTTGCAAAAAAACGAAAAACTCGAACTCAAAGAAAAACAAACCGACGAACTTCTAAAACTTAACGAATCAAAAAAAATCTTAAACGATATTCTTTCAGGGCTCGGTAATCGCAAAAAACAACTTCTCGAAGATATTCGCAGAAAAGAACGAATGACGGCGGCTTTACGTAAATCAATTAAAAAACAATCCGCATCAAGTTCGCTTAAAAAAACAAAACTTTCTCTGAAGTTCGAAAAAAACAAGGGTCGTTTACCGTATCCCGTTAAGGGTATTATCGCTTCTTCTTTCGGAACTCATACTCATGCGGTTCTCAAAAACGTTAAAATAAATAACGACGGAATCGATATAGCAACACAAAAAGATGCCGATGCGAAAGCCGTTTTTAACGGTGTCGTCGCTCAAGTTTTAAAAATTCCCGGAGCCAATAATGCGGTAATCGTAAAACACGGTCAATACTATTCCGTTTATTCTAATTTAAACGATGTATATGTTAAAAAAGGCGAACATGTTTCTACGGGAGATTTAATAGGAAAGCCCGATTCTCAAATGTTAAACTTTCAAATTTGGTATAAAAACAAAAAACTAAACCCGCAAAAGTGGTTAAAATCTTAAAAAATGAACGAATATCAAAATTTGATATCAAAGCTCGATAAATTTATTAAAAAATACTATAAAGTTAAAATTCTAAGAGGTATCGTTATTTTTGTTACCCTTACGGCTTTTATCTGGCTTACTGTTTCTTATTCCGAATTTTATCTTAAATTTTCCGGAATAATCAGAGCAATTATTTTATACTCGGTTATAACTCTTTTGCTTTTTGTTTTCATTTCTCGTATTTTAATTCCTTTATTAAAACTTTTTAAAATAGGAAAACAAATAAATTACAACGAAGCTGCAAAAATTATTTCCGAACACTTTAAAAGCATAGAAGATAAGCTCCTTAACATACTCGAACTTCACGAACTCGCCTCTTATCAAAACAACGATTTAATAATTGCATCCGTAATTCAAAAATCAAACGAAATAAAACTTATTCCGTTTTCCGAAGCAATAAGTTATGCGCAAATCAAAAAATATTTTAAATATACATTTCCCGTTTTAATTTTATTTATTTCCGCTTTTCTGATTTCTCCGGCAATTTTTACCGAAAGTACTAAACATATCATAAATTATTCGCAAGAATTTAAAGACCCTCCTCCTTTCGAATTTATTTTGATTAACAAAAAACTTACTTGCCGAAAAGGAGAAAATCTTAAAATAAAAGTTAAGATAAAAGGAAAATATTTACCCGACAAAGTTTTTATTAATTACGGCTCCGGAAATTTTTACATGCAAAAAGAAAAAAATTCCAAATCCGAATATTTTTACGAATTTAAAAATCTTTATAACTCTGTTGATTTTTATTTTTCCGCACAAAACGTAAAATCTCCGGAATATTCTTTAAATGTTTTGCCGGCTCCCGGCATCTTGGATTTTTTTGTAAACATTAATGTCCCGGAATATACCGGCGAAAAAGATACTGTTTTAAAAAATGAGAACAATTTAATTATTCCTTTCGGAACTTCTCTTTCTTGGAAATTTATTCCCGACAATGCCGATACTTTAATTTTTATTTCAGACAAAAAAACAATTAAAATACCCGGAAAAAACAATATCTTTTATTACAAAGAAACATTTTTTAAAAATACGCAATATCGGCTTAATGCTGCAAACAAATACTTTTCGTCCGAAAAAATACTGAATTTCGACATTACCGTTATCCCCGATTTATACCCCTCCGTTCGTGTCGAAGAACTGAAAGATACCGCAAATTTTTTTATTACATACTTTAAAGGTATTATCAACGACGATTACGGATTTAAAAACCTCTTTTTTAAATTCAGAATTACAGACAAAAATTCCGAAGACGATAAAACAAAATTTAAAACAGCCGTTCTTCCGTTTTCAAAAAACAAATTAAGACAAAATTTCTATTATGCTTTTAATTTTGCGGATTTAAATATCGACGAAAATAAAAAAGTCGAATATTTTTTTGAAGTTTGGGATAACGATGCCGTTTCCGGAAGCAAAAAAGCAAGAACTCCGGTTTTCGACTTTTCCTTTCCTTCTCAAAAAATGACGGACAGTTTGGAAAATGCCGCAGATAAAAATATTAACTCTAAAATAGAAAAAAGTTTGGCTCTTGCCGACGAAATTAAAAAAGACTTGCAAAATTTGAGAGAAAAAAACCTGAACGGAAATATTTCGGATTGGGAAAATAAACAAATGCTGCAAAATATCTTAAACAAACAGCAACTTTTAAAAAAATATGCGGAACAAATTGCCCAAGATAATAAACAAAAAAACATAATATCACGAAAACTTTCGGAGCAGGATAAAGAACTTTTAAAAAAACAGGAAGAAATTCAAAAACTTCTCGACGAAATTATGACCCCCGAACTTAAAGAACTTATGAAGCAGCTCGAAGAACTGCAAAATATGTTTAATAAAAAAATGCTCGAAAAAATTCTCGAAAAACAAGAATTTTCATATAAAGAAATGTCAGAACGATTAGACCGGACAAAAGAACTTCTGAAAAAAGAACAAATAGAGCAAAAAATAAATAAAATAAAAAATAAACTCGACAAACTTGCCGACAAACAAAAAAATCTTGCCGACCTGACACAACAAAAAAATTCGGATAAAAACGAAATATTAAAAAAACAAAAAGAAATAGAAGAAGAATTTAGAGAAATAATAAAGCAATACAAAGAAGCCGAAAAACTGAACGAAGAACTTAAACATAAATTGAAACTTAACAATTTTGAAAAAGAACAATCCGAAATAGAACAAGAATTTAATCAAACAGAACAGGACTTACAAAAAAATAAAAAGAAAAGAGCATCTCAATCACAAAGCAAAAATTCGCAAAACATGAAAAATTTTGCAAAATCAATGGATATGATGATGCAGTCGAACTCAATGAAACAACAAAGCGAAAACATCGAATCTTTAAGAAAAATTCTCGACAACCTCCTTAACTTTTCTTTTAAACAAGAAAGACTTATTAATAAATTTAAAACCCTGAACAATAAAAATCCCGAAACAGTTAAACTTTTCGATCTTCAGGCAAATATGAGCGAAGATTTTCAAATTATAAAAGACTCCTTAAAAGCTCTTGCATACCGCATTCCGCAAATCAACAAATCAATTACCGGCGAGCTTAACAATATTTCTGACAACCTTAATCAAACCAAAGAAAAATTACAGGAAAGAAAAATATCTTCGGCATCGGTTAACCAAAATAAAATTATGACATCAGCCAACAACCTTGCTCTTTTGCTTTCCGAAATTATAAATAAAATGAAAAATTCGCAACAAGCAGGAGGTTCCGGAAACGGAAAAAGTAATCCGAAACCCGGAAAACAACAAGCAATGCAAGATCTTAAAAGTATGCAACAATCTTTAAAAAAACAAATGGAGCAAATGCTCGAACAAATGAAAAACGGAAAAGGAAATTTCAGTAAAGACGCTCAAACAAAACAACTCGCAAAAATGTTGGCACAGCAGGAAATTTTTAAACAAATGCTTAAAGAAATGCAATCCGGATTTTCTTTAAATCCCGAAACCAAAAAACTTTTAAACGAAATACAAAAAATGGCGGAAGAAAACAAAAAAGATATTGTAAACCGGCAAATAACTCCCGAACTTCTCGAAAGACAAAAAAGAATAGAAACTCGCCTGCTCGAAGCAGAAAAAGCCGAGAACAAACGAAAATTCGACAAAAAAAGAGAAGCCGAAAACCCCGAAAATAAAATTTATAAATCTCCGGAAGAACTGTTTGAAAATTCGGATAATAAAATGTTTTTTGAAGACGGCCTGTATAAAAACAATATACGGCTGAATAATTTTTATCAAAAAATATATAACGATTATTACAAAAAAATTAATAAATAATATTTGCAGTTTAATAAACTTTTTTGAAACGCCCGGATAATGCGGTTTTCCGGCAATGTTCCACGTGGAACGTTTTTAAAAACAAAAACAATGAATAAAAATATTTTCTTCGAAAAAATCGACCCCTTCGATTTTAACCCCGGAATTTTTTCTAAAATCGAAAACCTTATACAAAACGAAAACAAAACAAAAGGCGATTTGTCTTTCATTTTTTGTTCCGACGATTATTTGCTCGATATAAACAAAAAATATCTCAACCACGATTTTTATACCGATGTTATAACTTTCGATTATTCCGAAAACAATATACTTTCCGGAGATGTTTTTATAAGTATCGACAGAGTTAAAGAAAATGCCGGAACTTTTAACGTTCCCTTCGAAGAAGAATTGCAAAGAGTAATGATTCACGGAGTTTTGCACCTTGCCGGATACAAAGACAAAACCGATAAAGAAAAAAAACAAATGACCGATAAAGAAAATTTTTATCTTAAATAAAAATAAATAAGCGAAATGTTATTTTTGCATTCTTTTTAACACTTTTAAACAAAATAATTCAGTTAATAATGACCGATAAATACGATGTTATAACGGTAGGTGCCGGACATGCCGGCAGCGAAGCCGCAGCTGCTGCCGCAAATACCGGCTCAAAAACTTTGCTTATTACTTCGGATATGACCGCCGTCGCAAAAATGTCTTGCAATCCCGCAACAGGCGGTATAGCAAAAGGGCAAATCGTCAGAGAAATAGACGCTCTCGGAGGATATACCGGTATTGTAACCGACAAAACAGCCGTTCAGTTTCGTATGCTTAACATGTCGAAAGGTCCGGCAATGTGGAGCCCCAGAGCACAGTCCGACCGTATGCGGTTTTCTCTCGAATGGCGAAGAATGCTCGAAAAAACCCCCAACCTGTTTTTTTGGCAAGATACGGTTACCGAACTTATCATAGAAAATAATACCGTTAAAGGCGTAAAAACAATGCTCGGAGCAAATTTTTATGCCGATGCCGTAATACTTACAAACGGAACGTTTCTTAACGGACTTATGCACGTCGGTTCAACTCAAATTCCCGGCGGCAGAGATGCCGACCAAGCATCATACGGCTTGTCCGAGCAAATTGCCGAATACGGCATACCCGTTTTAAGAATGAAAACCGGAACTCCCGCAAGACTCGACGGAAGAACGATAAATTTCTCGGAACTTACGGAACAAAAAGGTGAGGATTATAAAAAAATGTTTACATATCTTGATGATATTCAAACAATTATGCCTCAAAAATCTTGCTATATCGTTTATACCGATAAAGTTGTGCACAGCGAACTCGAAAAAGGGTTTAAGTTTTCCCCTCTTTTCGACGGAACAATTAAAGGCACCGGACCGAGATATTGCCCCAGCATAGAAGACAAACTCGTTACGTTTTCCGATAAAGATTCTCACATGCTTTTTCTCGAACCCGAAGGCGAAGATACCGTTGAATATTATCTTAACGGATTTTCCTCTTCCCTGCCCCTCGACGTTCAATATAAAGCCCTTCGTAAAATTAAAGGTTTCGAAAACGTAAAAATTTTCAGACCCGGATATGCGATAGAATACGATTATTTCGACCCCGTATTTCTTGAAAAAACATTGGAGTCAAAAAAAATAAAAAACCTTTTCTTTGCGGGACAAATAAACGGAACTACCGGATACGAAGAAGCGGCGGCACAAGGTTTGGTTGCCGGAATCAACGCTTCCGCAAAAATAAAAGGAAAAAAAGAGTTTATTTTAAATCGCGACGAAGCATACATAGGTGTTCTTATCGACGATTTAACGACAAAAGGCGTTGACGAACCTTACAGAATGTTTACTTCGAGAGCGGAATATCGCATATTGTTGCGTCAGGACAATGCAGATTTTCGCCTTACCGAAAAATTTTTCGGAACAGCTCCGATATCCGAAAAACGTCTCGAATTGTTCAAATACAAAAAAAACCATGTCGAAAAAATTAAAGAACTCTTAAAAACAACGAATATAAGTCCCGAAAAAATAAATTCTTTTTTAATACAAAAAGGAGAATCGCCGCTTAAACAAAAAGAAAAACTCGAAAAAATTCTTTTACGACCTCGTATTAAAATAAAAGATTTGGTAAACTTGTCTGACGAGTTGAATGCTTATCTGACAAAAATAAACAGAATTAAAGACGAAATTCTTACATCTGCCGAAATACAAATAAAATATCAAAGCTATATAGACAGAGAAAAACAAACCGCCGAAAAATTAAAGCGTTTGGAAAATAAAAAAATACCGGATAATTTTGATTTTACGAAATTGCAATCGCTTTCTACCGAAGCTACGCAAAAACTTAACAAAATACGACCGAAAAATATCGGACAGGCATCTCGTATTCCGGGCGTATCTCCGGCAGACATCAGCGCCCTGCTCGTATATTTCGGAAGATAACAACAACATTAAAACTTTAATAAATAAATTATAACAAACAACAAACCAAATCAATACAAAATTGTTCCGCGTGGAACGTTTTAAATAAAAAAGTAAAAACAGAATTAAAAAATCCGCTAATAAAGAAAGCAAGAAAAAGCGATTTAATTTATTGAAAACATAGTAAATTTGTGATAATAAACCGATTTAATGTTTTGCTGATGCCGGCAAAACATTAAGTATTTAAAAACCAAAAGACTATGAAAAGAGAAGTTGTAGCAAAATATCAAAAAACATTTGAACAATATGTTCATCATACCGCAGACGGCACAGAATATTGGTTGGCAAGAGAATTACAAGAGTTACTCGGATATACACAATGGCGTAACTTTGCAAAAGTTATAGAAAAAGCAATAACAGCTTGTGAAAACTCAGGGCAGGCAAAAGACGACCATTTTGTCGGCGTCAGCAAAATGGTTAATATCGGTTCCGGTGCCGAAAGACAAATAGATGACATTATGCTGTCGCGTTATGCCTGTTATCTGATAGCGCAAAACGGAGACCCGAGAAAAGAACAAGTTGCTTTTGCTCAAAGTTATTTTGCATTGCAAACCCGCAAACAAGAGTTGTTGGAGAAACGCATTAATGAGATTGAACGCGTAAGAGCAAGAAAAAAATTAAGTCAAACCGAAAAAGAACTTTCCGGTATTTTGTATGAAAGAGGTGTTGACAGTAAAGGTTTTGCCCGTATTCGAAGCAAAGGCGACCAAGCTTTATTCGGAGGAATGACAACCGGGGCAATGAAATATAAACTATCTGTTCCCAAAAACAGACCCCTTGCCGATTTTTTACCGACTATTACCATAAAAGCAAAAGATTTTGCAAATGAAATTACAAATTTTAATGTGCAAAAGGAAAATATGCGCGGCGAACAAAAAATTACCGAAGAGCACATAAAAAATAATACGGAAGTAAGAAATTTATTAAAAAACAGAGGAATAATTCCCGAAAATTTGCCGCCCGAAGAAGATATAAAAAAGGTAGAAAGAAGGTTAAAATCTGACAATAAAAAATTATTAAAAGATACAAAAAAACTTAACAAAAACAAGAAATAACAAAAATGTTCCACGTGGAACATAAAAAAACAACCGTAAAACACATTAAAAATGAAAAAACAATTAATTTTTATCTCCGTTATTTTTTTTATAAAAATATCTTTTGCTCAAGAAATAAATATTGCTTTAGTCCAAAGCGAAAAAAAATGGCAAATTATTGATGATGCCGGGCAAATATTAACCCCGAAAAATTTTGATTTTTTTTATTCTTCCGGATTGGAATATTCTACCGAATATTCCGAATACAAATCATTAATTTTTAAACCGTCGGAAAATATTTTTAAATATCGACAAAATTTAAAATACGGATTTTTTAATTTAAGCGGAACCGTAAATATTCCGCCCGAATTTGATTATGCCGAAAATTTTAAAAACGGTATGGCAATTGTTTATAAAGACAAAAAATTCGGGTTAATTGATACTGCCGGAAACAGATATTTTAATTTTTCCGATTACGAACTGCTTGATTTTAACGATAACTTAATTTTATTTAAAGATAATAAAAAACACGGTTTTTTTGATATAAACGGAAATATTATAATCCCGTGCGAATACAAAAAATTAAGACCTTTTCGTTGTAACAGAGCAGCTGTTAAAATAAAAGGGAAATACGGATATTTTGATACAAACGGTAATTTGGTCGCAGCACCCGAGTATTTGTATGCGGGAGACTTTAAAAATAACAGAGCAATCGTTTTAACCGATTCGGGATATGCCGTTATAGATACCGCCGGAAAATATGTTATTAAACCCGGCTATACTAAAATTAAAAACGAAAAAAACGGTTTTTACCTTGTTAAAAAAGATAAATTTTGGGGTTTTGCGGACACTTCCGGAAGGCAAATTACGGAACCTGTTTTCTCTGCCGCGGGATATTTTTCCGAAGGATTGGCTGCGGTTAAAAAACTTAAATTGTGGGGAATGATTGACGAAAACGGAAAGCAAAAAATTATTTATAAATATCAAAAAATAAAACAGTGTAAAGAAAACAGAATTGTAGTTAAACAAAATGATTTTTGGCACTATATTTTTCCGGACGACAAACGCTTAAATAACGAAAATTATAAAAAAGCATACAATTTCTCTTGCGGCAGAGCAAGAGTTCTTATTGAGGACAAAATAGGATTTATAGACAAAAACGGAAATCTTATTGTTCCGGCAATTTTTGAGAATGCTTACGATTTTAAAAACGGTTATGCAAGAATAAAACAGAACGGTAAGTGGGGATTTATAGACAAAAACGGAAACTTTATCATTGAACCGGTTTATACGCATATTTCCGATTTCTTTAAAATTCGTATGTAAACAGCTTGCGGTAAAATGAAAAAAAATATATCCGAAAAACTGAAACAAGAAGCTCTTAAACTTCCGAAACTGCCCGGAGTATATATTTTTTTTAATAAAGACGATACCGTTATATACGTTGGAAAAGCAAAAAACCTTAAAAACAGAGTTTCTTCTTATTTTAAAGAAAAATACGACTCCGTTAAAACCAAAATTCTTGCCGGACACACGGTTCGTTTTGAACATATAGTTACCGAAACCGAAACCGACGCTTTACTGCTCGAAAATAATCTTATAAAAAAACACCTGCCCCGATACAATGTCCTGCTTAAAGACGATAAAACATACCCTTGGATTTGCATTAAAAAAGAACCTTTCCCGAGAGTTTTTCAAACCAGAAAACTCGTTAAAGACGGCTCCGAATATTTCGGTCCTTATACTTCGGTCAAAACCGTAAGAATTTTATTGCAATTGTTTAAAAATATTTTTCAATTACGAACCTGTAACTATAACCTTACGGAGAAAAACATAAAAGCCGGAAAATTTAAAGTTTGTCTCGAATATCATATCGACAACTGCAAAGCTCCCTGCATAGGTTTGCAAAACGAAAACGAATACAACGAACAAATAAATCAAATTAAAAATATTCTGAAAGGAAACTTTGCTTCGGTAAAAACTTACTTGAAAAGTTTAATGAAAGAATATTCAAACAAACTCGAATTTGAAAAAGCCGGTGAAATAAAAGAAAAACTCGAAAAACTCGAAACATATCAAAGCAAATCAACGGTTATATCCGCCGCATCAGGCAATTACGACGTTTTTTCTCTCGTTTCCGACGAAAAATCAGCTTTCGTAAATTACCTTAAAGTTGTTGACGGTGCCGTAATTTATGTGCATACCACCGAATTTAAAAAACGCTTTAACGAAACCGACGAAGAAATTTTGCCTTCGGCAATTGCGGAAATTGTAAATAAACAGCAATCCGGATTCGACGAAATAAAAGAAATGATACTGCCTTTTAATCCGGATTTTGATTTTTTTAACATCAAAATTACCGTTCCGAAAAAAGGCGACAAACGAAAACTTCTCGAACTTTCGCAAAGAAATGCCCGCTATTTTCGTCTCGATAAAATTAAACAACGCTCTCTTACCGACTCCGACAGGCACCAAAAAAGAATCTTAAATACGGTAAAAAAAGATTTAAGAATGAAAGATTTGCCGGTGCACATAGAATGTTTCGACAATTCTAACATACAGGGAACAAATCCGGTAGCGGCTTGCGTTGTTTTTAAAAACGGAAAACCGGCAAAAAAAGAATATCGTAAATTTAACATAAAAACCGTAAAAGGTCCCGACGACTTTGCGTCTATGGAAGAAGTCGTTTACAGAAGATACAAACGACTGCTCGACGAAAACGGCGACTTGCCCCAACTTATTATCATCGACGGAGGCAAAGGTCAACTGTCTTCGGCGGTTAAAAGTCTTAAAAAACTCAATCTTTTCGGAAAAATTACCCTTATCGGCATTGCAAAACGCCTCGAAGAAATATTTTTTCCCGGAGAAAGTATTCCTCTCTATCTCGATAAAAATTCCGAAACATTAAAACTGATACAAAGAGCAAGAAACGAAGCCCACCGTTTCGGGATAACTTTTCACAGAAATAAAAGATCAAAAAACTTTTTAAACTCGGAACTCGAAAATATTTCTGGAATAGGTATAAAAACAGCTCAAAAATTATTGACCGAATTTAAGTCGGTTAAAAAAATTTCGGAAACCTCAATTTCCGATTTGCAAAAATCAATAGGGCGACAAAAAGCCGAAATTATATATTCGTATTTTAACGAAACAAGAAAAAAATCTTAAAATCCGCTTTTTTCTTTACGGATTAAAAATTTTTTGAACAAAACACAAAACATTTTAACTTGTTATAATACAAAACATTATAAAACTTTCACAAAAAATTAACTCAATTTCTTTTAAATATTTTTGATATGCTTGCACGATAAGCCGAAAAAATAAAATCTGACGGCGATAAAAATTTGCCCGAAAAATTTTTTTATTCGAATTCCGTTAAAAAAAGTTTTTCGTATTTGCGATTCATCTTTTTCGATAAATATTTTTTAAATCTGATTTTTCTTTTTTTCAATTCTTCGCCGTGTTTTGATTTGTATAAATTTTTTATAAAACGTTTTTTTATCGTTACGGATTTTATTTTCGTTCCGAAAATTTTTGCCGCATCATCTATGTTCAAAATTAATTTTGCCGTTGCGTCGAAATCTATTTTAAGTTTTTTGTTTTTCGAAAAACCGTTTTCGTCGAATGTGTATAAAAAACGCAACAATCCGGTTCGATAATAAAATTTTACCGGTTTTTTGCCTTTTAGCATCGGGGTCATAAAAACAACGATATTTCCGCCGTATTTAGGATCTTGTTTTTTAAACCTGCCGTTTTTCTTTGCCGATGCTTTAAGTATTCTTATTTGATGTTCCGGAATGTTGTATTTGCAAAAATGTTGTGCTTCGGTAAATGTATTGTAAACTTTATTGTTTACGAAAGCTCTTCCGTAAATATGAAAACTTACGGTTCCGTAAAATTTATAATTATCGCCTCTGTAAGGCAGCTTATATGCTGTGTTTGAAACATATCCTTTGTTAATTTCAATTTTTTCTTCAGGTTCGAAATTTAATTGTCCGGATAAAATATTGCTTAAAAACAGCAGCCACGAAAATAAAAATACTTTTTTGCGCATATTTTAAGAAAACTGATTATGAAAAAAGAGTAATCTTATTACTATAGGCAAAAAAGTATTTTAGATATTAAAAAAAATGTCAAAATGTTAAATATTAACTTTAAAACGGCGGTATTTATTGTTTTGTTGATAATTCTTTATTATTTTTTCGTATATTTGATTTTAAATTTTTTTCCGGTTTAAATATCTTATTGTCATGGATAACAAAAAAGAAGTAATTTGCTTTAAGCAAAAACGGGATTTCGGTGAAATTTTAGGGGCACCGTTTTATTTTATAATTCAAGAATATAAACCCTTCTTTTCCGCTTTGTTCAGATATACTTACCCTTACCTTTTTTTATTGTTTGTTTCTTTTGCCATGTTGTCTGACGATATTTATGAAATGTCTGCCGAACAACCGCGTTTCTCCGCTTTGTCAACTGTTTATTTTTCTTTTTTTCTTGCGGCTCTTGTTTTGTGTTTTTTAATTGTGGTTACGGTAACATACTCGTATATTGCAATGTATGTTAAAAAAGGAAAAGACGGTTTTGTCGCCGAAGAAGTCGGAGAGCTTTATAAAAAAAATGTTTTAAATGTTTTTATTGCCGGTTTTTTGGTTTGGATTTCTGTTTTAGCCGGACTTTTATTGTTGTATATTCCCGGTATTTATCTCTCAACGGCACTTTCTTTTGTCTTTATTATTTTAGTTTACGAAAATAAAACAATAGGAGAGGCTTTTTCCGGAACTTTCGAAATTATTAAAGGTAATTGGTGGTACACTTTTGCTTTAATTTTTGTATTCGGACTTATTGCGGGTTTAATGTCTTACGTAGTTTTAATACCGATTTATTTGGTTGTTTTAACAACTTTTGCCGGAGGCGGAGAGTTCGGTTACATATCTTTTGTTATATTGTCTTTCTTGGTTTTCTTATATTTTGCGATATATTTATTTATTGTTTCAATGCAGCAGATAATGTTGTCTTTTCTTTATTTTACTCTTAAAGAGAAAAAATAATTATGTGCTTTTTGTTTTGTTTTCGGAGAGTTTAAAAAACCGAAATTTTGTATTTTGTAACTTTTAGCTTTCCTTTGTCGTATTAAATAACGAATTTATTAAAACTTTAAATCTGAAACAAATGATGTATAAAAAGCAAATAAAATCGGTTCTTACCGTTCTTTTATCTTTTTTATTTTTACAAACATTCGCACAAGAATCTTTTTACGTTTATTTTATGCAGGACGGAAAAAGAGTTAATGCGGAAAAATCGAAAATAAAACTTAAGAAAAAACCTTTTGAAATATATACCGAATATACGGCACCGATGGATTTGCTCGTAAGCGCTAGTTTTAAAAACGATGCTTGGCACAAAGCCGCAAGCGGAAAATTATTGTCCGAAATACCGGTTTTTAATAAACGTCATAAATCATTACCGACTGTTTTTGATTTTGATAAAACTCTTATTCTCAGTCCGGAAACCGCTTTTTTATGGAAAAAAAACATGTCCGATTCAACACCTTTGTTAAAAAACGGAAAAGGAAGATTGTTTAACGTAAAAAAAGTAGAAAGTCTTTATAATTTTAAAAAATCGAGAATATTACCTCTTAAAAACCTTGAAAAAGACGTATTTCTTATTTTTGTTTACACCGAAAAAGATAAATCCGGCGAAGACATCGAAATACAGAGAGAAACAATAAAAATAAACTGGGTTAATAAATTCGACGAAGAAACCAAAGCATATCAAAAACAGAAAAAACGAGAAGCCAAACTAAAAATTAAAATTGCAAAACAAAACTTAAAAAGAAAACAAAAACTTGCGGCAAAAGAAGAAAAAAGATTAAAAAAATTGGAAAAAGAAAAACAAAAAAGAGAAAAGAAAAAGCAAAAAACCGTCAGTAAAAACCGGAAAAAAGATAAAAAGAAAGATAAAGAAAAAAACGAAGAATAATTCAAAATTTTTTGTATGCTTTTGCAATACGGTCTTTTCCGTTAATGTCTTTAATAATGGTTATTCCGGTAAAGCCGTAATTTATTAACAGTTCCGAAACCTCTTTTCCGTAAACTTCGTTAATTTCAAAATACAATTTTCCGCCGGGCATCAGTTTTTGTCCGGCGAATTTGCATACGGCTTCGTAAAAAATCAAAGGTTTTTCGTCTTCGACGAAAAGAGCCGTTTCCGGTTCGTATTTTAAAACGTTTGCCTGCATTTTTTCTTTTTCGGAAATTTTAACATAAGGCGGATTGCTTACAATGATATTAAAATCTCCGTATTTTGAAAAGATGTTTTTGTTAAGTATATCTTCTTGAAAAAAAGATATTTTCACCTTATTTATTAAAGCATTTGTTTGTGCCGTTTCAAGAGCTTTGCCGCTTATGTCAAAAGCGAAAATTTTTGCTTCGGGCAAATTTTTTCCGAGAGAAACGGCAATACATCCGCTGCCGGTGCCTACATCGAGTATTTTAAGATTTTTTTCGTTTTTATTGTCGTTAATTATCAAATCGACAAGCTCTTCGGTTTCCGGTCGCGGTATTAAAACATTAGGGTTTACCGTGAATTTTAATCCGTAAAATTCGGTAAATCCGATTATATATTGCAAGGGTTCGTATTTTTTCAGGCGATTTACGATGTTTTTCAAATTTTCAAAATCTTTTTCGGAAAACGTAAAATTTTCTTTTACGATTAAATCCGTTGAAGATAATCCGAAAACATCCGAAAAAATAATTTTTGCGAAAGCCGAAATTTCATTTTGCGGATATAAAGATTTTAATTCGTTTCTTATGTATATATTTGCTTCTTTAATTGTCATTTTCGAGAAACAAATTTAAGCAGAATAAACAAAATGCAAAATAATATAAATAACGACGAAAAATATATGCGTCGCTGCCTTCAACTTGCCGAAAACGGGCTCGGCAACACATATCCCAACCCTTTGGTCGGTTCGGTTATCGTGCATAACGAAAAAATTATCGGCGAAGGTTATCATCTTAAAGCCGGTGAAGCACATGCCGAAGTTAATGCCGTAAATTCCGTAAAAAACAAAGAACTTCTCAAATATTCGACATTGTATGTTAATCTTGAACCTTGTGCACATAAAGGCAGAACTCCGGCTTGCTCGAAAATGATTATCGATTTAAAAATTCCGAAAGTTGTTATCGGGTGCCGCGACAGTTTTGAAAAAGTTGACGGAAAAGGCATCGAAATGATGCGAAATGCCGGTATCGAGGTTGTTGTCGGTGTTTTGGAAAAAGAAAGCAGAGAGCTTAATAAAAGATTTTTTACTTTTCACGAAAAAAAACGTCCCTACGTTATTTTGAAATGGGCACAAACACTTGACGGATTTATTGATTTTGACAGAAAACCGGAAACTCCCGTTTCACCGAATTGGATTACCGACGAATATGCCCGCGTAAATGTCCATAAAATGCGTTCTGACGAACAATCGATACTTGTCGGAACAAACACCGCCGAAAAAGATAACCCCGGCTTAAACGTCAGAGATTGGGCGGGTAAAAATCCTTTGCGGATTGTAATCGACAGAAATCTTCGTTTACCGGAAAATTTGAATCTTTTTGACGGTAAAATTCAAACGTTGGTTTTTACCGAAAAAGAAAAAGCAAACGAGAAAAATATTGAATACGTAAAAACGTCTTTCGGA
Organism: Chlorobiota bacterium; assembly: GCA_013153865.1. Classification (GTDB taxonomy): domain Bacteria; phylum Bacteroidota; class Bacteroidia; order Bacteroidales; family JAADGE01; genus JAADGE01. The sequence goes on along the minus strand of JAADDR010000027.1, from coordinate 1,513 downwards.
GAAAATTTACCCGAAAAAATATTGGAAACATTATACGACAAAGATATACAAAGTATTATCGTTGAAGGCGGTGCAAAAACATTAAATTCTTTTATCGAAAAAAATCTTTGGGACGAAGCACATATTTATATCGGAGATAAATTTTTTCGCAAAGGAATAAAAGCTCCGGTTTTAGATTTTATCCCCGAAAGGGAGGAAAAAATTTCGGAGGCAAAACTTTTTGTTTTCCGGAACAAATAAAAATTATCCTTTAAATGCCGGGATACCCGTAATATCATATCCGGTAATCAATAAATGAATATCGTGTGTTCCTTCGTAGGTGATAACGGATTCCAAGTTCATCATATGTCGCATAATTGAAAAGTCGCCGGTAATACCCATGGCGCCGAGGATTTGCCGGCTTTCGCGAGCAACTTTTAATGCCGTGAGAACATTATTCCTTTTTATCATTGAAATTTGTGCCGGGGTTGCTTTGTTTTCGTTTTTCAATTGTCCGACTCTTAATGCCATTAATTGCGCAGCCGTAAGTTCGGTAAGCATTTCGGCAAGTTTTTTTTGTGTAAGTTGGAAACCGGCAACCGGCTTGTTAAATTGTTTTCTTTCGAGAGAATATTTCAGAGCCGTATTAAAACAATCGAAACCGGCACCGAGAGCTCCCCAAGCAATGCCGTATCTTGCCGAGTTTAAACACATCATGGGACCTTTAAGTCCGGAAATATTCGGTAAAATATTTTCTTCGGGAATTTTTACGTTGTCGAAAACCAGTTCTCCGGTTGCCGAAGCTCTTAAAGACCATTTTCTTTTTGTTTCCGGAGTCGTAAAACCTTTAAAACCTCTTTCCGCAATCAGACCTCTTACCGTTCCTTGCTCGTCTTTTGCCCAAACTACGGCAATATCGCAAACGGGTGCATTTGTTATCCACATTTTTGAACCGTTAAGCAGATAATAACCTTTTTTTTTGATAATTTTTGTTTCCATGCTTCCGGGGTCGGAGCCGTGATTTGGTTCGGTTAAACCGAAAGCTCCTATAAGCTCTCCCGTTGCAAGTTTCGGTAAATATTTTTGTCTTTGCTTTTCGCTGCCGAACTCGTATATGGGATACATAACCAAAGAACTTTGCACGGATGCTGCCGAACGTATTGCCGAATCGCCTCTTTCCAGTTCTTGCATTATAATGCCGTAAGTTATTTGGTCGAATCCCCCGCCACCGTATTTTTCGGGTATAAACGAACCGAAAGCTCCCAACTCTCCCATTTCTTTAAGAAGAAAATCCGGATGTTCGTGTTTTTGATTGGCTTTGTCTATAACGGGTATCACTTTTTTATCCGTCCATGCTCTTACGGATTCCCTTATCAGTTTTTGTTCTTCGGTAAGAAGTTCGTCTATGTTGAAATAATCGGTTATCATTTGTTAAATTTTACGACTGCCGTACAAAGAAAAAAAAAATACGTAATTTTGCATTCCGAAAATAAATTTATTTCTGACGTTATATGCTTTTTTTTTCGCAGGATGC
>JAADDR010000062.1 GCA_013153865.1 Chlorobiota bacterium | reverse complement strand
TACAAAAAAGACGATACCGATTTAATACTTTTTACGCTTTACGAAAAAAAACATTAAGTGAAAGAATTGAAAACGGCAATAGTAATACTTAACTGGAACGGCGAGAAATTTCTCGAACGTTTTTTACCTTCGGTAATTAAATATTCGAAAGCCGGCGATACCGGAATATTTGTTGCGGATAACGGTTCTTCCGATAATTCGGTAAAAATAATAAAAGAAAAATTTCCGGAAGTAAAATTAATCGAGTTTGACAAAAATTACGGCTTTACCGGAGGATATAACAGAGCTTTAATGCAACTTGAAGCCGAATACTTTGTATTGCTTAACTCCGATGCGGAAGTTACCGAAAATTGGATTTCTCCGATTACGGAAATTATGGACTCCGATAAAACCGTTGCCGCCGCAATGCCGAAAATATTATCTTACGACAATAAAAAATATTTTGAATATGCCGGAGCATCGGGCGGATTTATAGATAAATACGGCTATCCGTTTTGCAGAGGCAGAATTTTGGATAAAACGGAAGAAGATAAAGGACAATACGACAATGTTTGCGATATTTTTTGGGCAAGCGGTGCGGCAATGTTCGTAAGAGCCGATTTATACAAGAAATTCGGAGGATTAGACGAAGACTTTTTTGCGCACATGGAAGAAATAGATTTATGCTGGCGGTTTAAAAATGCCGGATATAAAATAAAAATAAATCCTGAAAGTAAGGTATATCATGTAGGAGGCGGAGCTTTGCCGAATAACAGTCCGAACAAGATATATCTTAACTACAGAAATAATTTGTTTTTGTTACTTAAAAATCTTCCTCGCAGAAAACTGCTTCCGGTAATTATTTCGAGAATGATTCTTGACGGTCTCTCCGGAGCGGTTTATCTGGCAAGTTTAAAATTTTCGTTCTTTTTTGCCGTTATAAAAGCTCATTTTTCGTTTTACGGGAAAATAAAAAAAATGTGTAACAAACGTAATGCTCAGACGTTAAAAGATATAAATCATAAAGAAATTTATCGAAAAAGTATTGTTTTTTCGTATTTTTTTCAGAAAAAAGATACTTTTGACAAACTGAAATTTTAAATCCAAAAAGCAGCATCGTGTCCGACAGTTTAGTTATTATTCCGACATATAACGAAAAGGAAAACATAGAAAAAATAATCCGTAAGGTATTTTCTTTTGAAAAAGAATTTCATATTCTGATTGTTGACGACGGTTCGCCCGACGGAACGGCAAATATTGTCAAAAATCTTCAAAAAGAATTTCCGGACAAACTTTTTATCCTCGAAAGAGAGGGCAAACTCGGGCTCGGAACGGCTTATATTGCCGGATTTCATTATGCAATCGATAAAAAATACGATTTTATTTTTGAAATGGATGCCGATTTTTCTCATCCTCCTCACGATTTGCTGAATCTTTACGATGCTTGTAAAAATCAAGGTGCCGATGTTGCCGTCGGGTCGAGATATATAAAAGGCATAAGCGTGGTAAACTGGCCTTTGGGAAGAATTTTGATGTCGTATTATGCCTCGGCATACGTAAGAATTGTTTTGGGAATAGACATAAAAGACACTACCGCCGGTTTTGTATGTTACAGGAGAGAGGTTTTGGAGAATATAGGCATCGACGATATAAAAATGAAAGGTTACGGTTTTCAGATTGAGATGAAATACCGGTCGGTAATTAACGGATATAAGATTAAGGAAGTGCCGATTATCTTTACCGACCGTACCGAGGGCAATTCTAAGATGAGCGGAGGTATTTTCAGCGAAGCATTTTGGGGAGTTCTTAAACTCAGACTTAATGCCGGAAAAATAAAAAAAAGAAACGGATTGTCTTAAAAACCGCAAAAATTGTTTTGAATTTGTGCAGTATCTTTTAACAATCCGTTATTTATTTTAATAAATGTAATTTGAAGGCGGATTTTGTGCGTCAACAACTGCAATTGCCGCCATATTTACTATTTCTCTTACCGATGCTCCGAGCTGAACGATGTGTATGGGGCGTTTAATACCGCACAGTATCGGACCTATAACTTCGGCACCGCCTATTTCCTGCATTAGTTTGTAAGAAATATTTCCGGAACTCAGGTTCGGGAATATTAGTGTGTTTACGTTTTTTCCTTTTAATTTTGAAAAAGGATAATATTTATCTCTCAGTTCCGTATTCAGGGCAAAATTTGCCTGCATTTCTCCGTCTATTATTATTTCCGGGTGTTCTTTATGCAATATTTTTACGGCTTCTCTTACTCTTTCGGGGCTGCCTGTTCTCGACGATCCGAAGTTGGAGTAGGATAGCATTGCCACTACGGGTTTTTCTCCGAGCCATTTAATTGTTCTCGTAACCGTAAGAGTGGTGTCAACGAGTGCTTGTGCGGAAGGTCTTTTGTTTATTGTGGTATCGGCAAAGAACAAGGGTTTGTTATCTGTTACCACTATATACATGCCGGCAATATGTTCTATGTTTTGGTTGCATCTTATAACTTCCAATATAGGTTTTACCGCTTCTTTGTATTTTGTTGCGTATCCCGTAACGAAAGCGTCGGCTTCGCCGTGTTCTATCATCATTGCACCGAAATAATTACGGTTATACATTTTTTCGTTTGCGTCTTTAAACCTTATTCCTTTTCTGTATCTTTTTTCGTAAAAGAATTGAGCGTATTTTTGGCGTCTTTCTCTTTCTTCCGGAGCGTACGGGTCTATTATTTCCGCACTTTTAAGTAAATCGTCGAGTTTATATTCTTTTGTTATGCTAAGAATTTTGTCTTTTCTTCCCAATAAAATCGGGGATGCAATGTTTTCGTGAATGCATATTTCCGCAGCTCTGAGGACATTGTAATTTTCGGCATCCGCAAATATTAGTTTTTTCGGATTAATTTTGGCTTGGGTGTATATTTTTCTTATTAATTTATTTCCGGTTCCTATGCGTTCTTGAAGTTGTTCTTTGTATTTTTCGAAATCTTTTATGGGGTTGCGAGCTACTCCGGAGTCTGCTGCCGCTTTGGCAACCGCCGGCGAAACTCTTGTTATCAGTCTGGGGTCTAAGGGTTTGGGGATAAGGTAGTTTTTGCCGTATGTGAGGTGTTTTGTGTTGTATGCGTTACTTACTTCTTCCGGAACATCTTCTTTTGCCAGTTCTGCTAATGCATATACTGCGGCTTTTTTCATTTCTTCGTTTATCGTTGTTGCTCTTACATCGAGGGCTCCTCTGAAAATAAACGGAAATCCGAGCACGTTGTTTACCTGATTGGGATAGTCCGAACGTCCTGTTGCCATAATAATATCGTCTCTTGCATCAATTGCATCTTCGTAAGAAATTTCGGGGTCGGGGTTTGCCATGGCAAATACTATGGGGTTTTTTGCCATTGTTTTGACCATTTCTTTTGTTAATATTCCTTTTACCGAAAGTCCGAAGAATATATCCGCATTTTTTACTGCTTCTTCGAGTGTGTTTATTTTTCTTTTTGTGATATATTTCTTTTTATATTCGTTTAGGTCTGTTCGTTTGTCGTTAATTACTCCTTTGCTGTCGCACATAACTACGTTTGATTTTTTTACGCCGAGCGACATAAGCAGGTTTGTGCATGCCATTGCCGCTGCGCCTGCTCCGCTTACCACGAGTTTTACGTCTTCGAATTTTTTGCCTGCAAGTTCGAGAGCATTTACCATTGCCGCCGAAGATATAATGGCTGTTCCGTGCTGGTCGTCGTGCATTACCGGAATATCGAGTTCTTCTTTCAGTCTTTTTTCTATTTCGAAGCATTCCGGAGCTTTTATGTCTTCAAGGTTTATGCCTCCGAATGTAGGAGCTATTATTTTAACCGTTTCCACAAATCTGTCTATATCTTTTGTATCTAACTCTATATCAAATACATCTATATCTCCGAATATTTTAAACAGTAAGCCCTTTCCTTCCATAACGGGTTTACCGGCAACAGCTCCGAGGTCTCCGAGTCCGAGAACCGCTGTGCTGTTTGATATTACGGCAACAAGGTTGCCTTTTGCCGTATATTTGTATGCATCGTCTTTATTTTTTTCTATTTCGAGACAGGGTTCCGCTACTCCGGGCGAGTATGCCAATGCCAGGTCGCGTTGTGTGCTGTGAGGTTTTGTCGGAATGACCTGAATTTTACCGGGTCTTCCTTCCGAATGGTATAATAATGCGTCTTTTTTTGTAAATTTTGCCATAATAATCGGATTTTAAATTTATACAAAGTTAAGTCAATATTTTTATTAGATTGCATTTATTTGATATGTTTACTGACATTAATTTTTGAAATAAATATCACAAATAATTTTTGCAGAAAAAATATTTAATTTATCTTTGCACTCGCTTTTGCAAAGTGAGAGCGAAAAGTTAAAGGGCGATTAGCTCAGTTGGTTCAGAGCACTTGGTTTACACCCAAGGGGTCACAGGTTCGACTCCTGTATCGCCCACGAGAAAAAAGCTATAAAGACAGTCAAAAAAAGCGGCTGTCTTTTTTATTTTGTTTTTAATGTTAGTAAATACTTACTTACTTTATAATTTTGCTTGATGTTAAAAAAATAAAAACATATATTATGAAACGTGATAATAAAGCGCGGTATATATTGTCGGCATCGGTTTTTGCCTTTGTTGCCGCGGGTTTAACGGCAGTTAAACTGAATGTTGAAAAAAAAGTTTTATTGGCTGACAGATTTTTTCCGGATACAGGTGCTTGGATTGAGATATTTTTTATTGCTGTTTACGGTGCCGTTGTGGCGTATAATATGTACGACCCGTCGAATGTTGCTAAATGGAGAAAATATACTTGGGGTTTGTTTTCGTTTGTTTTTTTCGGTCAGTTATTGTTGGGTATTTCGGGTTTTGAAGATTTTTTGATGACTGCGGGAAAGTTACATTTGCCCGTGCCGGCAATGATTATAGGCGGTCCGATTTACAGGTATCAGATAGGTTTTATGACAATTTTGTTTACAAGCACCGTTATTTTGTCGGGTCCTGCATGGTGCAGTCATTTTTGTTATTTCGGGGCATTGGATAATTTGCTTGCTTCGGGTAAACCGGAGCGCGGCAGGATAAAATTTAAAACACAATTGAAAGCGACAACTGCCGTTTTGGTTGTTTTCGGTGCGTTGTTACTCAGATTGCTCGGTGCTTCTTATAAGGTTGCCGCTATTGCGGGGGGAGCATTCGGTATTGCAGGGATTTTGGTTATTATATTTGTCAGCCGTAAAAAAGGAAAGATGGTGCATTGTACGAGTTATTGCCCGGTAGGGACATTAATTAATTATGCTCGTTTTATAAATCCTTTCAGGATGTATATAGATAAAAATTCGTGTACTCTTTGTTATGCTTGTACGAGTCATTGTCGTTATGATGCTCTTAATCCGGAGGATATTAAGTCCGGTTCTCCGGGTATAAATTGTACGCTTTGCGGAGATTGTATCAGTTCGTGTCATGCGGGTTCGATTAAATATAAGTTGTTTAAACTGAGTCCCGAGACTTCGCGTCTTATATGGTTATTTATAACTGTTTCGTTGCATGCAATGTTTATTGCTTTGGCCAGATTATAAGTTCTTCGGATAAGTTAAATGATGTTTTGCCGGTATTTATGTGTTTATTAATACCTAATACCGGTTTCTTATAATATTAAGGTGTTTTTTCTGTCTGCACCGACGGATATTATTTTTATCGGTATGTTTACTTCTTTTTCGATATAGTTTACGAATTGCAGAAATTCTTCAGGCAGGTCATTTTTTGTTTTTGCTGTTTTTATATTTTTATTCCAGCTTTTAAAAGTTTTATATGCCGGTTTTACGTTTTGCAGGGAATACGGGAATATGTCAGTTTTTTTGCCGTTTATTATGTAGTGCGATGCAACTTTAAATGTGTCGAATTCCGATAATACGTCTGCTTTTGTCATTATAAGTGAGGTAACTCCGTTAATTTGTACGGCATATTTCAGTGCCGGTATGTCGAGCCATCCGCATCGTCTTTTTCTGCCTGTTGTTGCGCCGTATTCGTGTCCTGCTTTTTGCAATTTTTCGCCGTCGTCGTCGAATAATTCGGTCGGAAATGGTCCGTTTCCTACGCGTGTTGTATATGCTTTAAATATTCCGTATATTTCGCCTGTTTTGTCGGGAGCAATTCCGAGTCCGGTGCATACGCCCGCAGATGTAACGCTTGATGATGTTACGAAAGGATATGTTCCGGCATTTATGTCGAGTAATGTTCCTTGGGCTCCTTCGGCGAGTATTTTTTTTCCTTCTTTCATGTTTTTATTGAAGAAGTAACTTCCGTTTATTGTTTTAAAGCGTTTTAGTTCTTCTGCGGCTTCGAACCATTTTTTTTCGTCTTCCGATATGTCAAAGTCAAAATTTATTGATTTCAGGATTTTCAGATGTTTATTTTTCAGGGTGTTATATTTTTCTTTAAAATCGGGCATGTTAATATCTCCGATTCTGATTGCATTTCTGCTTATTTTATCGGTGTAGGCGGGTCCTATTCCTTTTCCCGTAGATCCTATTTTGTTTTTTCCCGATTTGTATTCGTATGCTTTATCCAATATACGGTGTGAGGGTATTATGAGGTTAGTTTTTTCGGCAATAAGGAGTTTTTCCGATATGTTTCCTGTTATTTGTTCGGTTTTTTTAATTTCTTCGATAAGTGTAACCGGGTCTAAAACAACGCCTTCTCCTATTACGTTGAGTGTGTTTTTTCTGAATATTCCGGAAGGTAAAAGGTGTAATACAAATTTTTGTTTGTTGAATATTAATGTGTGTCCTGCATTTGCTCCTCCTTGGAATCTTGCTATTATGTCGTATCGGGGGCTTAATACGTCAACTATTTTACCTTTTCCTTCGTCGCCCCATTGCAGTCCTAAAAGTATATCTGTTTTCATCGGGTTTGTTGTCTTGTTATAAGGTTTCGTTTTTTTTCATGCATTCTTCGCATATTCCGTGAAAATACAGGGAGTGGTATTTTACTTTAAAGTTCATGAGTTTGCTTATTGTTGATTGTATGTTTTGTATTCGAGGGTCGCAAAATTCTATTATTTTTCCGCAATTGTCGCATACGAGATGGTCGTGTTGTTTGTATTTGTATGAGCGTTCGTATTGTGCTATGTTTTTTTCGAATTGGTGTTTTATTATAAGGTTGCTGTCGAGCAAAAGGTCAACGGTATTGTATATTGTTGCTCTGCTTACCCGGTAGTTTTTGTTTTTCATTGAGATATAAAGTGTTTCTATGTCGAAATGTCCTTCTCGGGAGTATATTTCTTCTAAAATTGCAAAGCGTTCGGGTGTTTTGCGATGCCCTTTTGCATCTAAGTATTCCGTGAATATTTCTATTACCGTTTTAATAATGTCGGGTGCAGCCATAGTTTTATATTAACGGCTAAAAATAATACAAAACAAATTATTAAAGAAAAAAAGATTTTGTTTTTTGTGTTGTGTTTGATTGTTTTTGTTTAGAGAGATATTTTTATTCCGGTTATTTCCTTAAGTTTTCGCAGTTTTTTTATTACGTTATTTGAATAATTTTCTTTCGAAAGATATAATTTCAGGGTGCATGAAAATTGATTTCCCGTAATTTGATAGTTTAGATTTTGGATGTTTATGTTTAAATCTTCCGATAGTTTTTTTGTTATTTTCAGGAGTGTGTCGGGTTCCGGAGTTCCGGTAAGAATAAATTCTTTGAGAACCGATATTTTTGTTTGTGCAGACCATTTTACTTTTATTGTTTTGTTGTTGCCTAATGCGGAACCGGCAATAAATTCCGGACAATTTGTTTTATGTATGTATATTTTTTCGGAGTTTTCGTTTTTTATGCCGGAAATGTCGTCGCCGGGTACGGGAGAACAGCATTTGGCGATAATGTAGTTTTCGTGAATTTTGCTTAAATCGAAATTTTCTTTTTTTTCGTTTCCCGGAAACGGAATTTTAATTTTCCAGAATTTGACTTGTTTTTGCTTTATGCATGTTTTTTTTATTGTTTCTTTGAGTTTAGACAGAGGAAGTTTTTCTTCTCCGGTGTCTTCGAAGAAGTTGTCTTTGTTTGTATATCCGAATGTTTTGCTTAAATTGTCGATACATTTTCCGGTATTGTCTATTCCGTTGTCGTAAAGTATTTTTTCTATTTGTTTTTTACCTTTTTCTATACTTTTTTTTATATCTTCTCTGAAAATTCGTTTTACTGTATAAAGGGCTCTTTGTGTTTTTAGGAAGTTAAGCCATTCTCTTTGCGGTTTTTGATTTTTTGTTGTTATTATCTCGACTTGGTCTCCGTTGTTCAGAACGGTATCGAGAGCTTGTGTTTTTCCGTTTACTTTTCCTGCTATAGCTTTTAGTCCTATATCGGTATGTATTTTAAAAGCAAAATCTAAGACAGTGGCACCTGACGGCAGGCTTATAACTTTGCCTTTGGGGGTAAATACGAATATTTCGGGATTAAGCAGGTTGATTTTGAGGTTATCTATAAATGTGAGAGCTGATGAGTTATCTTCATTCAGATAATCGAGTATGTCTTTTATTTTTTCGTCAAACTCGGATTTTTTTTCTTGAAGACCTTTGTATTTCCAGTGTGCTGCTAAACCGTGTTCGGCAGCTTCGTGCATTTCTTCGGATCGTATTTGTACTTCAACCCATTTTCCTTCGTTACTCATAACTGTTATGTGCAGTGCGCGGTATCCGGTTTCTTTAGGTGTTTTTAACCAATCTCGTCGTCGTTCTTTTTTTTCGGGGTATAAATCGGTAATTAAGGAACCTGTTTGAAGTGCTTCGAAGTTTTCATCTTCTTTGTTTTTAGGGGTAAATATTATTCTTACGGCAAATAAATCGTATATTTCTTCGAATTTAACCCCTTTTTTTTGCATTTTTTTCCATATGGAATAAACTGTTTTGGGTCTCCCGTATATTTTGTATTTTATATTGTTTTTGTCGAGTTTTTCTTTTATCGGTTGTATAAACCTGTCTATAAATTGCAGACGTTCGTGTTCCGTGGCATGCAGTCGTTCTTGTATCCGGTTGTATATGTAGGGGTTGTTATATCGAAGACAAGTGTTCTCCATTTCGTCTTTGACGTTGTATAATCCTATTCTGTGGGCTACGGGTGCGTAAATATTCAGTATTTCGGTTATTGTTTTTCGTCTGCTTTCCGGCGGAAGATGTTCAAGTGTTCTTATGTTATCGAGTTTATCTGCTATTTTTATGAAAATAACTCTTATATCGTCCGAAACTGAAATTAAGATTTGCCTTAATGCCGATGCTTCGGCGTTATTTTCAAAATATTCCGCATTTTTTATTTTAATAAGACCTTCTATTATATTGAATACTTTTTTCCCGAATCTGCTTTTTATATCTTCGGAAGTGTATTCCGTTTTTACGGGAACATCGTGTAATAATGCGGCAACTGCCGATGTAGTGCCTAATCCGAAATCTTCCGTTACTATTTTTGCAACTTTTAAACAGTGGGATATGTAAAGTTCACCGTTTTGCCGTTTCATGTTTTCGTGCGCTTTAAAAGAAAAATTAAAAGCTTTTTTTACGGCTTTAATATTTTCGTCGGTTCTGAAACGGTGTCTGTTTGATGTAAGAAACTTTTCAAATTCCGATTTTATTATTTGTTCTTCGGTTTTGTTTTTTGTCATCATAAAATGTTTCCGTTATCAATTAACAAAAATAATGAATAATATTAAAATAGAGTTGTTTTTTTATAAATTCGCCGCTTTCATTAGTTTTGTAAATGAAATATGAGTCAAAAATTTGATGTTGTAACGGCAGGTGCCGGGTTGAGCGGTTTGTTGTCGGCTTCTTTATTGAGTATGAAGGGGTTGAAGGTTTGTCTTTTGGAGAAAAATGCGGAAATCGGCGGAATGATACAACCATACAGGCGCAAAGGGTATTTTTTTGAAACCGGAATGAATATTTTCGGTGCTTACAAAAAAGGACAGATTCAGCGGGATTTGTTCAGTCTTTTCGGAGTGCCGGAAGATACGGATATTACGGATATTCCCGCTTTCGAGTTTATTTCGGATAACAAAAAATACATTATTCCGAATAACAGGCGTGATATGTTTGATATTTTTGCCGGTTATTTTCCGGAAGAGACAGATGCTTTAAATAAGTTTTTCGGTGTAATTGATGAAGTATCCGATGCTTTAGCTTCGAAAAATTTTTACGGAGGCAGTGCTTTTAAAAAATATTTCGGGCAAGGTGCGGAGGATTTTATTTTAAGCATAACGGATAATCCTGATTTAAGAGATTTATTAAGATATAATGCGTTGCTTTCGGGTTATAATGTTCGCACAACTTCGTTGTATGTTTATGCGGCGGTTACCGGATCATTTTCTTTGTCTGCCGGAATGTTTACCGGAGGAACAAAAAAATTTATCGAAATATTAAGAAAAAATATTCTTGAAAACGGAGGGGAGATTTTAACCGGAAAAGAAGTTGTAAAGTTTGATACCGAAAAAAATACGGTAAAAAGATGTATTTGTAAGGACGGAAGTTCTTATGAGGGAAAAATGTTTTTGTCGTCTATTCATCCTAAAAATTTTCTTAACATTACAAACAGTAAAATTATAAAATCTTTTTACAGAAAAAGGATTATGCAACTTCCGGAAACAAAATCTTCATTTATCGTGAATATTATTTTAAAACCGGATTCTTTGCTTTTTGCAGCCAAGCCCGTTTTTATTAATAAAGGCAATAAAAGGATAATGTTTTATACTCCCGCTTCCGGCAGAAACGGTAAGTTTGCCGGTGTTGCTAAAATTATGTCTGATGATGACTATCGGTTGTATAAAAAGTGGTATATGTCAAAAACCGGAAAACGCGGGAAAGATTATGAAGAGTTTAAGAAACAAAAAGCCGAGGATTTGATAGCTTTTACGGAGAAAGAGTATCCTGAATTTAAGGGTAAAACAGTCGGGTTTAATGCGGCAACTCCGCTTACTTTCAGAGATTATACCGGAACACCCGAAGGATCTTCTTACGGAATCGAACATGATTTCAATAATCCTGAATTGAGCTTGATTCCGAATAATACAAAATTTAAAAATTTGTTCTTAACCGGACAGAGTCTGAATTTTCACGGTATGTTGGGAGTTTCCGTAACATCTGTTAATGCGTGTTCGCTTGTGCTAAAAGAAAAACTTTTTTGATTGAAAAATATATTTGCAGTTTGTTCGTTTTGTTGTATTACAACGATTTAATTTGTGCAGATATATTGTTCTTTTTTGGTTGACAGGGTTGTAAAAATTGTTTTAATGTTGAAATTCACGTTAAAGATTTACTGAGGTAAAAAAAAATTTATAAATTTGTCTTTTCAAAAAAAGGTGTTGTTTTTAAATTTTTTATTTTAATGGAAATATTAAGCTACCAACCGGAAGGTTATTTACCCGGAATTATTTTGGACAAAGAATCCGGTAAATTTGAAATATCGGGGAAAACTTGCCCGGAAGATGCTATAGAATTTTATGAACCTGTATTTGAGTGGCTTGATGAATATGCTAAGAATCCTTTGGATGAAACAATTTTTGATTTTAAACTGACTTATTTCAATACCGTATCATCAAAGATACTTATGATGATAATGTTGCGTTTGGAAGAAATAGCGGAAGACGGTCATAATGTTAAGATTCGTTGGTTTTATCCCGAAGATGATGAAGATTTGGAAGAAGCCGGAGAAGATTACGAAAGTATGCTTGAGATAGACTTTGAAATGGTTCCGTATCAAGATGAAGACGATGAAGATGATTATACTCAGGGACTTATCGATTCGCTAATTTGATATTTAAATGTTTTGATATTACGAAAAAACATTGAGGCAACATTTTTTTTGCTTTTCTTTTTTTTGCATTCGTATTCACAGTCTGTAGAAATTCCGGTTATAGATTATGTAACCGTTAATCAAACAAGTTTAAAACCGGAAATATATTGGTCTGTACAAGACCCTTCTTCTTTAAACGGATATGCCGTAAAGAGATTTATTCGCTCATACCCTTCGGTGCCTGATAATACTTGGCATACCGTTGATGTTATTCATGATTCTTCTGTTTTTACTTACGAAGATATTTCGTCAACATACGGCAGTGCGCGCCCCGATTTATATCCTGAAATGTATGAAATAACCGCATTCAGAACCGACGGAACGGATACCGTATACAGTTTGCCGAGCATTGTTCATCAAACGGTATTTATTTCTGCTTCTTATGAATATTGCGATAACGAAATAATTTTAAAATGGACAAATTATAAAGGTTGGGGCTATAAATTTTCTCATTACGAACTTTACGGAAAAGAAAATAACGGCGAATTTAAGAAACTTACCGAAACACTTTTCGGAGATACTGTTTTTGCCTATACATCGGTATCTTATAATTCCGATTATTTTTTTTACGTAAAAGCCGTAAGAGATGACGGAACGGTTTCTTTATCCAACAACTGCAATATTAATACTCAAACCGTTAATTTTCCTTCGTTCTTAAATATAGATTCGGTTATTGTCGAAGGCAATAACATATTATCATTATATTTCACTCCGGATATTTATGCTGATGCTGTTCGCTACAGTTTGTATAAATCGAATAAAACAGACGAAGGTTTTCAAATAGCCGGATATGTTGATGCCGAAAGCGGCAGTTTTAATATTAAAGACGATTATTTTGATGCCGATAAATTAACATTTTATTATATAGCGGCAGAAGACTATTGCGGCAACAATATCTTTATTTCCGATACCGTAAGTAACATAGTTTTACGGGCACAAGCAGATAATACATCGAAAAAAATTAATGTTGTATGGTCTGACCTGTATGCCGGAACATACAGGATATTTCGTTCTTGCGACAATAAACCTTTCGAAGAAATTAACGAAACAACTTCCCGTAATTATATTGATGATATAACCGACATTTTCGAAGAACAATTTTCAGGCAAAACAACTTCCGGAGAGTTTTGTTATTATACGGAATTTTACAATCAGGAATATAAAAGCATATCAAATACGGATTGTGCTTATTTGGAAGAAACAATATTAATGCCCGATGCATTCAATCCTAAAAGTTTAACGGAAGAAAACAGAACGTTTAAACCTAAGGCTGCGTTTTTATCTGACTATACATTAACAATATACGGAGTTTACGGAGATATTATTTTTGAAACCCGCAATCCGGATGAAGGTTGGGACGGAAGATTGAAAAACGGTAAACTTGCCCCTGTTTCAACTTATTTATATTTTATAAGCTATAAAAATGCCGGAGGAAAGCGCGTAAAATTTAAAAATTATGTTACCTTAGTCTATTAAGTTATAACTTATTATGATATAAACATTTGATGCCGGCAAGTTTAAATATTTCGATACTTTTTTCCGTAAATTAAAAAACTGTTTTATTTTTGAAATATATTTGAAGCAGATTTTAAGAAATCTGTTTCTTTTTTTAATGAAATATGAATAAAAAAGAACTTACATATGAAGAAAAACGTAAGATAGTCGCCGAACAATTCGACGATTTAATAAAATCATCGCCGCAACTCCAAAAACCGGAATCATTAAAAATAATAAAAAAAGCTTTTGAAAAAGCAGACTCAGTTCATATAAACCAATTTCGCAAAACAGGATTAAAACTTCCGTATATAGTTCACCCTATTGCCGTTGCAAAAATTATTACAACCGAAATGGGACTCGGAAAAACAACGGCTGCGGCGGCGTTACTGCACGATACGGTGGAAGACAGTAACGGAACTTATACCGTTGAAGATATAAGAAAAGAATTCGGAAACGATATTGCCGGAATAGTTGACGGTGTTACAAAAATACTCGAAGGTTTCGATCCGGAAAGCACCGTACAGGTTGAAACATTTAAAAAATTCATAAACAGTATGTCTTCCGATTTAAGAACGGCATACGTTAAAATTGCCGACAGGCTGCATAACCTCAGAACATTCGAAGGCATAAGCGAAAACTCGCAAATGATAAAAACGGCGGAAGCATATGATATTTACGCACCGTTGGCTCATCTGCTCGGACTTTACGATATTAAAAAAGAACTCGAGGATTTGAGCTTTATGTATAGGATGCCTTTCGAATACCGGAGAACAAAAGAAAAAGCCGAAAAATACTCGGAAGAAAGAATAAAATATTTAACCGAAATATCAGAAAAAATAAAACAGGACTTTCCCAAAAATAAATTTAAATACCGCATAGAAATTACCGGAAGATCTTTATACAGAGCATGGCGAATTACTCAAACAAAGAAAATGCCGTTTAAAGATATTCATAACTTTAACTCGGTAAGAATAATAATAACACCGATGAAAAGTTACTCCGAAAAACAACAATGCTATATAGCTTACTCATCCCTTACCGACATATTCCCCGCACGTCAGCATACATTTAAAGATTGGATTACAACACCCAAGTCAAACGGTTTTCAGGCACTTATTGCCGATATTATGTATAAAGGAAAATGGGCTGAAGTGCAAATTATGACAGAGAAAATGCACCTTATATCAACAAAAGGATTTGCTTCGGATTG
The DNA here is from genome assembly GCA_013153865.1 of Chlorobiota bacterium. Taxonomy (GTDB): domain Bacteria; phylum Bacteroidota; class Bacteroidia; order Bacteroidales; family JAADGE01; genus JAADGE01. The sequence continues at coordinate 3,053 of JAADDR010000062.1, read as the reverse complement.
CAAAAATAAGCATATAGACAATGTTTACAGATGGGTGCATTCGGTAAAAGGAATTTTAAACAATCAAGACCTTACAAAAAAAGAAATACTTGAACTTATAAGACCCCAGCATCGCGAGATTTTTGCTCTTACACCTAAAGGCGATGTTATAAAACTCCCGAAAGACGCTACGGTTTTGGATTTTGCCTTTCAAATTCATACGGATATAGGATTGCATTTTCAAGCAGCGGAAGTTAACGGAAAAATAGTAAGTTATAATTTCAAACTGAAAAATGCCGACCAGGTAAATATTATAACCTCGGAAAATGCCGTTCCGGAAACCGCATGGATTGATGCTCTGAGCAGTAACAGAAATAAAAATCTGCTCAGGCAATACATACGTAAACAAAAAAAGCAAAAAGTAGAAGAAGGAAAAAAAATATACGAAAAATATAAAACAGAATACAAACTCAATACAACCGACTTCTCTAAACTGAAAAATAAATTTCATTGCGACGACGATGACGAACTCTTTTACAGACTGGCAAACGGAACAATACAAGAAGAAGATGTTGCGGGAATAAAAATAAGACGAAATGTCTTGGGCTTATTCTATAACTTTTTAACTTCCGATAAAATAAGTTCGATAAAAGAACTTGCATTTAACCCTAAAGAAAAATTTATAGTAAAAAATCTTGACAATATAGAATTAGCAAAATGTTGCAAACCTGTTGCCGGAGATATTGCCGTTGTTTTTCGCCAAAACAATAACGAATTTATCATACACCGAAACGAATGCGCTCAGGCAAAAGCCCTAAACTCCACAGACGGTAAAAATACCGCAAAAGTTTTTTGGGATTTAACCGAAGAAATCGAGTTTCCCGCAAAAATAAGATTTACCGGAGTCGATAATACCGGATTACTGGCCGATATAATCGACGTAATATCAAAAAATCATCATATTAACATGACAGCATTACAAATAAACGTCGATAAAAATACAGTTTCCGGAACAATAGAACTGACGGTGTCGAGCGCCGAAAAATTAAACTCGATTCTTAAAAAAATACGAAAACATAAATATATTAAAAAAGTTTATCGCATAGGACCGGATTCGGAATAAAATAAAAATTATAAATGATGCCGAAAAGAAAAATACAACCCGAGATTATAACTAATGATATAATAAGCATTCCCGAAATACAAAAAAAAAACCTGTCCGGAATCCCGGTTTACCTTATAAACGCAGGCGACCAAGATATTGTTAAAGTTGATTTTATTTTTAATGTCGGAAAAACCGATTGCGATAACCCTCTTATTCCGGAAACCGTAAGCTCGCTTATCGATAAAGGAACAAAAAAACTTACATCCGGAGAAATATCCGAAAATCTGGATTTTTACGGAGCCTATTTCGAAACCGAATCAGGAAAACACTTTACGGTTATAACTTTATACACTCTCAATAAATATTTCGAACAGACTTTTAAAATAGTAAACGATTTTCTGTTTAATGCAATATTTCCCGAAAAAGAAACAGACATATTTTTAAAAAACAGATTTCAAACATTTTTAATAAACAGGCAAAAACCGGATATAATATCCTCCGAAGTTTTTGCTCAATCATTATTCGGCGAAAACCACCCTTACGGGCGAAGCGTTAAAAAAGAAGACTTTAACGACATAAACAGAGAAAATATTCTTGAATTTTATAAATCCGGTTATTCTTCCGCTAATTTGCAGATTATGTTTACAGGAAAAATAACCGATAAACACGTAAAACTGGCGGATAAATTCTTAAACGAAATAAAAAACGGAAATACCCTAAAAAAAGAACATGATAAATTCCGGCTAAAACAAATATCCGCACGCAAAAAAATTATAGAAATGCCCGGAACGGTGCAGTCATCCCTGCGAATTGGAAAAATAACCGTTAACAAAACACACCCCGATTTTTTTAACCTCAATATAGCAACGGTTATACTCGGCGGATACTTCGGTTCGCGACTTATGACAAACATAAGAGAAGATAAAGGATATACATACGGAATCTATGCAAGCGGCATATCATTGCCCGAAGCAGGCTATTTAGTAATATCGGCAGAATCAGGAAAAAATGTCTATAAAAAAGCAATAGAAGAAATATATAAAGAATTAAAAAAATTAAGAAGCGAACCGGTGGCGCATGACGAACTTACAAGAGTAAAAAGATGGATATTCGGCAGCACCGTAAAAGTATTCGACGGTCCTCTCTCAGTTTCCGAAGCATATAAATCTTTGATATTCGGAAACCTCTCCGCAGATTATTTCCACCGGTATTTAAATGCCGTTAAAAATATTACTCCGGAAATGATTCTCGAAACCGCTCAAAAATATTTCGACGAAGACACCCTGACCGAAGTCGTTGCCGGAGCTTAGAAATAAAAAAACTTGCATATTATGTTTTGTATGCAAGTTTCCGTGTCTTTAAAGCCGTTATCCCGTTAATATCCGACCCACGTAGTTCTTTTAGTATCTATCGGATTTATACAAATTACGGGAATCTGAGCCGTATTATAAATCAATTTTTCGTCCCACGAAGAAAAAAACAAACCTTTATCTTTATTAACCAAGGTCATAATAAGTTCCGCATCGTTGGCAATGGCATAATCCAAAACTTGTTTTGCAAAACTCCCTTCCGTAGGCGACGATACCTTATCAACATACTTTACGTTATATTCATCAAATATATTCTTAATCTGTTTTGTAATACTCATAATACGATTCTTGTAAAACTTACCGGATTCGAATTTCGGTATCATATGAACCGTTGCATCAAACATTTTTGCAATATTTATAGCCCAACTCACTTTCTGGCGATCTTGAGTAGATGCCGTAATCGGGAATACTATATTTTTATAACCTTCGGTATATCTTCTTTTTTGAACAATAATAGTCGGAGTGTTCGTTACGTCTATAACTTTCAAAACATAACTTCCGGTAATCTTCTGAAATCCTACCTTTCCGTGAGTCCCCAAAATAATTAATTTAGCACCTGTTGTATCGCAGGCATCTTTTATATTTTCGAATAAATCGCC
>JAADDR010000073.1 GCA_013153865.1 Chlorobiota bacterium | reverse complement strand
ACGAAATTTCTTTGGTTTACGAATTTAATAAAAACCTCGACCGAAGATTTAACAAACATACAATTATTCCGTGTCCGAGTTTTTAATATTTTTTTTATAAAAAAAATGTGACTTGTTTAAAGCCACATTTTTTAATTCGAAAACTTCTTAACTTTTTATTTTATTTCAATCTGTTTCGGTTTATTAATTACCTCTTCTTTTTTGTTTACGGTAATTATTAAAACTCCGTTTTCCGACTTTGCACTGATTTTTTCTTTATCGGCTATTTCGGGTAATGTAAAAGAACGAGAAAAGTTACGATAATCAAATTCTTTTTTTGTGTATTCTCCTTCTCGAGTTACTTTATCCTCTTTTTTCTCTGCCGAAATCGTTAAAATATCGTTTTCCAGATTAATATTTATATCTTTTTTATCTAATCCGGGAGCCGCCAATTCAATTTGAAAAGCCGTTTCGCTTTCGAACACGTTAACCGGCGGAACGGTTAAAACTCCGGCTTTTACTAAAGGATTTGCTTCTCCGGTAAAAAAATCGTCTAACCAATCGGGTAAAAACGGAGAGCCTGCGTTTCTTCTTAATATAGTCATGATTTTTTATGTTTAAAGTTAATAATTCATTTTAGCTTTCACTTTAAACTTATCAATTTATGTGCCGACAAGCCGAAAACATGATTTTTACGTATAAAAGCAGACAAAAAGTCCTATATTAATTCATCATGTATGTCAATACGGCATGTGATGTGTAAATTTTATGCGAAAATACATTAAGGATAAACGCAAAACGGCAATAAGTTCCAACGGAGCAGCAGCTTTATCAAACAACGGAATAAATAATAAATCGGTAATAAAACCGATAAATATTAAAATTGCATATATTAAAAAGAAAGTATTGAGTAAATTGCCGTTATTCCTTTTTATCATAAAAGCGGCAATAAAAAACAACGGCGATGCCCAAATTATATTTTGATTATTTACCACCGAAGAATGTTCGGTTCCCGCCCACAAAAACAATATACTTAAACCGGCTAATCCGTATATAAATAAAAAAGTTTTATCAAGTGCCGAAAAATATTTGCCGTATTTTATTTCATAAAGCGTTATTAATAAGATAAAAATCAGCAAAGACCAAAATACTCTGTTCGGAGTAAGAATTAATGATTTTATATTTGTTTTTTCAGCCGGAGCATACAACATATTTACTTTTTTCACCAAAGGTTTGTTTTTCGAGGGTGTTTTTATCCTTGATTTTTCGATAAACAAATAAAGATAATCAGGCAAAAATGTTGCTTCTTCAACAGAAACCGTTTTATCTACGGGACGCCCGAGAGCAAGGTTAATACCGAATCGTTCCCAGTCTTTTCCTTCAAGATAAGGCATAAGCATTTGCCTGTATGTCATTTCATTATCAGTTATTTTATCCGGATATTTTAATTTGCCGTTTAATGCTTCGTTAATAATCTTAAGAACGCGGGTAGAGCAGTTGTCTTTTAAAAAATCGTATCTGTAATATCGGTTTTCGGGCATGGCATTTAAACTTAACATGCCGAACATCATATTTTTTTGTTTTTCGTCAAGATTAAGAACTTGTTCTTTTACCGCTCTTTTATTTTTCTTATAACTCAAAATAAAATAGCGATACGGAGCAACACTCAACATATAATCGAGTTGTCCTTTTATAAATTTAAGATAAAAACCGGGAGTATTAAAGTTGAAAGTTCCGTAATTATATACATTGTCAATTCGTAAAACAGGGTCTTTTATGCGAATTGCCGAATGCCCGAAAGTGGAATACAGTTGGTTTCCGGGGTCGCATGTTAAGACGCTTATTTCGGCATAAGGCGATAATTTTTGTCCGTAATGTTTTCCGTAAAACAGAATTAACAGAATAAAAACAAAATAATATTTCGATATTTTTTTCATAAAAGAGAAAATAATATTCCGCCTATAGTCATATAAATAATAAGTCCGAATATATCGTTAGATGTTGTTATAAAAGGACCGGTTGCTATTGCGGGGTCTATTTTGAGTTTATGCAAAGTAAGCGGAACAAAAGTTCCGAATAAAGATGCGAAAATAATAACGGAAAACAGTGCAACGCTGACGGTAACGGTAAGGGCAAAAGAATCCGAAAAGAAAAAATTGTAAGCAAATAATATTGCGGCGCAGATAAGTCCGTTAACCATTGCCACCGAAAGTTCTTTCAGTATTTTTTTAAATGTGCTTCCCATACTTATAGTGCCGTTTGCCAAACCTTGCACTACGATTGATGCTGACTGCACACCCGAGTTTCCGCCCATTGCCGCTATAAGAGGCAAAAAAAATGCGAGTGCCGCATGGCTTGCCAATTGACCCTCGTATGCCGACAGAACTTTGGAACCTATGATTTCGCCGACTAATCCTACCAACAACCAAGGCAATCTGGCACGAATAAGTCTCCATATTTTATCGGAGTGTTCTACGTCTTCCGAAATACCGGACATCATCTGGTAGTCCTTTTCGGCTTCTTCGCGCATAACGTCAACCAAATCGTCGAAAGTAATACGCCCGAGTAAACGTCCTATTTCGTCGACAACAGGCAATGCCACAAGGTCGTACTTGTCCGACAGTTTTGCAACTTCTTCGGCTTTCATGTCGGCTTTAACGTATATAACGTCATCATTATAAATATCTTTTATTTTTGTTCCTTTTGCGGCAAGCAGAAGTTTGGTTAAAGATATGGTGCCTTTTAAGATATAATCGTCGTCAACAACATATACGTAATAGATATCGTCAACTTCGTCAACTTGTCTTCTTATTTCGGCAATTGCATGCTCTACGTCGTCGTTAATATTTACCGTAACTATTTCTTTGCCCATCAATCCTCCGGCGGTATCTTCGTCGTATGCGAGCAAATCCACAATATCTCCGGCTTGGTCTATATCTTTTATTTTTTGCAGAACTTCTTCTTGTCTTTCATCCGGCAAATCGGCGATAACGTCGGCGGCATCGTCGGAATCCATGTGGTCTATGAATTTAGATGCTATAACCTCGTCGGGCAAGACTTTTAAAAATCTTGCGCGATCGTTATCATCGAGTTCAGCCAGAACATCTGCGGCTTTTTCTCTGTCTTCAAGCAACAGAAAGAGATATTTTGCCTGTTCGATATTCAGTTTGTCGTACAGTTCGGCAATATCAGCCGCTCTCATTTCAGCCATAATTTCGGCTGCTTTTTTATCATCTTTTTTATTGATAATCTCTATTAAATTCTCAATAAATTCTTTTGTAAGTTCAAAATGCATAGCCGATATTTTTATTTTAGAAATGAGTTAGAATCGATTTTTTTATTTTCTGAGCAAAACCATTGTTGCTCCGTATCCGTATTCTCTGAACGAAGCATCTTGAAATTTATATTGCTTATATTTTTGTTGCAGCTCGTTTCTTATTTTGAGTTTTAAACTGCCGCTTCCTACTCCGTGAATAAATACAATGCGCCTGTATCCTTCTTTTATTGCCGTTTTCATTTCTTTACGAAAAACATCAAGTTGATATTGCAACTTTTCGTAATCGGACATTCCCGAATCATCGTCTAACAATTCGTGAATATGCAAGTCAACTTCTTTAATGTTTTTTTGCTCTTTCTTTTTTTTATGTTTTATTTTATTTTCTTTTTTTTCTTTTATAACCTTATCGAAATCGGTATTTTTTATACTCTCTGCAATAAACTCTCCGGTTTTTGCGCTTTCGAAAACAGGAATAATGTATGCATCTTCGTCAAAAAAATCATTTTCCTTATAAGTACCTTTTTTATAAAATTTAAAAGTTTTTATTCCGATTTCTTTATGTAAAGGTTTTATAGGATCAAATTCTTTTCTGTCAAAAAATAAAATTTGCACGGTTATCTCAAAATTATCGGGCAATAAGTTTATTTCGAAAGCAGTGATTTTTTCTTTTATGTTAGGTTCTGTTTTTCCGTTAAAAGACTTATATTTTCGAGTTCCTTTTACTATTATGTTGTAAAAAATAAAATAGTTCGAATCGTTAATGATATATAAA
>JAADDR010000070.1 GCA_013153865.1 Chlorobiota bacterium | reverse complement strand
AAATTAAAACAAAAATAATTTTTTTCATTAATACACTCCTCTTTTATTTTTTTTCTATTAACACGAAAGTTTTTCTATACTGCCGTATTTTTTAATACGGATTTTTAAACATTTTCCGTATTTGTCAGTTAAAAGTATATCATAATAATCCGTAATTACCGGTCTTTCCGTACTGTCATATATATAAACGTCCCCGGCATCGGCCCCCTGTTTTCCCTCGTTTAAATAAATATTACCGAATCTGTCAAATAAAAGGTTTATATCACTGTTTCCTGAACCGTCCTGAACTGATTCAATTCCGAACGAAGAAGTAAGATTCAGTTTAGCAACACTTTCAGTCCTGTCCGGATATCCGTTTTCATTGAATTTTCCGCTGTAATAAAGCCCTTCGGGACTTAACAAGGTTTCTTTTTGATAAAAATCTTTTATATCATTGTCATATCCTGAATCGGGACTGTCCCTGAATATAAACATTTTAATCCCGTTATCCGTATCTTTAAAAATTCTTATATGATAAAAATTTTTAAAAAAATATTTTGATAAAAGTTTGTCGTTTATATCCGAACTGTTATAATACAGACGGTAATTATCGTTATTGAACGCTTTCTTTTCCGTATTTGCTATAAGGGATATAACGTAATCCCTTGCAAGATAAATTTTCTGTGCATCATAAGTTAATGTGTCCCGGAAAAACAGTGCGGAAACAAGTATTCCCATAACAACAGTGACTATTATTATTTCCAAAAGCGTAAACGCTTTTTTCATTATTGAACTTCCTTACACAAATCATCGGAAGAATCGCATTTAAAAGAACATTTTGCCGAAATTGTATTATTGTAAATAAAATCGGTACTTTTTCCATTATAAGACACAGTATAATTGGTATCATCATTTTTTACCCAGACCACTCCGGAAGTGTCACTCGGAGGGATGCCGTCAGTAACATTGTCAAACAGCTTACCGTTATCGCTTCCTTCCAAAGCCGGACAAGAAGCGCTGTCGGCAAGTATCGAAGTACTCATTTTTGAATGAATTCCGCTTCTAACGGCCTGAATTTCACTTTTTATTTTTACAATACCCGCCTGTTCTACGGTACCTCCGAGTTTAGGAATAGCGATTCCGGCAAGAATACCTATTATGACTATAACAAATATAATTTCCATTAAAGTAAACGCTTTTTTCATTTTTTATTCCTTTTTTTTATTTTTTTATCAATTTCCGCTATTTCTTTTTTAATATCATTAACGGAATCTTTAAACATTACTTTAAAAATCTTGTTAAGTTCCGCCTTTTGCCTTATTATAATATTTCGCCCTTTTATATTGTAATATTCTAAAACTTTTAACACATCACAGACACTTTCGTGATCTTCAAATACAAAATTTAAAACCCCGTCAAGTTCGGAACCGTCCGATGATATATAAAATTTTATTTTAAACAGGTTTCTGTAATACGCAAAAGCTATTATTCCCATAATAACACTTAATAAAATAAAATAACCTATTGATACGACAAAAAAACTGTAAATATATATTGCAATATATATTTTTATTGACATTTTTTTATTTATAAACATAAATTTATTATCTTCAAGACATTCGCCGGAATAAGCCATTATGTAGTTAAAAGGCAGAAAATAGGAATCTTCGGTAACAACACCTTCCTTTTTTTTTATTTTTCTTGAAAAATAAAAACCTTTTATTCCTTTTATTTTCTTTATTCCCCGTATATAAAATATCTTTCCCAGTATCTGTACCCTCTTGTTTTTTAACGAAGACAAAACCTCCATTATATCTTTCTTTTTTTCGTTTCCGTCTTCCTTTTTCTTCTTTTTAAAAAAAAACATTATACCTCCGTTTTTTTTACCAAATTATAGCAGAAAACGGATTTTAATAAAAGATTACGGCGAAATACTGCCTGTTTACTTTTATTTCCGTCTGATAAGTTTTCAGTTCTTTTTGAAGCTCGGAACTTAACACTGTGGTTGAAGGCGACTGATATTCCTGTCCGCTGTTGGCCGCAGCATCGGCAATACTCGCCAATGTGGCAAGAACAACCCTCGGCAACAAATGTCTGTCTATGCTGTCAACGAACTTAGGCGTAATATCCCTGACATTTATGCCTACAGCATTAACAGGATACTCTTTTCCGTCAGGTGCGACAATTCTGTTAAATTTTAAAATTATTCCGCTTTTGTTTTCTGTTTCTTTGCCGTCACCTATCAGTACATAGCCTTTTAAATTCTTATCCACTATTTTGGCTATCGGTTTTACATCTTTCATATAAATGTTTTCAACCGGAATCATAAGCCTCGCAAAATAACTGCTTCCCGGAATTACTTTTAAACCAAGGGGCTTCGTATTAGGATTCTGCGGCTGCGGCACCGCCGCGGCAAAAGTTCCCGCTGAAGAAGCAAACACCGTTCCGGCGGAAGCGGGAACAGCCATATCCGAAGCCTTGGGAAATACGTAAAGATTTCCGTTTATACTGGCCGGATTTCTGAAAAAAGCACTGTAATATCCTGCTATAGCGTTAATTTTTCTTTTTATTGCTTCTTCATATTTTCGCGGGGACAAAGGACCGTTAACCGCTTCTGGATCAACCGTATCGACTACATTATCGGCTTTATATTTTGCCATCAGAGGATTCGTAATTTTCCTCCCTTTCGTTTTGTTTACTTCTTTATTTTTCGGTTCAGCAACAATTTTGCTGTTTAATACCGTTTCTTTTTTTACTTTTGTTTTATTTGTTTCGTTTTTATCGGGTGTTATGGAAAAAAGGGTGTTATTTTCAACGGAAAAGTTAACCTGTGTAATTTTTTTATTTTTCAGTTTTTTGCCCGTATCATAACTTGCCGGGATATAAACTTCGTTTATGTCTTCCGATTTTTGCAGTTCTATTTTCAACTGTTCTTTTCTTCTTTTCTTGTTTTCTGAAAGCCGTGCTTCATTAACTTTCTGAGTACCTGACTGTCCTATTAAAGCGGGATTAACCACCTGTTTCATCTGTATTTCGTCCGGATTTACTTTATTTGAGTTCTTTTTATTGACGGCTACATATACCGCATACCCCAAAATACCGAAAGCTATTCCTATTACCGCATATTGAGCTATTCCCCTGTTTTTTAAATTAAACAAAATATTTTTACCCATAAAATTCCCTTATTGTTTTTTTCCGTTAATTATAATATTGTCTGATTCGTCAGTTATCATCCTTTCAGGTAAAAGAAACAAAGTATTTTTATCACTTCTATAGTAATTTAAACTTAATTGTTAATTTACGTAACAGTCCTGTTTTTATAAATCACTTTATGTTTTTGCAGTAATAAAACACCGCATTTACAGTGATATACACGGGTAAAAATATTTGAAATTCCGAAAATTATAACAAAAATAAAAAAGTATGTCAAAAATAAAATTATAAATAAAATGAAAAATATTGAAAAGGAATAAAAAAAATGACAACAGCTATCTTCTATATTGTAGGAAAAATGACGGAAGAAAAAAACAATGAACCTTTATTTCGTGAAATGCTTGAAACCGGACGTGAATTGTTAAGCAATGTAATAAAAAAAGCCGAAGAAAATGAACTTGAAGTATCACCGGCGCTTAAATCGCTGCTCGGAACACAGGCCGAAAGCAAAAATTTTGATTTTCTGACAACATTTTCCGAAATTTACGAACAGCTTGATAAAGAAGGCGAACTTGACGGAATACTGCCCAAAAACGTAAAAGAAGCTTTTGAACAAAATATACAGAATTTAAAAGGGACGGAAAATATTATTCTTGAAAAACTGCAACCGGTCGAAACAAGACTTACCGAATTTAAAGAAAACAGAAAAAAAGATCCGACATTACAACAGCCCGCACTCCAAATGAAAAGAAAAGATCCTGAATTAAACAGATAGCAAACATTTTTTATCTGCTAATATAAAAAATATGCCTCTAATTCTTCGAAAAAGGCACTTCTAATGCATTTTTTTTCTTTTTTAATACAAACATACTTGCGAAACCTTTTTTGCGCTTATTTTTGAGTTATTGCATTA
>JAADDR010000035.1 GCA_013153865.1 Chlorobiota bacterium | reverse complement strand
TAATTCCCATTCTTCAACAGTATCTTTATAACGAATTGATTTTATTACATTTACACTATAATACCATGTATAAATACTACCGTCTAAAAGTTTAGAATAACAGCCTCCTCTTGCTCCCATAAAATTTTTTATTATAACACCTTTATACTCTGCATTGTAATCTTTCATACAAATATTATAATTATGTTCATAAGGAGAAATATCAGGATTAAAAACAACATCCCAATAGTAAAAAAGATAAATACCTGCAATAACGGCAAAAATCTTTAATAATGTTATTATACCGATATTTTTATTCGTTATTGTCATTTATATGGCTTTTTATCTAATGTTTTATAAGTTTCAGAATTTTTATCCAAAACAGGGAAAGTCAATTCTGTATAAACTTTTACGTTTTCTTTTTCACCGGGCAATGATATTCCGATTGTAAACTCAATTTCAAAACCAAAAGATGTACCTTTCCAAGTAAGATTGTTATTTTTATCATAACCTTCCCGGTCAGAAAGTTCCATTACAATCGGTCCGTTAAAATCATTGGCACTGTATGATATGTTTGAACCCGGACCGCTAAAATTTACAGGGTTAATACTCGAATATAAATTCGGTATTAATATCTCATTTTTAATTTTATTTAGTTGTGAAAAACTAAATAACGTATAAAATATAAATAAATTTTAATCTTTCTTTCTCATTATTAATGATTTAAAGGATAAAATTGATTACATATTCCTCCTGTATTGACCCCCGACATTAAACAAAGCACCGGTAATTTGTCCTATGGAGCAGACTTTTGCGGTTTCCATAAGTTCTTCGAAAATATTTTTGTTGTTTACAGCCGTATTTTTCAGTTTTTCCAATGCGGCGGGGCATGTTTCGGATTGTGTTTTATGCAGTTGTTCAAGCATAAATATTTGATATTCTTTTTCATCTTCGGTTGCTCTGATAACTTCGCCGGGTGTTACGGTAGGCGAACCTTTTGAAGAGAGGAATGTGTTTACTCCCATAATCGGCAATTCGCCGGTGTGTTTTAAGCGTTCGTAATACAGACTTTCTTCCTGAATTTTACTGCGTTGATACATTGTTTCCATAGCACCGAGCACGCCTCCTCTTTCGGTAAGCCGGTCGAATTCAGACAGAACGGCTTCTTCTACAAGGTCGGTAAGTTCTTCTATTATAAACGATCCTTGAAGCGGATTTTGGTTTTTTGCAAGTCCGAGTTCGTGGTTTATTATAAGCTGAATTGCCATTGCGCGTCTTACGCTTTCTTCGGTGGGTGTTGTTATTGCTTCGTCGTAAGCGTTGGTATGCAATGAGTTACAGTTGTCGTAAATTGCATAAAGAGCTTGCAATGTTGTTCTGATGTCATTAAAATCAATTTCTTGTGCGTGGAGTGAACGCCCGGATGTTTGGATATGATATTTTAATTTTTGGGAGCGTTCGTCGGCACCGTATTTTTTCTTCATGGCTTTTGCCCAAATAAGCCGGGCAACGCGCCCCATAACCGAATACTCGGGGTCCAATCCGTTTGAAAAGAAAAACGAAAGGTTAGGTGCAAATTTGTTTATGTCCATTCCTCGCGAAGCGTAATATTCCACGTAAGTGAAACCGTTGGCAAGGGTAAAAGCAAGTTGCGTAATCGGATTTGCTCCGGCTTCGGCAATGTGGTAACCGGAAATCGATACCGAATAAAAATTACGGACATTGTTTTTTATAAAATATTCCTGCATATCTCCCATTAGTTTCAAGGAAAAGTCGGTAGAGTAAATGCAGGTATTCTGTGCCTGATCTTCTTTTAAGATATCGGCTTGAACGGTTCCTCTGACTTTTGATATTGTTTCGGCTTTTATTTTTTCGTAAACATCTTTCGGCAAAACCCGGTCGCCTGTTATGCCGAGAAGCATCAGCCCCAAACCGTTGTTGCCTTCGGGCAAATCGCCTTGATATTCGGGGCGTTTAGTGCCTTTTGCTTTGTAAATCGCATTTATTTTTTCTTCGACTTCTTTTTCCAATCCGTTTGCTTTTATGTATTTTTCGCATTCTTGGTCTATTGCGGCATTCATAAAATATGCGGTCATTATCGGAGCCGGTCCGTTAATGGTCATTGAGACGGATGTTTTGGGGTTTGTAAGGTCGAAACCCGAATATAATTTTTTCGCATCGTCGAGGCAAGCTATCGAGACACCCGAGTTTCCTATTTTTCCGTATATATCGGGTCTGCGGTCGGGGTCTTGTCCGTAGAGCGTAACGCTGTCGAATGCGGTGGAAAGTCGTTTTGCGGGCATACCGAGAGAGACATAATGAAAGCGTTTGTTTGTCCGCTCGGGTCCGCCTTCGCCCGCAAACATTCTCGTAGGATCTTCGCCTTCTCTTTTAAAAGGGAATACTCCGGCGGCATAGGGAAATTCGCCCGGAACGTTTTCCTTCAAACTCCATTTTAAGATTTCGCCCCAATCTTTGTATTTGGGAAGAACTATTTTAGGTATTCTGAGGTGCGAAAGACTTTCTGTAAATGTTTTTACTTTTATGTCTTTTCCTCTTACTTGGTAAACATATTCGTCGGCTGCGTATTTTTTTACTTTTTCGTTCCAGTTTTCAAGTATTTTTTTGTTGTGCGGGTCGAGGTCGAGTTCTGTTTTTTCGTATAGTTTTTTAATTTCTTTTGATGCTTCGGAATTATTGCTTTCCAAAAGTTGCAGGGTCTTTTTGTATGCAAATAAATTACTTGCCGTTTCGGCTTGTTTTTCCGCCCAATTGTTATAATTTCTGATTGTTTCGGAAATTTCGGACAAGTATCTTACCCTTTCAGGCGGAATAATTTGCATTTTTTCCTGCATTTCATCGGTTAATTTATATTTTCCTCTGAAATTTTTCCCTGTTTTTTCGGTAATCAGGTTCATTAAAAACAGATAAAGTTTATTAACACCGCTGTCGTTAAATTGCGAAGCAATTGTTCCGAAAACAGGCATATCGTCAACATCCCGGTCAAAAAGTTCGTGATTTCTTTGGTATTGTTTTTTTACGTCGCGCAAGGCGTCGGCAGCTCCTCGTTTATCAAATTTATTAATTGCGATAATATCGGCAAAATCAAGCATATCTATTTTTTCGAGCTGTGTTGCGGCACCGTATTCGGGTGTCATAACATACATTGCAATGTCGCTTTGGTCGGTAATTTCGGTATCTGATTGTCCTATACCGGAAGTTTCGAGAATTATAAGGTCGTAACCGGCAGTTTTAACAATATCGACCGCATCATGCACATAGGGCGAAAGCGACAGGTTTGCCTGTCTTGTTGCCAAAGAACGCATATAAACTCTTTCGTTGTTAATGCTGTTCATACGAATACGGTCGCCGAGCAATGCTCCGCCGGTTTTACGTTTCGAGGGGTCAACGGAAATTATGGCGATTGTTTTGTTTTCGAAATCGTCGAGGTATCTTCTTACAAGCTCGTCAACCAAAGATGATTTTCCGGAACCGCCTGTACCGGTAATTCCGAGAACCGGAGTTTTTGTTTTTTTCGCTTCTTCTTTTATTTTTTGCAGTTCTTCCGATATTTTATCGTTACAACATTCGGCAACCGTTATTAATCTTGCAATAGAATTTATGTCTTTGTGTTTTAATTTTTCTGTTTCGTTTCCTTCGAGTTTTGAAAGGGGGAAGTCCGATTTTTCGAGTAAGTCGTTAATCATTCCCTGTAATCCCATTTCGCGTCCGTCGTCGGGCGAATAGATACGGGTAATTCCGTAATCGTGAAGTTCTTTTATTTCGGAAGGCAGAATTACGCCTCCTCCGCCGCCGAAAATTTTAATATCCGGACGTCCTTTTTCTTCGAGCAAATCTTTCATGTATTTAAAGAACTCGATATGCCCGCCCTGATATGATGTTATTGCAATTGCCTGAACATCTTCCTGCACGGCACAATCTACGATTTCCTGCACGGAGCGATTATGTCCGAGGTGAATAACTTCGGCGCCGGTGCTTTGAATTATTCTTCGCATTACGTTTATTGCAGCGTCATGTCCGTCGAAAAGCGATGCGGCTGTTACTATTCTTATGTGATTTTTCGGTTTGTATTTTTT
>JAADDR010000182.1 GCA_013153865.1 Chlorobiota bacterium | reverse complement strand
TTATAAAAATCTTATGTTTAGGATACGGTATTTGCACTGATTCGTAAAAAGCTCTGTTTATATTTTTTGCCTCATCGGTAAAAATCCATTCGTAATACAAAGATGAAAAGCCTCTCGAATATATTAGATTTACACCGGAAGAGTCGTAAACCGAGATTTTAAAATCTCCGAATCCGAAAGTATCGATTAAGTTTTTCTGCGAGCCGCCCCAGTAAGGTTCTTGTTTTAATTTATTGAAATATACGTTTGTTTCGTTTGAATTTCCGCCTATTATGTAATCGAAACGTAAGGATTTATCCGAAAAAAAATCATCGAAATTTACCTGAGCCGATGACAAAACAGTTAAAAAGAAAAATATGAATGCGGTAATATATCTCATTAATACGATTTATTCAGTTATTTTACGTCAAGCAGTTCTACATAAAAAATCAAACTCGTATAAGGAGGAATACTTCCGGCACCGTATGCTCCGTATGCCAAACTGCTGGGCATTATTAAAGTTGCTTTACCTCCTTCTTTCATATATGCAATGCCTTCGTCCCAACCTTTTATGACCTGCCCGGCACCCAATACAAACTCAAAGGGTTCGCCTCTGTCGTAGGACGAATCGAACTGTTCGCCGTCGAGAAAAGTTCCTCTGTAATCGACTACAACGGTATTGCCTGCTTGGGCTTGCACTCCGGTGCCTGTTTCGGTTTCGATATAATAAAGCCCGCTTGCGGTCGGCTCAACGGTAATATTATTCTCTTCTATATAAGCTTTTAAATCGTCAAGTTCTTTTTCGTAATCGCTTTTGCATGATAAAACAAAAAATAGAGTTAAGATTGAAATACCGTAAAAGATTATTTTATTTTTCATGTCGGGGTTATTTTATAATATCAAAGTTAAGAAATTTTTGTAAAACTTTAGGTATCTTAATACCTTCTTCGGAATAATTATTTTCCAATAATGCGGCAAGGATGCGCGGTAATGCCAACGCACTGCCGTTAAGAGTATGTGCTGGTTGTGTTTGTTTTTCTCCTTCTTTTTTAAAACGAAGTTTTAAACGGTTTGCCTGAAAACTTTCGAAGTTAGATACAGAGCTTACTTCCAGCCATTTGTCCTGCCCGGCGGAATATACTTCAAAATCGTAAGTTAATGCGGAAGTAAATCCTAAATCGCCGCCGCATAATTTGACAATGCGATAAGGGAGTTCCAATTTTTGCACAAGCGACTCGACATAAGCAACCATTTCGTCCAATGTTTCGTAGGATTTATCCGGATGTTGAATTTGCACTATTTCGACCTTATCGAACTGGTGCAAGCGGTTTAATCCTCTTACGTCTTTTCCGTAAGAACCTGCTTCTCTTCTGAAACAAGAAGAATATGCGGTAAGTTTTATGGGGAAGTCGCTTTCTTTAAGAATTACGTTTCTGAAAATATTGGTAACCGGAACTTCGGCGGTAGGGATTAAAAATAATTTGTCTTCGGTTATTTGATACATCTGCCCCTCTTTATCCGGAAGTTGCCCTGTTCCGAAACCCGAGTCTTCGTTTATAACCAAAGGCGGCATTATTTCGGTAAATCCGGCATTTTCGGCTTCTTCGAGGAAAAAATTAATTAAAGCTCTTTGCAGTTTTGCTCCTTTGCCTTTATAAACGGGAAATCCTGCTCCGGTTATTTTGTTTCCGAGTTCGAAATCTATTAAATCGAATTTTGCGGCAAGTTCCCAATGCGGAACTTTTTTTTGCAAAACCGGTATTTCTCCGCCTTTTCTTATTTCTTCGTTATCTTCGTCGGATTTGCCTTCCGGAACCGAATCGTGCGGTATGTTGGGGATTTCGTATAAAATTTCTTTAAGTTTGTTTTCCGTTTCCGAGAGTTCGGTATTTACGTTTTTTACTTCTTCTTTTATTTCGACGGCTCTTTTTTTTGCATTTTCGGCTTCTTCTTTTTTTCCTTCTTTAAACAGCATTCCGATACTTTTTGCCAGTTTGTTGGATTCGGCAAGCAGTTTGTCGGATTTTCCTTTAAGTTCTTTTCTTTTGTCGTCGATTTTTATGAGTTCGTAAATTAAAGCGGAAAAGTCTTTATTTCTTACGGAAAGTTTTTTAATTAATTCTTCCGGATTTTTTCTGATTTGATTTAATGTAAGCATAAGGCGACTTTTTTAAATAAAAAAATCCCGTTATCGCATTAAACTACGAAGTAACGGGATTTATTTCATTTTTTCGTTTTATTTATTTTTCTTCGGGTATAACCGAAACATAAGATTTATTGTTTCTTTTTTTTCTAAATTCAACGGTTCCGTCGATTAAAGCAAATAAAGTATGGTCTTTTCCCATTCCCACATTTTCGCCGGGATGATGTTTAGTTCCTCTTTGGCGAACAATTATGTTTCCGGCAACGGCTTTTTGTCCTCCGTATAATTTTACTCCGAGACGTTTGCTTTCCGAATCTCTTCCGTTTCGGGAGCTACCCATTCCTTTCTTGTGTGCCATAATATTTTTTTTATAATGTTAGTTTATCAGGCTTTTCCGCCGTTTAATTCGTCTTGTAATTTTTTTAATTCGTCCCATTTACCGTTTGCGGCAAGTTTTGCTTGCTCGGGCCAAGTTGTCGGGTCGAATCTGTTATAAGAATTTCCTCCCGCGGCAACCAAAATTTCGGATATTTTTTCCGCTTTTGTTTCCGAGAGTTTTTTGAAAGTGTCAATTCCCGCTTCCGTTAATATTGAAGCTATTTTCGGTCCTATACCTTCAATTTTCGTAAGATTATCGGGTTTTGTTTCGACTTTTTTATCTGCTTTGGCAGTTGTTTTTTTCGGTTCTTCTTTTTTTGCCGCAACTTTCTTACCTCCCGAGATAATATCTTCTATTTCTATTCGAGAAAAATTTTGTCTGTGCCCGTTAAGGGTTTGATATCCTTTTCTTCTTTTTTTCTTAAATACTAATACTTTATCACCTCTTACATGGGCAAGAACTTTGGCATTAACAGCGGCTCCCTTAACTTCGGGAGTTCCTACGGTAACTTTTTTTCCGTCGTCAATTAATAAAACTTTGTCGAAAGTTACTTTGTTTCCCTCTTTTTCAGCCAATCTGTGGACAAATATTTTTTGGTTTTTTTCAACCTTAAATTGTTGTCCGGCTATTTCTACGATTGCATACATTTTTATAATGTTTTAGTTTGTTTAAGAGGCGCCCGTTTTTTATTACGGAACTTTTAATGCCTCGTTAAATTTTTAATTCGGGCTGCAAAAATAGTTATTTTTATTAAAATACAAATGTTTTTTTTAATTATTCAAAACAGAAAGTTATTCGTCAAAAACATATGAGCATATTAAATCTTATTTTATATATTTAGCAGCAAAATCAATGAAAAAAATGAGATTCCTTTTATATTTTTTATTGCTTCCGGCAATTACCGGGATGTCTTTTGCTCAATATACAAAAATAACAAATACAAACAATACGCCTCCGGAGCAGATAAACAAATATTTAGAATATGCCGAAAAATATAAAGAAACCGATATAGACAGTTTTAAATTTTATTTAAAAAAAGTGATTACCGTATCTAACAGGCATGGTATTGCAACCAGAAATATTTTAAAAGCATATTATCTTTACGGAAAACTTTTTTATACCGAAAATAATACGGATTCGGCTTTTAAATACATAAAAAAAAGTATTGAGATTGCCGAAAAAATAAAAAACGACACATTTTCGGCAAAGTCTTACCGCATAACCGGAAATCTTTATTACAATAAAAATGATTTTAACAAATCTTTGAAAGAATTTGAAAAGGCAATGTTTTATGCCGAAAAGATAAAAGACAGTATTTTAATTGTCGATATTTCGGTTGACAAGGCATATTCGCACGAGATTCTTTCGGAAAATGATTCGACATTGCACCTTTTGGAAAATGCATACGATATTTCCGAAAAAATAAATTATGAGGAAGGTGTCGGTAAATCCTCACTGGCTATCGGGAATATTTATTACTCTACCAATGTATTTAATAAAGCGTTAAAATATTACCAAAAAGCTCTTGATGCGGCAAAAGCGTCAAACAGTATTGTCGGCATTGCTACTTCGTATAAAAATAT
>JAADDR010000116.1 GCA_013153865.1 Chlorobiota bacterium | reverse complement strand
CTTTGAACCTGATACGGATAATGCCGGCGCAGGGAGCAAAGCAAAATACTCTCAAAAACAATTTTCCCTGATGTTCATTATTAATAATTAATTTTAAACATCATTAAAATGAAAAAAATTATTCTTTTATTCCTGTTATTATTACCGTCCTTCGGTATATTTTCGCAAAACATAATAAAAGGAACTGTAAAAAACGAACAAAACGAAAAGATTCCGGGTGCAATTATTAAAATAAAAAATACGGACATAAACACGGTAAGCGACCGAAACGGGTATTTTATCATAAAAAACATAAAACCGGGCAGATACACCTTAGAAGTTGCTTTTATAGGATACGAAACGGCGGAAAAAGATATTCTGTCCGACAGCAAAGAAACACAAATTGACATTATACTCAAACAATCGGACATACCTGCCGAAGAAGTTATTATTAATGCCGTAAAAGCCGGCAATAATACTCCCGTGGCATTTTCGAACCTAAATAAAGATGAAATAAAACAGCAAAATACCGGACGTGACATACCTTATCTGCTCGACTTAACGCCGTCTGTTACCGTAAGTTCGGATGCCGGAAACGGTATAGGATATACATATATGCGAATAAGAGGAACAGACATGACTCGCATAAACGTAACAATAGACGGTATTCCCCTTAACGACCCCGAATCGCACGGCGTATGGTGGGTTGATTTACCGGATTTAGCTTCTTCGGTAGAAAATATTCAAATTCAAAGAGGAGCCGGCACCTCGACAAACGGTGCTGCGGCTTTCGGCGCAAACATTAATTTCGAAACCGATAAAATAAATAAAACGGCTTATGCCGAACTTTCGCAAGATGCAGGATCTTTTAACTCACGAAAAACAACCGTAAAAGCCGGAACCGGACTGCTCGACAAACATTTTGCTTTTGATCTACGACTCTCGGACATACGTTCCGACGGATATATAGACAGAGCATTTTCAAGACTTCGGTCTTACTATGCTTCCGGCAATTATTTCGACGATAAAAATTTAATACGAATAAAAGTATTCGGCGGAAAAGAAAAAACTTATCAGGCATGGTACGGAGTTCCGAAAGACAGTCTGCAAACAAACCGGACTTATAATCCTTACACATACGAAAACGAAATTGACGATTACGACCAAACACACTATCAACTTTTTTATACGCGCCGGATTAAAAATAATTTATTTTTTAACATAACATTATTCCGCACGGACGGATACGGCTATTACGAACAATACAAAGAAAACGAAGATTTCGAGGATTACGGTTTGCCGAATCAGGTTACGGGAAACGATACCGTAGCAAGCACCGATTTAATACGAAGAAAAATTCTCGACAATACTTTTACCGGAACTGTTTATGCTCTTAATTTCACGAATAAAAACATGAATATTATATTCGGAGGTTCCGCCGATTATTACGACGGAGATCATTTCGGAAAAATAATCTGGTCGAGGTATTCGTTAAATTTCGATAAAGGATATGAATGGTACAGAAACAACGGAACAAAAACCGAAGCAAATAATTATTTAAAAATAAATTATACGCCGAATAACAAAATAAATCTTTGGGCAGACATGCAATACCGGCACATAGATTACGACATAAGCGGTATTAACGACGATTTAAGAGATATAAGCCAAGAGCATACATACGATTTTTTTAATCCGAAAGCGGGTATAAATTATAAAGTAAGCGACAAACAAAATGCTTATTTATCGTTTTCTGTTGCAAATCGCGAGCCTTCGAGAACCAATTTTAAAGATGCCGCTCCGGGCGAAGTTATATTGCCCGAAACATTATACGATTTTGAAGCCGGCTACAAAGCGCGATTCAATAATGCCGCATTTAACATAAATTTGTATTATATGGATTATGACAACCAGCTTATACTTACGGGCGAAATAAACAATACCGGAGCATATATCATGAGTAACGTTCCGGACAGTTACAGAGCGGGAATAGAAATTGCCGGAGGCATAAAAATAAACGACATGATAAGTTGGAATGCAAATGCGACTTTCAGTAAAAATAAAATAAAAAATATTACTGTATATGTCGATAATTGGGATACTTGGTCGCAAGAAACGGAATTTTATCCGGAAACGGACATATCTTTTTCGCCCGGCATTATTGCGGCAAGTAAGTTAGATTTTAATATTTTCAAGAATTTTAAAGCATCGTTTACGTCAAAATACGTAAGCAGGCAATATATCGACAATACGCAAAATAAAAGCCGTTCGTTAGACCCGTATTTCGTAAATAATTTATCGTTATCTTATACTTTGCATCCCGAAAAACTTAAAACCATAAAATTAAAACTTGACATAAACAATATTTTTGACGAAGAATACGAAACAAACGCATGGGTGTATCGATATATTTATAACGGCAAGGAGGGTATTATCGACGGATATTTTCCGCAAGCGGGGATAAATTTTTCCGCCGGCGTAAGTTTAATTTTTTAAAACGAAGTTTTAAGTTATAAATATCCGGCAAAAACAATTTAACGTTTTCAAATAGCGTTAAAAAATAAAACCGATATTATGGAAAAGATTTTTACTGCAATTTTAATATCGCTGATTTTTCTTTTTGCCGGATGTTCTTATGTTTACCGCGATTTCAAGTCTGTTAAAGACATGAAATGGTATAGAACGGATATTAAAACGTTTGACGTTAACATCCCCGACGACGGAAATTACGACCTTATGTTCGCTTTACGGCATCTTACCGGCTATCCTTTTACGTCGATAAAAGTTAAAATCGAAGAAAAAACTCCCGAAGGCAAACTGTTCGAAAAAAAAGCCGAATTTTTTCTTGCCGACGAAAACGGGAATTACATCGGCGACGTAACGGGCGAATTATGGGATATAGAAGTTCCGTTCGACGAGAACGTGTTTTTAAAGAAAGGAAAATATACTTTTAAGATAAGCCACGACATGAACCATAATCCCGTAATATTGGTTATTGACGTAGGTTTAACGGTTAAGAAGCACTAAAGCGGACTTTTGCCGCAGTGTGTCAATCGTCGCGATTATCGGAGAATGCCGAAGGCAGTGTTTTTTGTGCTTTTACACCGAGTTGTTTTAATTTTTCCGCTTGAGTTATAAGATTGCCTCTTCCGTTTTTTAGTCTTTTAAGAGCATCGTCGTAACTTTTTTGTGTTTTGTTGAGATTTATTCCTATTTGTTCCAGACTTTCGACAAAAGAAACAAATTTATCATACAACTGCCCTCCTCTTTCGGCAATTTCAACGGCATTTTTAGTTTGTTTGTCGCGTTTCCATAAATCGGCAACAAGTTTTAGCGCCGCAATTAAATTAGTCGGGCTTATCAAAAGTATTTTTTTATTGTAAGCATATTGCCATAAATCCGGCTCGTGTTTTACGGCAAGTAAATAAGCCGGTTCTACCGGAACAAACATCATTACAAAGTCTAAAGATTCGGTATAAGCATCGTAATTTTTAGCACTTAATTCGTCGATATGTTTTTTAACCGAAAGTATGTGTTCTTTTAAATATTTATCTGTTTCTTCGTTGTTGTCTTCCGCCGAATTATAACGTTCGTAAGCCGTTAAACTTACTTTGGAGTCTATAATGACCGTTCTTCCGTCGGGATATTTAAGCAATACGTCGGGTTGCATTTTTTTGCCTTCGGGGGTTTTTATGATATTTCCGGCATCGTCGCGCAAAAATTCCTGCACAAAAAATTCGCGACCTTTTTCCAAGCCGGAGTTTTCGAGTATATTTTCGAGTATCATCTCTCCCCAGTCTCCCTGAACTTTCGACGAACCTTTAAGAGCTTTTGTAAGATTTCCGGCTTCTTCGCTTATTCTGTTGTTCAGTTCTACAAGTTCTTTTATTTTTTCTTCCAAAGAAAATCGTTGTTTTGATTCTTTGTCGTAAGTTTCTTCGACTTTCTTTTTAAATTCTTTTATGTTTGCATCCAACGGCTCGAGCAAAGTTTTAATATTTACTTTGTTTTGCTCTGTAAATCTTCGACTTTTTTCTTCCAATATATTGTTTGCAAGCACTTTAAATTCGTTACTGAATTTATTGCCTATGTCTTCGAGTTCTTTTTTTTGCGTAATGAGTTTTTCGTTAAGGTTTTTATTTTTTTCATGAAGTGCCGTGTTTTCCGATTGCAGTTTCGAGATTTTTTCGTTTAAGGTGTTTATGTTTTCCGATAATTTTTTTATTTCTTCTTTAAGATTGAGATTTTCGATTTTTTTATTTTCGGAATCGGTTTTTACCGAAGACAGTTCCGCACTTACTTCCGTTATTTTTTCGCGCAAAGCGGCAGATTCCTTCGCGAGTATTTTTTTCTCTTCTTCGGCTTTTTTAATATTCTCCGAAGCGTTTGCCAGTTTGTATGATTCTATTTCTTTTTCGGTATTTAGATTGTCGAATTTATCTTTCGGCACGGTATTTCTTTTAATAATGAAATATACCGCAACGGCTCCGACTGCCGACCCGAGAACAAATGATATTAAAGGTATTAGGGTTTCCGCATTTATTTCCATATCACAAATATACAAAAAAAGGATTGCCGGAAGACAATCCTCGTTTTATTCGTTAAAATGTTTTATGCATTAATCATTGCGGCATATTCGGATGCGGACATTAAATCGTCTGCTTCGGAGGCGTCTTTTACCGATATTTTAACTATCCAACCTTCTCCGTAAGGGTCAGAATTGATAAGTTCCGGAGTGTCTTCGAGTTTTTCGTTAAATTCGAGTACTTCTCCGGATACCGGCATATAAATATCCGAAACCGTTTTAACGGCTTCTATTGTTCCGAATGTTTTGCCTTTTTCTATTTCTTCGCCTACGGTTTCTACTTCTACAAATACAATGTCTCCGAGTTCGCTTTGAGCAAAATCGGATATTCCTATATATGCCGTATCGCCTTCAATTTTTAACCATTCGTGGTTTTTTGTATATTTTAAATCTTCGGGTAAATTCATAATGTTTTTATTTTAATGTATTTACAAAATATTTATTTTTTTGAGCGTGCTTCAAAATTAGAAATTTAGAAACAGAAAAAAAAATAATGTAATATGTTTTATAAAAAACAATTTCGTTGCCTGTTATTTTGTTTCTTTTTCGCCGGGTTTTGACTTATTGCCGTCATAAAATATTTTAATAATATTAAATATTTGCAAGGTTAAATCTTAAACTGAATCCTATGTGAGTATTGGATGTTTTGAAAGATGTGGAAACTCGCGGCGTATTAACCAGCCGGTCGTAAAATACGCTTAATATTACTTTATCGAGATTATAATCGGCGCTTACTTTTATCGACATATTTTTTTGTCCGGCGGATAATTGGTTGTCTTCTTCTTTTATCCTGCGGATAACGGCATAATTATCGCTGTAAATAAGGTCGAAATTCAGGTCTAAATCGCTTTTAAATACTCTTTGGTTTCCTTGTATAACTACCGGTATTTCCAAATCCGGCACTTTATATCCGAAGCCCAGTACATATTCTTTTCTCAGAAGTTCGGTTAATGTATTATTGCCGAAGTTAAGAGTGAGATTACGCGAACGTTTGTATTCGAATCTTGTTGACAAGTCATTTTTCCAACGCAAATCTATACCTATCAGAGGCACGAATTTTTCGTCAATAATAACGGCATCGGTAAGGTATTCGGTAACGAAATATGTTCCCGTAAGTTCGTCTTGCACGTCGGTAAGTCCGGTTGTTCCTATTTCTTCGTATGCTGAATTTGATTGATATGATGATATTGTGTATGTTGATCTGTATCCGTGGTTTACGGTAACTCGTTTAAAATATTTTTGAGCAAAATCGTAATATGTAAGTCCGTCGTATTTCAGTCTCCAATTAGGAAGCGGCAATAGGGGAAACATGTCTAAACTTATCGAATAAGGCGAGTTGCCCGAATATGCGGCTAAGAATGCCGGCAGCATTACGTCTTTTGATGTGGGATTGTAACCGTAAGGGAAAGTGTTTATGTAATCCGTTGCCGGTAATGTGTCGTTATTAAGCATCGTTCTGTCGTAAGGTATTCCGGCTGCCGTTCTTTCGTCGGCAAGGCGGTTTGCTATAATTAAGCGGTATTCCGAAAAGTTGTTATAAGTATCGGAATAATATGTGGAATCGTTTATGTCGTCGAATGCCGTGCGTATGCTCAAGAATGTCATGGAGAAAGAACCGCTTTCCGAGGGGTTTTGCATTTGCGGAACACCGAACTCGTCATCTACCCAAAACGATCTGCTTCTGCTGCTTTCTCTTCTGTCTGCCGTAAGGTCTATTCTGAGTCCTTTAAAGGGTTTTAATGTTGCTTTAAAGTTATAAATTTTTTCGGCATTCATTATTACCGGAGAGTTTAGCAGACTGTCGCCCGACAGCCATCCGTTAACGGCGGCTTTTTGTGCAAAGTCGTCTTCTTGAATACCCGTAATAAAACGCCAGCCGGGTGCGTTAAGGGTATTTTTGTTAAAATCTATTGTTTCGAAACCGAAGTAATTGGATTTTTTTGTATATCCGGGGACTATGCTTCCGTTATTTTCGGAATAGGTAAATGAAACATTACGAACCGACATTAAGGCATAAATCGTATAATCGGAAAGTATTCTGAAAAAGTTTTCTTTTATTTCTTTTTTTCCGGTAATTTTAATTTCGGCTTTTTTAACCGTTCTTTCCGAATAGAATTTTATTTTATTTTCGTTTACGATTTCGGTTCTGCCTTTTATTTCTTTTCCTTTTTCGTCAACGGCTTTAATTTTAACGTTTTCGGTTTTAAGATTATGTGTTATGCTTCGCGGTTTGCCTTTTTTAAGACTTACGTTGTTTTTGTTAAATTTAACGTCTTTAAATTTTTTATTTTGTTTTTTCTTTTTGCCTTTAAATTTATTGTCAACGTTTTTCAGAAATTTCACTTTACGATACAGCCGGTCGAAATTTGCCTGAGCCGATAATTGTATTCTCTGATTATTTCTGATAGTATTTCCGAGATGCATTGAGGTGTCTTGTGTTACCGGACCTACCGTCCAATAATAATCGGCATCGTAGCGTGCATTTGCGTTAACCCAATCTAGCAACGGCAATTTATTAACAGGCACGTTCCATGTTGCTCCGAGTTTTTGGTGGAAGTCGGTTGTTCGCCCCAAGGTTAAAACACTGTCGATAACACTTTTTTTATAATCTTCCCATTTCTGTTCGTCGGATTTGTCTATTTTGCCTTCCGGCTCGCCCACCCACGCCTGATTGTTTGCGCTGTAAGTGAGTTTAAGGTTTCTTGAAAGGTTATATTTTACGTCGTAAGTACGGTTCCATACAAATTGTTTGTCATAAGTTTCTTCCAATATAACATCAGCATTGTCTATATTTCGTAATTGGATTTCGTTGTAAGATTTGCGCATATCCGTTCTGAATGCTATCATTGACGGAGCATAATAGAAATTAAAATCTTTTATAATGCGAAAAGCTTTTTTTCTGAACAGTTTAATTTTAGAAAACGGTTTTATGTTTTTAGGAGTTATGTTATAATTGTAAGCAAGAGCTCCGGTGTGTATTCTGAGTAAGTTATGTTCCGTGTTTATGTTTCTAGAAAATAGTTCGCTGTATCCGAAACTTGCCGTCCAGTTGGATATTGCCCAAAGAGGCGTATTTTTGCTTTTTGTTTTAGTTTTTGCTTTAGTTTTCTGTTTTTTGCTTAATGCTTCTGTGCTTTTTTCTTTTTTCTTTTTTGATTTTTTCTCCGAATTTCCGGATATTCTTACGTTAGTCAGATTTATCGTTTTTCTTCTGACGTAATCTTGTGTTATTTTCAGAAATTCATCTTCTTCTTCGCCGCTTAAGTTTTTAAGAGTTGCGGACATTTTTATATCCGGATTTAAAGGGTCGTATTCCGGATTTATTTTTGATTCGGAATAACCGAAATACAGCGGAATGCGAACGCCGTATTTTTTCGGAAAGAATTTGCCGAGTTCCGTGCTTACCGAAAAATCGTAGTTAAAGTTTGTAGATTGTTGTCTTTGGTCAACGGTTTCTTCTATTCCTCCGAAACCCGGGGTGCTGTATTCTCCGGAAAGCGCAAGTGTAGAGAAATCGGCAAGATTTGCCTGTATTCTCGCTCTCGAAGCCCATCCTCCGTTTTCGTTAAATCCGGCTAATCTGAGCTCGTTCATCCAAACAATTATTGTTTTAGGCAAACCGTCATCCGGCAAAATATTATTTTCTTTTTTCCGGTTACGAATACCTATCATAATTGTTCTTATGTTGCTTAAATTAGGTGTTCCGGTAATACTGACTCTTCTGCCTGTTTCGTCCGTGTATTTTGAATATTCGGAAGTTAAATTAACGGAAGCACCTTCTCTTATTTTTTCGTTACGTTCTTGTTTTAATGCCTGAAAAACTTCAAAATCCACATCCAACATATTTTCCGGACGCCATACCAGTTCTCTGTCCGGGCTTCCGAGTGTTCCGTCGTAATATCCGGGTTCCGTCAGTTTTAAAGGAATTTCGTATTCGTAATAATTTTCTTTATAGTCCGAACCGAGACGTATAAACGCACATAAATCGTCGTCGTTAAGAACTTCATCTTCAACCGCCTCGGCATGAATAAACATTTGAAGTTTTTTATATTGCCTTACGTCAAGACTTACGTTTTTATATGCTGCTCTTGCATCGCCGTCGCTGAGGTTTATTACTTTAAGAGAAATTGCCTGTTCGTTAAGTTGTTGTAAATACGGATTTCCGGGGGATATTTCTCTTGTAACATCCGGCGGGAGTACGTAATTAACGGGTTGCCGCGAGGAGTTTTCTTCTATGTTTACGGTAGATATATCAAGTTGAGCATCGGTATATTCGGGGGTTCCGCTACCTTCCGTTCCTTCGAGTAAGGATAATTTATATTTTCGCCAATCTCCTCGTACAAGATTCATTTCGGCAAATCTTAATACTATTTCCTGTTGCCAGTCTTTCATGAACAAACGTATAAAGCGAACCGATTTAAAGTCTTCTATTTGTCCTATCTTTTTTTGATAATCGGAAAGAGGTATTTTAAAGTGATACCATTTTACTGTTTCTTCGTTTTCGTTTCTTAATTTAACGGTTGCTTCTCTTATATCCGTTATATAGTTTTCTCCTATTTGCATATCTGCCGGAGCTAAATGAATACGGTATTGGAAATAAGCTTCGTTTTCCGTAAGGGTATAATCCCGGTTAACGTCTTCCATGTCCGGTCTGAGTTCGGTAGCGGTAACCAAATCTCCGGTAGAAAAAGAGTTTCCTTCCTGATTGTTATATTTTTTGTATCGTTCTAATATTCCCGCCTGTTCTTCGTCGTATGAAGGGTCTCTGAAAAACAGATAGTCATCATTTGACGGGTCGGCTTCGGCATCTTGATATGCTTTAGATCCTGTACCGTAATTATCCGATATGCTTTGGAGGTAAGTTGCAAAAAACGAGTTTTCGTCATTATCCGATAAACCGTCGAGTCCTGCATCTTGATATTGTCTGGCATCAGCCGGTTCGGTGGCAAATGCATCGGTTATGCGCGGCAATACGGGAACTCTTCCCCATGCCGTGGTATCCACATTTACGACATTTGAAGAAGACGGTAACCCGTTTTCAAAAGATTGTCTTGAGTCTCTTAAAATATCTTCCGAGATGCTTCCGAGGTCGAAATAAATATCTCCTCCGTCATGATTTGTATCGTAAATAAACGGGTCGAGCATCCAAAATTCTATAAATTCTATATTTGCTTCTTCAAAATCGTTTGTTATTAGAGATTGCATTATTCCTCCCCAGCGGCTTCCGGGATTAAGTAAGTTTCCGTTCTCGTCTATTCCGTATGATATTCCTGTTTCTCCTCCGGGAATATCGTAATTGTAAGGACCTTTTTCTTCCGGATAGTATGCCAAATTAAGTACGTAAATAAATTGCGGTATATCGTTTTGAGGTTCTCTGTTCGGGAATATTTCCTGTTCGGGAATTTCTCTTACTCGATGGTCGGAAAGGTCATCGTTGGTAAGGTAGCTTAATGCTCCGGTATTTGTAAGGAAATCTCTGTTGATATTATACCATGCTATTTTTGCTCTGTTATATCCGTATTTCAAATCATTGGAGAATTGAGCTTCGGGAAACATATCCGGTTGTCCTTGCGGTACGCTTGCAATTTTCCATCTTGCCGGAGATTTCAGGTCAATAGTAACTTTTGCGCCTTCAAAATCATCGATACTTGCATATCCTTCATCTCCGAGAATGCCGGGATGACCGGGTATTAATTGTGCAAATTCGCCCGAGAAATCTATGTGTGAAGCGGCTTTTGTTTTTACGAACGGTATAAATTTATCGACGAAATGCGTTAAAGCCGGAATTTCTTTATTAAAATTAAGGTCTGTTCCCCAAATTGTATTTGAAACCGGAATATCACCTATGTTAACTTTGCTTGTAAGAGGTTTTTGGTGTAAATGCATTACGGTTGCTCCTACGTTAAAATTATCTGAAATACGGTAATCCAGACGTGTTCCGAGCATGGATTTTGTTCCTACGTCAAACATGGAGTTACTTTCGAGAGAAATTTTTATCGGGGTTCCGGATTCCAAAAGACTTTGGTTTATTATTTTAACTCTTCCGAGGTTATAATCGACGGTATAATCCTGATTTTCTACAAGAACAGCTCCTCCGGCGGTAACGGTAACCGATCCTTCGGGTATATTCATGGCGTTAAGGTTTATTTCAGAACCTCCTCCGGAGCGGTATTCACCTTTTAAGAAGAATTTGTTTTTTTCGGCAATTTGTCTTGCCTGACTTTGCGTAAGTTCATACAATTCGGGGAATGCATATTGGTCTGCTATACGATTTATTTCGGGATCGGTGCTTCCTCCGGTAATTTTTTCTTTAAGATATGAGCCGAATGGTTCGGTAACGGGGAAAAATATTTTTCCGTTTGAGGCATTTATAGTTATTTTATCTATGAAATCAAAATATCCGTCGGGACCCGGCTCGTTATTTTTGTTAAGATTATCAAGTCCCATTACTCTTAAAAGTATTTGGCCTTCTATTTCACCCGCCTGCAAATAGTTTACCGAAGATCCTGTTTTGTCGTTTCGATACATCACATCCAGCTTAAAATCCTGACTGCTGACTTGGTAGGCATTTATAGAATATACGTTTTTCATCATTAAATCCCATGTGGGATTATCCGTTGACAATGTCGTAGGTTTTAACAGTTTAAGGAATAAAGCCGCCGGAGCTGCCGGTTCTTCGTTTGAAAATTCTCCTACTCTGTATGTTTTTCCGTCGGCAGTGTTTTCGTATTCGAATGCCACGGCAAGAACTTCATCGTTATTTAGTGCGGAATTTAAAGATATGTATCCTAATGTCGGATTGAAAGTATATTCGGAAGAAGTAAGCATGCGAGCGTTTTGTACTTTTTCGTAATCGTCTCCCGATTCAAAATCAGCATAAGTTGAAAGAATTGTATTTACATTTGCAATATCTCTCAGCCCCGGTCGGTTAACCATTTCGGAATACAGGTTGTTTGTATTGTTGTCGGGCACAATTTGGGATGTTGCCGTAAAGTTAGATGAATACAGGTGTTCGGCATTTTCTCCCAAATCGGTAAACGCAACAATATTTCTCGAATTTTCGAACCTGCCGCTTCTGTTAGTAACCCAAACTTCTATCCTTCGTATGTTAATATTTGAGCTGATAACCGGTAAGTTTTTCAGAGCATCGTCATATCTGTCTCTGAAGTATTGAGATATAAAATAATGGCGGTTTGCATCGTAATCGTCTGCCGTAATTTCAAAAGGTGTCGTAGTGGCTCCGCCCGATACTTCTACTGTTTTGCTTTCTCCTTTTTGTTGAGAGAAAACACTCGTAACATACAAATTGCCGAATTTAAGTTCCGTTTTTATTCCGAAAAGACTTCGACTGCCGGTAATTAATGATCCTGAAAGCGGCATGGTAACGTTTCCGGCTTCTATTTTTTGAATTATTTCGTCTTCCTCTCCTTGGTATGCTAATTTTGCATTGTTTTCAAACTCAAAAGTAGCATCTGTATCAAAATTAATTCCGAGAGTCATTTTGTCTCCGATTTGTCCGGCAACTCCCATTTTTATTTTCATGTCAAAATCGAAATTAACACTTTTTTGCAAATCTTTAGTAAGAGCCGGGTTTTCTATATTGTTTATTTTAAGCCCGAAAACCAATTCTGCCGTTCCTTGCGGTTTTATGTTAATTGTATTGCTTCCGAATATTTTATCGAAACCTTGTATGGGAACGATAAGGTTTTTATTTACCAAACGATCAACCAAGCTGTTTTCGCCTTTAATATTTTCGAGAGCCGAACGTTCCATCCAATAATTATGAATATCTTTCCGGTTACTGTATTTTATGTAATCGTCGAAAGACATGTAATAGGGATTTCTGTAATTTATATTTCCTATTTTATCGTAGAAAACAAATTTTCCGGTCTTCGGATCATATTTAACGAATGATTGTATTGCCGAGGGATTGTTTAAAAACAACGGAGATGTTTTTTCGGCTGACAGCGGATTGTTTGTATAATCGTTAAACGGAAAAATAAGCGAGTCTTCCGGTATTGAATCTTTTATTCCGGGAATAAACGGTTTTTTGCCGTTATCCTTATAAGAAACCGACGAAAAAGACAACATGAAAAAAAAGCCGGATACAATTATAACAAGTTTAAACAGAGAGCTTAAGAATGACTTCACCGTAATATTTATTTTAAAAATCAATGAGTAGAATCAACGCCATAGGCAAAATTATATTTTGATAAACGAAATTATAATATTTTTAGTGCATATTTTACAAGTTCTTCCACCGATAAACCGGAATTTTCCGAATATATTTTTTTAACGGCTTTTTCCGCTTTGTTTTTCGGAAAACCGAGCATTGTGAGTGCTGCTAACGCTTCATCGGGTAAAGCCGCCGATATTATGAAAGAATTGTCTTCGGGAATATCCGTTTTAATTATTTTATCTTTTAAATCGATTATAATTCGTTGAGCCGTTTTGGCTCCTATACCTTTAATTTGTTTAAGACCGGCAACATTATCAGTTTTTATTGCATTTTTAATTTCGGCAGCGGATAACGAAGACAATATAACGCGCGCGGTATTGGCACCTATGCCCGAAACGGAAATCAATAATCTGAATATTTCTCTTTCGCTTTTATCGGCAAAACCGAATAGAGCGTTTGTATCTTCTCTTATAATCTGGTGGATATAAATTTTTGTTTTTTCCGATGTATTGATTTTAGAACGTGTTTGTAAAGATATATTTACAAAATATCCTATCCCGCCTGATTCGATAATTAAGTATGCCGGAGTTACTTCGGTTATTTTTCCGATAATATATTCAAACATAGAAGAAGCTTTTATCGTGCAAATATAAAAAAGTATTTCTAATTTATGTTTTTATAAAATATTCATACAAAAACAGGTAAAACAATATTATTTTTTATCTTTCGGATATTTTTCGAACCGTATTATGAAACGATTTGTAATAATAACCGCCGGAGGCAGGGGCAAACGTATGGGAACGGAAATTCCGAAACAGTTTCTCATATTAAAAGACAAACCGGTTTTAATGCACACCATAGAGCGTTTTTATCGTTTTGACAATAATACTAATATATTTTTGAGTTTGCCGAAAACTCATTTTGATTATTGGGAGGACTTATGTAAAGAATATAATTTTTCCGTAAATCATTTTAAAGTTGCCGGAGGCAAAACACGTTTTCATTCAATAAGAAATGCTCTTAATCTTATAAAAAGCGAGGGTTTGGTTGCTGTACACGACGGTGTGCGACCGTTGGTTTCGACAGACAGCATAAAAAGAAGTTTCGAAAAAGCAGAAAAAGAAGGCAGCGGGATAACTGCTTGCGATATTTATTTTTCGCTGAGGAAAATCGAGGGAGATAAAAGCATTGCCGTAAACAGAACTTTGTATAAAGAGATACAAACTCCGCAAACTTTCGATATTAAAAATTTGCAGGATGCGTATAAAACGGAATACAATGATTCGTTTACCGATGATGCAAGTGTTTTTGAAGCTGCCGGACATACGGTAAAATTAGTAAAAGGAAATCGCGAGAACATAAAAATTACTTGCCCCGAAGATTTACTTACTGCCGAAATCTTAATTGACAGAGTCTTTTAAATTTTCCCGTTTTTCCAGATCTTCGTAATATTTGTCGTCTCGGTCTAAAGAATTATCGTGTTTAAAAGGTTTTTTTCTGCCGAACAAGTCAGTTCCGCTTTTTCTTCTTTTCCTGAAATCTATAAAATAAGAAATACCGGCAACGGGCAGCAAAGCAAATCTGTTTTTATCGGGCATTACGGAATATGCAAATTTTAATCCCGCAAATCCCGAAAAATGTTTTCCGGAATATCCGGAAACGGCTATTTTTCCTTCAAGCGACCAATCTTCGGTAAATCCGTAAGAATAGTAATCCAAATCGGCAAAATAATTATAAGTAAAATTTATATGACCGTTAAGTTGCACTCCGGCATACCAAACAAATCCGGGCAACAAGACTTCGGTCTCGCGATATAATACAGGTTTATAAATAAGCGGTTGCTCAAAATCACTGAAATTTAAACCGTATTTGAACCCGAGGCGTGCCGTAATAAGATAATCGCCCGCCGAACAATGGTCGGGTTCTTGTAAATAATGACTGAGCAACACTTCGCTCTGCAAAGCAAGCACCGAAGGAACATCCGCATCTTCGGGATAAAATTTCCACTCGTCGAACGGTAAATTTTGATTTATTTTTAATGCAGGTTTAGGGTAATATATTCCGTGCCTTGAGGAAAAAATAAATTTTTGCCTGAAAAGTTCGAATTTAACCCATTTTCGTTTATAAAATATATGAGGCAAAATAAAAGTTCCTACCGGATGTATCGACAACTGGTCTTTTTTTGTAAGCCCGTATTTTGCCGGTCTGAACAAACTTAACTCCAAAACTTTTACCGGCACCGTAAAAGCCGTGCCGTCCGTTCGTAGCGGATTTTGCCCTAATGCAAATACCGGCATAAGCAGAATAAATAATATTATACGGATTTGTTTTTTCATAAAAAATCGTAAAATACAAAAATATTATTTTGAATTTATTTCTTTCAGAAATATCTTACAAAAATCTCTTACGGATTTTTTAACCGGAATAAATTCATAATTTAAAGTTTTTTTAACTTTCTTATTCGAACAAGCATGAAAACTGCGTGCCGAATTAACGGTATATTTTGTCAGTCGCGGTTCTTTACCGGTAAAAAAATACACAAAAGAATCTAAATACATAAGAGAATAAAGCATAAAATCATTTGCAAAAACAGACGGTCTTTTTTTATTCAAATTATCGGCAATTTCATTAAAAAGTTCTCTGTATGATAAGTTCTCGGAATTTAATATAAACCTTTCTGCCGAAATATTACTTTCCGTAAGTTTTATCATTATATTAACAACATCTCTTACGTCAACAAAACCGTTTATTCCTTTTGTATAATATTTCATTCCGTCCCATACGGTTTTTATTAACCGCGGACTTCCCCGCCTCCAATCTCCGGTTCCCAATATTATAGAAGGATTTACGATAACGGCATTAAGACCTTCCGCAATTCCTCGCCAAACTTCTCTCTCCGATTTAAATTTACTTATTGCATAATCGGACGAATTGCTCATATCCGTTAATTCGATTTCTTCGGTTAAGGGTTTACCTGCGGAGTTTTTTCCGAGAGCGGCAACAGAGCTTACATGACACATCTTTTTAACCGAACTTTTTAATGAAGCATTAACGATATTTGCCGTTCCGCAAACATTTTCGTAAATCATTCTTTTACGGTCGCTCGGTTTAAAAGAAACCGTTGCCGCCGTATGATAAACATAATCGGCATTTCTTACAAGTTCGTAAACGGTATTTACATCAGACAAGTCTCCGGTAATCCAATTTATTTTGTAAAAAAGATTTTCTCCGTCTTTCGACAAACTCTTGAAAATTTTTTCAGTAACATCCGTATTACTGCTTTTTCTTTTAAGAGCAGTAATATTGTACCCTTTCTCCAAAAGTTTAAAAAGCAAATACGAACCCGTCATCCCCGTTCCTCCGGTAACACTTACTCTCATATGTTTAATAATTTTCGATTTAAAATATCCGCAACAGGGTTTCGTCTTAAATTTTAATATATTTTATTAATCAAACAAAACCTTTTTGTTTTATGTGCGTATAAAAAGCATCGGCAAAAAATGCCTTGAAAATAAATGCAACTTTAATAAATAATTAAACGTCTTTGAGGTAAATTAAGTATTATTTAACCTAACTGAAAAATATTTTTTTTAATTATCGTTTTTTTTGAAGAAATTTAATCAACTTTGCATCATTAAAGAAAAACAGAATGTCAAGTTTATTATCGGAACC
Organism: Chlorobiota bacterium; assembly: GCA_013153865.1. GTDB lineage: Bacteria > Bacteroidota > Bacteroidia > Bacteroidales > JAADGE01 > JAADGE01. The sequence goes on along the minus strand of JAADDR010000116.1, from coordinate 1,440 downwards.
GTATTTAATTGCAGAAACATTTCTGGTTTCATTTTTAATAACAGTTATTTCTATTCCTTCCATAATTAAAGTTGCCGAATTAAAACAACTTTTCGACGAACCAAATGAAAGAACCGTGCACGACAAAAAAATCCCTACTTTGGGCGGCATGGCAATATTTTCGGGGTTTACGGTTTCCGCTCTTCTTTTTTCCGATTTTCAACAAATTCCGGAATTAAAATATATTCTCGCAGCTACCGTAATACTGTTCTTTGTGGGAATAAAAGACGATATTTTAATAATAGCACCTTTAACTAAACTTCTCGGACAGATTTTGGCAGTTTCGATTATAGCTTTTTTTTCCGATTTGCAACTTACCGATTTACACGGATTTTTCGGAATACACCATATTCCTCCTTACATCGGAATTCCGCTTACAATATTTGTTTATCTGGTTATAGTTAACGGATTTAATTTAATAGACGGTATAGACGGTTTGTCTGCCGGTATAGGAGTTGCAGCGGCAAGTACTTTAGGTATATGGTTCTATCTCGTAAAAGAATATCAATACGCATTACTCTCGGCATCTGTAATCGGTGCACTTACAGGATTCTTAAGATATAATGTTTTCAGTAAAAAAAACAAAATATTTATGGGCGACACCGGTTCTTTGATTTTAGGATTGGTTATCTCCGTTCTGATAGTAAAATTTAACGAAATGAATATTCAGCATGATTTTAAACATGCAAAATATGCGGCACCCGCTATATCTATTGCAATACTTACGGTTCCGCTATACGATACTTTAAGAGTGATGTTTATACGTTTTTTTCAGAGAAAACCTCTTTTTAAGCCCGACAAACAACATATTCATCATGTTTTAATAGAAACAGGATTAAGTCATAAACAAGCAGTATTAATTTTAGTTCTCATTAATCTCGGATTTTCCGTTGCCGCTATGTATCTTCACAATTATATGGGGATAAGACGTTTGATATTAGTTTTGTTGCTGTCGGCAATGATTATTTTTTATATACCGATTTTGTTTTTAAATTTAAAGAAAAAAAAGAATAACCGTTTAAAATAAAATATGCCGAAAAATATTACTCTTTTTACAATTCTTTTTTCAATATTTTCGAATATTGAACTTTCTGCTCAAAAAATACCTTTAAACAATACAGCCGCATATTATGCGGAATCAAAAATAAAATTTGATTCTGCCCTGCATTTTACCGTAAAGCCCCTCAATGTTGAAACGAAAGACACAAGTCTTTTACTAAAAAACATTAAAAACAAAATACTTAACAAAATTTTAAACGATAATTTACTTTATAAACAAGATAATAAATATAAATTAAGCATTAATCCGATATTTTCGGCAGAAAGTTTTTACGATTTATCGGAAGACCGTTTTTTCACGGATAAAAAAGCAGGCATCAGTCTTACTTCATCTTACAAAAA
>JAADDR010000071.1 GCA_013153865.1 Chlorobiota bacterium | reverse complement strand
TTATTTCGGCTCATTTTATTTAATTTCCCGTAATACTCAAAATTTTCATAAAACGTATAATATAGTAGTTACGGGGGTAATATTAGTAATATTGCCGTTGTCTTGGATTCTTACCGACGGAACAAAAGGAGGAACGAGTTATTTTATTTTTATAATAATAATTTCCGTTTATACTTTGGCGGGTTCCAAGATACGAAAATATTTTTTGATATTATTACTTTTAGTTGTTCTTTATTTACTTTATACGGAATATAACAGACCTGAATTAATCCTGAAATTTGAGAACCCTGTTGTAAGATATATTTCCGTTTCGATTTATTTTTTAACCGTTCTTACCGCAACCGTTTATTATCTTAGATTATATTATTCCGAAAATGTCAGAATAAATAAGCGTTTAAGTAAGAAAAATATTATATTGAAACTTGCAACAGAACAAAGTCTGGAACAACAAAAGATAATTGAAAGTCAAAATGAAGAACTTATAAGAAAAAATAAAGAACTGGAACTTGCGGCAGAAGCAAAAGACCGGTTTTATTCCATAATTGCTCACGATTTAAAAAATTCGTTTAACGTATTGTTGGGATTTTCTCAAATTATAAATACGGCTTCGGGAAATCGTGATTGCGAGAAAATTGAAGAATACAGCGGTTTTTTGTATGACAGCAGCGATAAAACTTATCATTTATTACTAAATTTGCTCGAATGGGCAAGAAATCAAAGCAGCAAAATAGAATATCATCCCGAAAAAATATCATTGAAAGAAATTTTTGAAGAATTAACGGATTTCTTCAAATATCATTCGTTATCAAAAAATGTAGCAATAAAGAATATGATTGAAGATTGCGAGGTATATGCCGATAAAAATATGCTTATTACGGTAATAAGAAATTTAATATCAAATTCTTTAAAATTTACGGAAAATGCGGATATTATTTTACGAAATAAAAAAGACGGAGACAGTTGCATAATTTTTATAGAAGATCAAGGTAAAGGAATGTCGGAAGAACAAATTAAAACCGTATTTTCAAAAAATTACAGTTTCACTAAAGGTACAAAAGGCGAAATAGGCAGCGGAATAGGGTTAAAATTATGCAAAGAGTTTATTAAAGTAAATAAAGGGAAATTATTTATAGACAGTAAACTCGGAGAGGGCAGTATCTTTAGTTTTACCGTTCCTTTATTTAAATAATGCCGTTGTTTTTCAGGTTTTTGCTCGGGATTATTTTCTTAATATATCAAAAATACGGTTATTCGTTTTTTAAAAAATATTGAATTTAAAAAAAGAATATTTAATTTTACTTTTTTTTATAACGAATAATATGAAGAATACCGATTCGATAAGTCATTTAAGAGGAGAATCCGTTTACCTCGACGATATACCCGAAATTGCCGGAACTTTACATGCGCTTGTCTTTGACTCGCCCGTTGCACACGGAAAAATAAAAAATATCGACTATTCAAAAGCCGAAAAACTTTCCGGAGTAGTTAAGATATTGACCTATAAAGATATACCCGGCGAAAACCAAATAGGAGCAATAATACAAGACGAAGAACTCTTTGCCGAAGACGAAGTTCATTTTGCAGGCGAACCGATAGCTCTTATAGTTGCCGAAACGGAACGTATTGCAAGAGATGCAAAAAAACTTATAAAAATCGACATTGAAGAGCTTCCGGCAATTACGGACCCTGTTACCGCAAAAGAAAAAGGCAGTTTTATTGCACCTCCGAGAACATTCAAAATCGGAGATACGAAAGAAGGCGAAAAAAAATCAAAATATATTTTTGAAGGCAGAGCAGAAACCGGCGGACAAGAACATCTGTATCTCGAAACACAAGGTTCTTATGCCGTTCCGAAAGAAAACGGACACATAACTTTATATTCTTCAACACAAGGACCTACGGCAGTTCAGCAAATAACATCACGCGTGCTCGGTATTCCCATGAATATGATAGAACTTGACGTAAGACGCCTCGGCGGCGGATTCGGAGGCAAAGAAGACCAAGCAACACCATGGGCGGTAATGGTTGCCCTTGCGGCACATTTGCTCAATAAACCCGTAAAAATCACATTAAGCAGGCATGATGATTTAAGAATGACAGGAAAACGTCATCCGTATATTGCAAATTATAAAATAGGACTTTCGGAAGACCTTAAAATACAGTTTTACGAAGTTGAATTTATACAAGACGGCGGAGCCGCCGCCGATTTGTCGCCGGCAATTACCGAAAGAACATTATTTCACGGAACGGGAAGTTATTATATTCCGAATGCGGAAATTACGGTATTCAGTTGTAAAACAAATCTTCCGCCCAATACGGCATTCAGAGGTTTCGGCGGACCGCAGGGCTTTTTTGCGATAGAAGCCGCAGTGCAACATGCCGCCGATAAGTTAAACGTTCCGGCTTTTGAAATTCAGGAAAGAAATTTAATAAAAGACGGAGACGAATTTCCTTACGGACAAATTGCGGAAAATGCCGAAGCAATAAAATCTTGGAAAACAGCCGATAAAAACTTTAACATCAAAAAACATTACGAGGAAATTAAAAAATTTAATGCCGAAAACAACAAATACAAAAAAGGAATGTCGGTAACACCGCTTTGTTTCGGTATTTCGTTTACCAATACCGGACTTAATCAGGCGCGTGCATTAGTTCATATTTATACCGACGGAAGCATCGGCATCAGCACCGGAGCCGTAGAAATGGGACAAGGCGTTAACACGAAAATGAAACAAGTTGCCGCAAATATTTTTTCCGTTCCGGTAAGCAAAATAAAACTCGAAACCACAAATACCTCACGCGTGGCAAACACATCGCCTACGGCTGCAAGCTCGGGTGCCGACCTCAACGGAAAAGCAGTGGAAATTGCTTCGCAAAAACTTTTGAAAAGACTTAAAGAAACCGCCGCCGAAATCTTGAACGCAAATACCGAAGATATAGAAATAAAAGACGAATTTGTATATCTTAAAGGCAGTAAAACCGAATTATCGTGGGATAAATTAGTTTCGGATGCCTATTGGAAACGCATAAAACTTTCGGAAAAAGGACATTACGCAACGCCCGAAATTTATTTCGACAAAACAAAAGAAAAAGGACACCCTTTCGCTTATCATGTTTACGGAACGGCAGTTACAACCGCAACAGTTGATACCGTAAGAGGAACATACGAAATCGACGAAGTGAAAATAGTTCACGATTTCGGTAAGAGCATGAATATTTTTCTTGACAAAGGGCAAATAGAGGGAGCATTAATACAAGGCATCGGCTGGCTGACCATGGAAGAAATACGCTTTAACGAAAAAGGGCAACTTTTGTCTAATGCACTTTCGACATATAAAGTGCCGGATATAAATTCCGTTCCGAAAGTTGTAGAAATAAAAGAACTCGAAACCGAAGGAGCAAAACATGCGATAATGAAATCGAAAGCCGTGGGCGAACCTCCTTTTATTTACGGAACCGGAAGTTTTTTTGCCGTTCAAAATGCGATAAAAGCATTTAATCCCGATTATAAGCCGGACTTTACCGCACCGATGACTCACGAGAAAGTTTTACTCGGGTTATACGAAAAATAATACGGTTTATACGTAAAAAAGATGTTTTGGTAAGTATGTGTATGTTATAAAATTAAAGATTTTCTATTTTTGGAAATCATATAAAGATACACTGTTAAACTTTCTTACAGATGAAAATTCGTCTTTTTACGTTTGTCGTCTTTTTTAATTTTATTTATTTTAAACCGGAAGTTTCGGCACAGCACTCGTTTCCCGATACTATAAGAGCGGTTCCGCTTACGGAAAAGATTATTTTCGACGGTAAATTAACAGAATCTTTTTGGTCAGAACTTCCTTTTGTATCGAATTTTACTCAACAAGAACTTGATTTCGGCAAACCGGTAAGCGAAAAAACCGAAGTTGCCGTCGTATATACCAAAGATGCCCTGTATTTCGGCATACGTTGTTACCAAGACCCGAAAACCCTTATTGCAAAAAGCATGGGCGTTGATGCCGATTTAAGAGTGGAAGATAATTTTAAGATTGTAATAAGTCCGTTTAACGATAACAGAGGCGGGTATTTTTTTGCCGTAAATCCGAACGGTGCACGCACGGATATTTTAATTGCCGGAAACGAAGACGGGAATTTAGATTGGAACGGAGTTTGGGATGCTCGCACCTCAGTAACTTCTGAAGGTTGGTTTGCAGAAATTTATATTCCTTTTGCAACTATGCAGTTTAAAAGTGACGGAAATTATAATTGGGCAATAAATTTCGAACGAGGCATAGCATCCGAAAACGAAGTTGCTCTTTGGCAGGGATGGTCGAGAGACAATACAATATTTTCGGTAGTAAATGCGGGAACAATAACCGGATTAAAAGATATTTCTTACACGAAAAAATTTGAATTTAAACCTTATTTTTTATCGGGTGCTCAATATAATCGCGATTTCGTCAATGATTATCCTTTAAAAGCCGGAGGTGATTTAAATATTAATATTACTCCTTCTTTGAAATTAAATTTAACGAGTTATACCGATTTTGCACAAGTTGAGTCTGACAGAATACCGGTAAATCTTTCGCGTTTCAGTGTTTATTATCCGGAAAAAAGAGCATTTTTTTTGGAAGGATACAGTAAATTCGATTTTTATCTCGGCGACAGGAACACCGTTTTCTACACTCGCACGCTCGGAACCGAAAACGACCAAACGGTATCGGTAATCGGTGCTGTTCGTTTATTCGGGAAAATAGGCAAAAACAATATAGGTTTTTTAAATCTGGAAGAAGAAAAGGTTGATGATATTTCCGCAACAAATAATACTGTTTTCAGGTATAAATACGATATAGGAGAGCAATCGTACATAGGCGGAATTTTTACGAATAAAATTAATAATGTTGTGTCAAATCAGGTTTTGGGTATAGATGCATCTTACCAAACTTCTCATTTTATTAAAGATAAAAATTTAAACGTTTCGGCGAGCATAGCCGCAAGCGGCGAAGATTTCGGCTTGTCCGACAGTGCTTTTACTTACAGAATATTTGCCGATTATCCTAATGATTTGATTGATAATTATATGGCTGTTGCAACAATGCAAAAAAACTTTAATCCGGAACTCGGATATATGCGTCGAACAAATTACAGATCATACAGTTGGTATTTCAGAATAACACCCAGAGTATTCACAAAGTACGGCGTAAAAAAAATATTGCTCAAACCTTGGGGGTTTACCGTTTATCAAACTTTAACCACAGGCGAACTCGAAAGTCTTTGGAACGAGACGCGTTTGCTCGGAGCAGTTTTTAAATCCGGAGAAAGATTTGAAGTGAATTTTAAACAAAGTTACGACAGATTGGACGAAAATTTTGACTTAACCGAAGATATATCAATACCCGAAGGAAAATATTGGATGTTTAAAAACGAATTACAGTTTGAAACCAACAGAGCAAGACGTATTTGGACAGGTTTATTTTATAATTGGGGCGATTTTTATACCGGTAAAATTAAAACTTTCGAAAGCGAAGCAGGTTTTAATATAAACAAACATTTTAATTTTTCCGCAAGTTATACTTTTAATAAAGTTTCTTTGCCGGAAGGCGATGTTTCTACTCACGAACTTGCAAGCTACATAAACTACGCTTTTAATACGAGGTTAAATATTTCGTTTTTCGGGCAATGGAACAGTTTGGAAGATATTATGATGTATAATTTCAGGCTTCATTGGATACCGCAAATAGGTTCCGATATTTATCTTGTTTTTAATGCCGATTACGACGAACCTGTTAAACAAATCGAAATTTTAAAACCCGAATCGAGTGCGGGCATATTTAAAATTGTGTGGCGTTTTACTTTTTAGGTTGCAGTTTTTCTTTAAGATATTGACCTGTGTAAGATTTTTTGCATTTAATGAGCTCTTCCGGAGTTCCTTCAAAAATCAGGTAACCGCCTTTTTCTCCTCCTTCGGGTCCTAAATCGATGATATAGTCTGCTGATTTTATTATTTCGAGATTATGTTCTATTATAATAATTCCGTGTCCTCTGTCAATAAGGGCATTAAACGATTGCATCAATTTGTTTATGTCATGAAAATGAAGTCCGGTAGTAGGTTCGTCAAAAATAAACAATGTCTTTTTTTGAGCTTTTTCTTTGCTTAAGAAAGAAGCCAATTTAAGACGCTGATTTTCACCTCCGCTTAATGTATCGGTTGATTGTCCCAGTTTTATGTAAGAAAGTCCCGCATCGAGCAAAGGTTTTATTTGCGAAGCAATTTTTTTTGTTTCGTTTTTTTCGTCGAAAAAATTATATGCTTCTCCCGCCGTTAAGTTTAGAATATCATAAATGTTTTTACCTCTGTATGTTACATCAAGTATTTCGTCTTTAAAGCGTTTTCCTTTACATGTTTCGCATGTCAGATGCACGTCTGCCATAAACTGCATTTCTACGGTAATTTGTCCTTCCCCTTTACAAGTTTCGCAACGCCCTCCGTCCACGTTAAAAGAAAAATGCGAAGGTTTAAATCCGTTTATTACGGATATTTGTTGCGATGCATATAATTTGCGTATTTCGTCGTATGCCTTAATGTAAATAACCGGATTTGAACGCGAAGATTTGCCTGCCGGATTTTGATTTACAAATTCAACAGTGTCTATTTCGGCAGTATCTCCCGACAGTTCCGCAAAACTGCCCGGTTTTTTTCCGTAATCGTTAAGTTCTGAGCTTAAAGCCGGATACAAAACGTCTCTTATAAGCGATGATTTTCCGGAGCCGCTTACTCCGGAAACAACCGTTAAGGCATTTAACGGAATTTTTACCGATATGTTTTTTAAATTATTGTGAGTAACGCCTCTTAGCGTTATAAAATGTTTTGAAGTTCTTCTTTTTTCCGGCAAATTTATTTCGAGTTCTTTTCTTAAATATTTTCCGGTATATGAGTTTTTGTTGTTTTTGTCGTTTAATAAATCTTCGTAAGTTCCCTGAAAAACAACTTTACCTCCGTTAATTCCTGCACCCGGACCCATATCCGTAATACAGTCTGCCGCTTTTATTATATCTTCGTCGTGTTCTACGATTATAACGGTATTTCCGGTATCTCGCAATTGTTTCAGAATCTTAATAAGCCGTTCCGTATCTTTAGGATGCAAACCTATGCTCGGCTCGTCGAGTATGTAAAGAGATCCTTCAAGAGTGCTGCTTACCGAACGTGCCAGATTTATACGCTGAGATTCTCCTCCCGATAAAGTTGACGAAAGTCTGTTTAATGTAAGATAGGATAATCCTGTATCTGTAAGATATTGTAAACGGTTTTTTATTTCCGTAAGCAGTCTTTTTGCCGTTTTTTCTTGATATTCCGATAATTTAAGATTGTCGAAAAAAAATTTAAGCTCGTTTATCGGCATGTTTACCAGTTCGGTAATCGATTTGCCTCCTGTTTTTACGTAAGAAGCTTCCTTTTTTAAGCGTGTTCCGCCGCATGCTCTGCATATTGTTTTTCCGCGAAATCTTGAAAGCATTACGCGATATTGAATTTTACGCACTTTTTTTTCTATCATCTCAAAAAAAGGATAGATACCGAAGATGTCTTTATTGCCTTCCCAGAGCAGTTTTTTTTCTTTTTCCGATAACTCAAAATACGGGCGATGTACGGGAAAATCATATTTTGCCGCCGCATTTATGAAACGATCTTTATATCTGCTCATTTTTTCGCCTCTCCAACATGCAACGGCATTTTGATAAACGGAAAGAGTTTTGTCCGGAATAACCAAATCTTCGTCAATTCCCGTTGTTTTTCCGAAACCGTTGCATACGGGGCATGCTCCCGCCGGATTATTGAAATTAAACATATGCACGGAAGGTTCTTCGAAAATAATTCCGTCGGCTTCGAATTTGTCGGAAAATTCGACTTCTTCGATTTTTTGCCCGGAAAAAACTTTTACCGTGCATATACCTTTACCTTCATAAAATGCGGTTTGAACGGAATCCGCAATTCTGTTAAGGTTATCTTTATCGTTACTTACCGCAATTCTGTCTATTACTATAAAAGATTTTTTCGGAGAGGGAAATTTTTTTTTATTTATTAAATCTTCGGTTTTATAAATTTTATTGTCGAAATAAACTCTCGTAAAACCTTGTTTAAGTATTATTTCGAGTTGCTGAATGCAGGTTCTGTCGTTTTTTACGTGCAGAGGAGACAGAATTAGTGCTTTGGTTTTTTCAGGGAATTTATTTATGAAATTAACAACATCGTTTACGGTATCCTTTTTTACTTTTTTTCCCGAAACAGGCGAAAAAGTTTCTCCGGCTCTTGCAAATAAAAGTTTCAGATAATCATATATTTCCGTTGAAGTGCCTACCGTAGAACGCGGATTTCCGGTATTAACTTTTTGCTCAACCGCAATTGCCGGCGGAATGCCTTTAATGTAATCGGCTTCGGGTTTATTAAGTCTGCCCAGAAATTGCCGTGCGTAAGACGATAAACTTTCCACATATCTTCTTTGTCCTTCGGCATATAAAGTATCAAAAACCAACGATGATTTGCCCGAACCTGATAATCCTGTTATTACCGTGAGTTTGTCGCGTTTAACGGATAAATCTATGTTTTTTAAGTTGTGAACTCTTACTCCTTTAAGTTCAATGTTTTCAGAAAATATAACGTTATTTCGGTTTTTTGTTTTCAAGTCAGAAGTCTTATTTTCGGCACAAAAATTGTGTTCTTATATTTTTAAAAATGCAAATTTAATTATAAGGTTTTATCAAAAAATATTTTTTTTTTTTAATTTTTATTTCATATTTGCATATACGAAACCTTAAAAAACTTTTATTATTAACCCGAAAAATCTCTGCCTATAGCAAAAATCTACTTTAATTTTAACATTTAACAGTAGAGCTATGAAAACTAAACTCAAGGACAAAGAGCTTGTAAAAAAATTTATGAGCGGGGATTCTTCTGCACTGGAAATTCTTATCAACAGACACAAAGACCGGGTATTTACTTATATCTTATTTATTGTTAAAAACGAAAAATTAGCAGAAGATATTTTTCAGGATACTTTTATAAAAGTAATAAAATCTTTGCGTAAAGGAAAATATAACGAGCAGGGAATTTTTGTTTCGTGGGTTATAAGAATTGCTCATAATCTTACCATTGATTATTTCAGGAAGCAGTCGCGTATGCCTACATATTCTAATGACGAAAATCCGGATACGGATATTTTTAACTCGTCTAAATTCTCGGATATGACCATAGAGGATGAGTTAATTAAAGATCAGATAGCTTCGGAAGTAAGAAGTTTAGTTGATATTTTACCGGAAGAACAAAGAGAAGTGGTTTTATTGAGACATTTCGGTAATTTGAGTTTTAAGGAAATTGCCGAACAAACGGATGTCAGTATTAATACTGCTCTCGGAAGAATGCGTTATGCTCTTATAAATTTAAGAAAATTGATTGAAGAAAAAAAATTGAATTTATCCGTGATTTAAAATAATAATAAGGCAAATAATGAAAAGTGCTTGTATTTATGCAAGCATTTTTTTTTAATAAAATGTCGATTTATAAAGAGAATAATTATTTTTGTTGTTTGTCTTATTTAATTTTAAAATCATGAAAAGACCGGCTGCCGTTCATTATGCCGCTTTCGGCTTAATATTATTGAATATTTTAATGACTTATGTCTTTTACCAAAATACCGGAAATTTAAATTCGCCGATTGTTGAATACGAATTTGCGAAAAACGAACAGGACGTAAAAAATATATTTATTGATGATGACAATAATTTTAAAATAGACGTTATTAACGGAGTTAAAGACCAAAATATTGTCGATTATGCGTATATGCTTTTTTATACGGCATTATTGATTTTTGCATTTTCGAAAATAAAGAAAACAGATACCGAGCGTAATAAAGTTTATGTTTTCGGTATTATTTTTTCCGTTGTTGCTTTAGTCGCCGATATATTTGAGAATATTTTACTGTTTCGTATCTCGGAACTTCTTACTGAACGTGTTTCATTCTCGGAATATGTTGACAGATTATTTGTTATAACGCGAATAAAATGGTTTAGTCTGGCATTTGCATTTTTTATTTTGTCCTTTCATTATATAAGATATAATTTTACCGGAAAATTATTTGCCGTTATATCCGCATTGCCGATAATTGCGGCCGCAGCATCTTTTTTTCCCGGAATAAATCAAGAATATTTTATTCCGGTCTTTACGTTAGGTATTGTTATTGCCTTTGTTATTTTAATGATTTGGGTATTTATTTCTCATAAGATAAATAAGAAAGTAGATTTTTATAAAATTTAAATATATCAAGTTTAAACTTTCGGAATGAAAAAGATATTATATTTTGTATTGATATTCGCGGGTTTTACCGAAACTCTTTATGCACAGGTTCCGGTTAAAATATCCGAAGAATTTTTAATCCTGAACAATAAAAAATTTTATTTGCACAGAGTAGAACCGGGGCAAACTTTGTTTTCGCTGAGTAAAGCATATAAAGTTTCGCAAGAAGATATTATTTCGGCTAATAATTTAGAATCTTCTACACTGAAAGCCGGAGATTTACTTAAAATACCTTATGTTAAAAACGAGAAAAAAAACGATACTTCCCCCGACTTTTTTTATCATAAAGTAATACAGGGAGAAACATTATTTTCTTTGTCGCAAAAATATTACGTAAGTGTTGAAGACATAATAAATACAAATCCGGAAGTAAAATACGGGCTTAAAGCCGGGCAAATATTAAAAATACCGAACAGTTTTAAAAAGAACAGAGAGAAAAACGAAAAAAACAAAAATGCCGGAAAATACTTTTTCTATAAAGCAGAACCGGGCAATACTTTGTATTTCGTATCAAAAAAATTTAATATCACAATTGAAGAACTGATTAAATTAAATCCGGAATTAAAAGACGGATTAAAAGCCGGACAAATATTAAAAATACCCGAAAAAGAAAACCTGACAGAAAATATTACCGGTAATTCGGGAGATTCGTTAAGCGTTTTGCAAACAGGACTTAACGATCCTTTATATTTTACCGAAGAAGGCATTACTCCGTGCATGCAATTTAAATACCGCAAAGATTCCGCGTTTAATGCAGTTTTACTGTTGCCCTTATTTTTAGAGCAGAATTTGCATTATATAAGCCGGTATCATAAAGAAAAAGATCCGATGTTTTATAAAAACACAAAACGTTTTACGGAATTTTACGAGGGCGTTTTACTTGCTTTGGATAAGCTGCGGGAGCAGGGTTTATCGGTAAATTTAAGCGTTTTCGATACCGAAAATAATCCCGAAAAAGTTCGAAATATAATGAATTCGCTGAAATTTCCGGATGTAGATTTAATAATAGGTCCGGTATATTCCTCAAATGTGCGAATTGCATATGAATATGCAAACAAACATCATGTTAATATGATTTCTCCTTTGTCGAAAAAAGATACATTGCTTGTTAACAGACCCTTTTTATTCCAAACAATGCCTTCCGAAAAAGCAAGAACAGATAAAGTATCATATTTATTAAGAGAATACGGAGACAGCATAAATCTTATTCTTATTTACGACGGCAGCGACAAACAGTTAAAAATGATAAACAGGTTTAAAAATAATTATACGGCAAACGATACTCTTAACATACGCTCCGATACATCAGTTATGAAAACTCTGATATACGATACCGATATAAAAATGATGGATGCCCAACAGGAAAAAATAAATAAAGCATTAAAAAAAGATTATTTAAACGTAGTCTATATTCCTTCGGACAATGAAGTTTTCGTTACGCAAATTATAGATAAATTATATGCCTCGGATAAATCTTTTCGTATAGAACTGATAGCTTCCGACAAATGGATTAACTTTCAAAATATAAATTCGTCCGTATTCAACAGACTTTCTTTTAATTTCGTTTCTCCTTTATACGTAGATTACGACTCTCCGGATGTTAAAAAATTTATACAAAAATACAGGAGCATTTATCAAACAGACCCTTCAAACTTCGCTTTTGAAGGTTATGATATTACTTATTATTTCTTAAATGCTTTAAGACGATACGGACGAATATTTCAGTTTTGTTTATCTCCGGAAGATGCTTTTCCGAACAGACACGGACTTATATACGATTTTAATTTTAAAAGAACCGGTATTTATAACGGATTCGAGAACAAAGACGTATTTATTCTGAAATTTGACGATAATTTCAAACTCGTAAAAAGAAACATAAATAAATAAACCCGTTTTCGGTTTAATAAATAAATAATTATTAATTTTGATTATTCAATCTTTAAAAAAATAATACTTTGAAAAAAAAATTCAGATTTAATATATTAACAAAACTGTTGTTCGGATTCGGTATCTTGCTTATTTCTTTTTTTGCGGCATATATTTTCATATATCAAATGCTTAAAGAAAACGAAAAATTAGCCGTAAACGTAAACGAAAACATTGTGCCCTCAATGGCGGCTCTGAATAAATTTTCTTTTAAAGTATTCGAATCCAAACACCTGCTTATGAGTTGGGTGCTTTTCGAAAAAGAAAGCAATACCCCGAAAAAACTCAGACTTATTGAAATTATACAAAACGGTTATCCTCAAATAAAATACGAACTTAATAATCTGGCTAAAAAATGGAGTCAAGACGAACAAATGAAACTTAATCAGATTTTTACGCTTACCGACAGTTATTTTTCGCAGGAAACCGATATACTTAACCAACTCAATACTCCCGATAAATATGATACTCCTGACTTTGAAGAATTGTATGTAAGTAAAATACAAGAAGGAAGCCCTTTACCCGAATTAGCAGATAACATAAAAGCACAAATCGATGAAATGTATGAAAACAAAAATGATATGTTGCTTTCGTATAATATGAAAATAGAGAAATCTTTTAAAGAATTTACCGACAGAATATTTATATCGGGTATAGTATTGCTGCTTGTTGTTGTAATTATCGGGTTCTTATTGGCAAATTCCATGATATTTCCGATAAAATACATTAAAAACATACTGCAAAAAATGTCATACGGAGAACTTCCGTCGCAGCCAGTAAAAACATCTACCGACGAAATAGGGCAAATGGGCGAAGCTCTTAACAACTTAATTGCCGGATTAAAACAAAAAGCAGAGTTTGCAAAAGAAATAGAACGAGGAAACTTCAGAAGTTATTTTAAAGTAAGCGGCGACAAAGACGTTTTGGGTTCTTCATTACTTGCCATGCGCGACAGTCTTGCGGCAGCATCAAAATACGAAGAAATACGAAGAAAAGAAAATGAAGAACGAAGTTGGTCGGCTCAAGGTATATCTGAATTTAACGACCTGATTCGCGAGCATAACAAAACAATAGAAGAATTTTCGCTTGTAAGTATTAATAAACTTACCCGATACGTAGGAGCACAAGTAGGAGGAATATATGTTCTTAACGAAGACAGCAAAGAAGGCAGAGTTCTGGAACTTGCCGGATTTTACGCTTACGACAGGCATAAATTTTTCGATCAAAAAATATTACCCGGAGAAAATATGGTAGGACAATGTTTCTTGGAAAAAGATACTATTTTTATAACCGACGTTCCTAAAGACTACATTAAAATATCATCCGGACTGGGTAAAGAAAATCCTAAAAGCATATTAATAGTTCCGCTTATCCTTAATCAAAAAGTTTACGGAGTTTTGGAACTTGCTTCTATTGAGGTTTTTCCGAAATATAAAATAGAATTTGTCGAAAAAGTAGCCGAAATATTGGCTTCAACCATTGCCACAATACAAATTAACATACAACGTTCCAGATTTATAGACGAAACAAAAGACAAAACGGAAACCGAATCGCGCGAAAAACACGAACTTATGGAACGAATTGCCTATCTGGAAGCAAAACTTAAAGAAAAAAACAATACGGAAGAAGACTAAAACACCAATAAATAAAAAACTATTTCTTATTTTTTAAATCATCTTTATCAAAAGCTTCGGCAATGGGAGCCACAAGCGGATGTCTTACAATATCTTCTTTTTCGAACTTTACGAACCCTATGCCTTTTATGCCCTTTAATATTTCGTGAACCTTAACCAAGCCCGATTGAGTTTTTTTAGGCAAATCAATTTGGGTCATATCTCCGGTTACTATAAATTTTGAATTTTCCCCCATACGGGTTAAAAACATTTTAAGTTGAGCAACACCCGTATTTTGCGCTTCGTCGAGTATAACAACGGCATCGCTTAAAGTTCTGCCGCGCATGTATGCCAAAGGCGCAATCTGTATAACTCCTTGTTCTATAAGTTTGTTTAACTTGTTACCGGGCAAAATATCAAGCAAAGCATCGTATAATGCCTGCAAATACGGGTCTAATTTATCTTTTAAATCGCCCGGCAAAAAACCGAGGTTCTCTCCGGCTTCAACAGCCGGACGGCTTAGGATAATACGTTTAACTTCATTCCTTTTTAAAGCTCTTACGGCAAGAGCAACCGCAAGATATGTCTTTCCGGTTCCCGCAGGTCCGGAAGCAAAAATCAAATCTTTTTTATTATATAACTCAACAAAATGCTTCTGATTTTTTGTGCGCGGGTAAATCGGTTTTCCGTTATTGCCGTAAATAATAATGTCCGAATCCGATTGGCGCGGATTTATTTTGTTTCGGAATATTAAATCTATTTCGTTTATGCTTAAGCTGTTATATTGCTCAAGTCTGAGTTTTACGTTTTCGGCAAATTTAACAAATGCTTCTACTTCGTTTTTTTCTCCCGAAATTTTAATCTCGTCTCCTCTGAAAATAAGTTTTAATTTCGGGAATAAAACCTTTATGCGATCGGTGTTTTTTCCGGAATTTCCGTAAAAATCAGTTAAAGAATCGGGGTCTAAATATATTTTTTTTTCAATCATTAAGTAATAATTTTGCGTTTACAAAATAAGTATTTTTTAATTTAAAACGAAATTTTGCCTGTTATAACCTTAATATCGGACCGAAAAACAGAAGATTTTTTTCTCGGAAGATTAAAAGGTCAAATTCTGAGTATATGCGAAGATGTTCAGATTATTGATTTGGCGCATAATATAGGATATCACAGTATTTCGCGGGCTGCTTTCATACTAAAAAACAGTTGGCGGCATTTCCCGAAAGGAACAGTCCATATTATAGGCGTTGACGGAGAATGTCTCGAAGACAGAAAACATATTATTGCAGAAGTTTACGACCAATATTTTATAACTTCCGATAACGGATTACTGAGTTTGGTATTCGGTAAAAACGAACTTAAAGAAGTAATAAAGATTGAAATATGCAGAGAAGGCACCGTTATGACTCCCGCACTTTTTGATTTCGGAAAAACAGCCTGCAAAATAATAAAAGGAACAAAAACCGGCGAACTCGGAACAAAAACAAGCGAATACAAACGCCTAACGGCTATAAAACCGAGCTACGGCGATTCTCACATATTGGGACAAATGGTTTATAAAGACAGTTACGGAAATGCTGTATCTAATATAACTTTTGATTTGTTTCAGGAAGTGGGCAAGGGCAGAAGTTATGTTATTTATGCCGGAAGCACAGCCAATAAAATCAATAAAATAAGCATACGCTATCAGGATGTGGAAGAAGGAGAACTTGCAGCTGTTTTTAATTCGATGGGACTGCTTGAAATAGCCATGAATAAAGGTAATTTGGCAGAACTTATGAACTTTTCGAAAGATACTCAAATTAGAATTGAATTTAAATGATAAGAAGATTGGTTAAAATGACGTTCCGAAAGGAACATACGGAAGATTTTGTTCTATTTACGGCAAAAATAAAAAATACCATACGCAACAGCAAAGGATGCAGGCATCTTGATATTTTAAGAGATAAAAAACATCCGGAAATTTTTTTTACTTACAGTTGCTGGGATTCCGAAGCCGATTTGGAAAATTACAGATCTTCGGATTTTTTTCGCAATATATGGCCGCAAACAAAAAAATGGTTTGCCGATAAGCCTGAAGCATGGACGATAGAGAATGTTCATAAAGATGCTGTTTTAAACGAAACAGAAGAAAAGATACTTGCTTTTGAGCGAATACTTGAGATTATGAACGAGATTCGCGAAAAATGTCCGTGGGATGCGGCACAAACGTCCGAAACTTTGCGAACTCTTACCATAGAAGAAACTTACGAACTTGCTCAAGCCGTATTAGACGGCAGTGCGGAGAATATAAAAAAAGAACTCGGAGATTTGTTTTTGCACATAATATTTTATTCTAAAATTGCCGAAGAAAAAAAACAATTCGACATTGCCGACGTTATAAATACTTTGGCTGATAAGTTGGTATACCGGCATCCGCATGTTTTCGGCGATGCTGAAGTTGAAGATAAAAAAACTGTTTCGGAAAATTGGGAAGTTTTAAAACTTAAAGAAAAGTCCGGAAAAGGTAGAAATACCGTATTGGGCGGTATTCCCGAATCTTTGCCGGCGCTTATTAAAGCGGTAAGAATGCAGGAAAAGGTAAGAGGCGTAGGTTTTGACTGGGACGAAAAAGAGCAGGTTTGGGATAAAGTAAAAGAAGAACTTAATGAATTTGAACATGAACTGAGAGCCGGTGACAGTGCTAAAGCCGAAGAAGAATTCGGCGATGTGCTGTTTTCGTTAATAAATGCTGCCCGTTTATACGGAATTAATCCCGAAAATGCTTTGGAACGCACTAACCGGAAATTTATGCGACGATTTAATTATCTTGAAGAAAAGACCATAAAAAAAGGTCTTTCGCTAAAAGATATGTCGTTGGAAGAAATGGAAGCCGTTTGGCAGGAAGCTAAAAAAGAAGAATAACGAAAATGTTAAGAGGCTGCTTTAAAACATCCTCTTTTTTATATTTTTTTCATCAAATCTTCGATAAGAGAGTATGTTCGGTCGCTTACCGGTGCCAGAGGCAGACGAACGTGTTTTTTGCAAATGCCGAGTATTTCCGATGCGGCTTTTATTCCTCCGGGGTTGCCTTCGGCAAAAAGAGCTTCGGTAAAGTCAAGAAGTTTGTAATGAAGTTCTTTTGCTTTGTCGAAATTTTTGTTAAGACTTTCGTTTACCATATCGGAGAATATCTTCGGATAAGCATTTGCCGTAACCGATATAACGCCTTGCATACCGAGAGCGATATAGGGCAGGGTATAGGTGTCGTCGCCCGAAAGGACAATAAAGTCGTCGGGTTTATTTTTAAGAATTTGCATTACTTGGCTGAGATTACCCGATGCTTCTTTTACGGCAACTATGTTCTCGAAATCTTCGGCAAGTTTTACGACGGTTTCGGCACTGATGTTAACCGATGTTCTGCCCGGCACGTTATAAAGTATAACCGGAACCGGTGATGCGCTTGCAATGTTTTTGTAATGTTCGTATAATCCTTTTTGAGTCGGTTTGTTGTAGTAAGGTGCCGCCGAAAGTATTGCGTCGATATTCGAGAAATCGGTATTTTTTATTCTGCTGATTATTGCTTGCGTGTTATTTCCGCCTATACCGAAAACTATCGGCAGTTTTTTTTCGGAAACTTCGATAATGTGATTTAATACCGCTTCTTGTTCTTGTATGCTTAATGTCGGATTTTCGCCGGTTGTTCCCATTACCACCAAAAAATCAACTCCGCCTTTTATAAGGTGTAATGTTAATTTTTCGAGTGCGTTAAAATCTATGCTGTCGTCTTCTCTGAAAGGCGTAATCATTGCAACGCCGGTTCCTTTTAGTTTGTTTTGCATGGGTATTGTTTTAAACTTGTTTAATGGTGCTGAGATAATAAGTTATTTGTTCGGTTAAAAATTCCAAATCTTTTTTTTGCGAAATATCTATATTGAGTTCGGCATGTTTACAGTCGGCAATGCCGGAAACTTTAAAGTCTGCTTTTGAAAGTGCAAAAACATATTCGGTGTTAAAGTTATTTTCGGTGCATAAATTTATGAGTATGTCGTTTTGTTTTTCGATAAATTCGGTTA
>JAADDR010000201.1 GCA_013153865.1 Chlorobiota bacterium | reverse complement strand
GAAATTATTGTATCTGCCGGAGGTAAGTAAATTTATTTTTTTATATACGTCTAAATCGGAAGACATTAATTTTTTTGTAATTTCGAAATATTCGTCTTCTTTACCTGTTTTTTTGCAAAAAAAGGCATACGAAAGGTTTATATCAGTATTGTCGGGGTATTCGGACAAAAGTTTTTTGTAAATTTTTTCGGCTTTTTCTTTTTTTCCGGTCGAGTAGAAAAATTCCGCCGCCGTTCCTTTTATTTTAAAATCATCGGGATATTTTTTTTCGGCGGAAGTAATAATTTGTTCGGCTTTTTTATAATTTTTGTCTTTAAGGTATAAATTAAACAGAGTAAGGAGAGTTTCCGGCGAATCGTCGTATTTACGGGATTTTAATTCGTATAAGCCGATGAGTTTTTTTATATCGTTGTTTTTACTGTAAATTTCCGAGAGTTTGTCGTAAACGGATTCGTTTTTAGGATTTTTATTCAAAAGTTTTTTATAAATAATTTCGGCATCGTTTTCTTTTCCGTTTATTTTAAGCAAATCCGCTTTTTCTAAAAGATACCAATAATTTTCGGGGTTTATTTCCACCGCTTTTTTCGAAAAATTTAATGCGGATTGATAATCTTTGCGTGCAATATATATGCTTGCCAAATAAAAGTAAGATGCCGCACTTTGCGGATTTACTTCCAATGAGGCAAGATATTGTTCTTCGGCTTTTTGTAAATTACCGTTTAGTCGATTTTTGCCTGCTTCGTCGAAAAGGTAAATAAATACGTTTTCTTTTTCATCGTCGGAAAAATTTTTGACAATATTTTTTTTTGAAACCGAGCATGAAAAAGTCAGAAATAAAAGTAATGAAACAAATAGTATGTTTGTTTGCTTTTTTTGCATTAAATTATTTTATTTCACCGTAATCGCCGATACTTAAATCGTCTTTTGCTTTATTTATCTTAACATTGTTGCCTATCATCGAATTTGAAAATACGGCTTCGTAAATATCGCATTCGGATTGTATAATCGAGTTTGATATTACGGAATTTTTAATAAGGGTATTTTTTCCTACCGAAACATAAGGTCCTACGACAGAGTTATTTATAACAGCTCCTTCATCTATAAAACAAGGTTCTATAATAACGGAATAATTTTGTTCGCTTTTATCGGAAATATTACTTCCTTCGTTATGCAAGATTCTTTGGTTTGTGTGAACCGTTGCGTTTTTGTTTCCGCAATCAAGCCATTCGTTGACCGTTGCGGTTTTGAATTTAAGGTTTTTGTTTTTCATATTTTCGAGAGCATCGGTAAGACCGTATTCTCCTTTTGTTTTTATATTGTTATCAATCAAGTACTTAAGTTCGTTTTTAAGAGTTTTTCCGGATTTAAAATAATATATTCCGATAATTGCTTCGTCGGAAACGAATTTTTCGGGTTTTTCGGTAAATTCGGTTATATATCCGTTATCGTCGGTTACGACAACACCGAATTGTTCGGGATTTTTAACTTTTTTGGTCCAAATAAGGGCATCGAGATTTTCGTCGAGATTAAAATCGGCATAAAAAAGTGTATCCGCAAAAGCGACAATTGTTTTTCCGTCGAGAGAATCTGCTGCACAATAAACGGCATGTGCCGTTCCGAGAGCTTCTTTTTGATAGTATATTTTTCCTTTTGCTCCGAGTTTTTCAGCCGTTTTTAAAAGTTTTTGTTCGGTTTCTTTTCCGAAATCGCCTGTAATGAAAGCTATTTCTTCAATTTTTGATTTTGAAATATTAATAATGTTTTCGGCAAGTCTTTCCACTATCGGTTTTCCGGCAACGGGGATCAGAGGTTTGGGTGTTGTAATTGTATGAGGTCTTAATCGTGTTCCTCTTCCTGCCATAGGTATTATAAGTTTCATATTTTATCGGTTTTTAAAGTTGAAAGGTAAAAGTTAAAAGTTTTTTGTTATTTTAATAAATTCTTCTTCCGAAAAAACATCGTGATAAATTTCTCTGAAAACTGCTGATTTTATTTGTTTTTCGTTGTATTCGGGATGTTTTTTCATTATTCTTATTCTTGTCATTTCGAGCATAAATTCCGTTAATTCAAGATTTAAGATAAATCTTTCTTTTAAAGGTTTTTGCATAAAAATATCATGTTGAATCTTGTATATTTCGTCTGTTGTGTCTTTCATTATATTAAACCGAAAGTATTTAAATTTAAGTTATTTATCCATTTATTAATATATTGAATATCAATATTATCACTATTTAAAAGCATCTTAATATCTTCTTTTTGTTTTTCGCTTTGAAGTTGTTGTATCCATAAAATTTTAGATAAAATCAAATCTTCGAGAGAAATTACGTAAATTTCATATCCTAATTCATTTGATATTTTTTTATTTTTAAATGCTTGTAAAAAATAATCCGTATCTTTCAGAATTATTATATCAACTTTAAAACCGGATTTAAAGTCAATTATATTAAACATTCCTTTTTTTCTAATTTCTTTTTTTATTGTTTCTTTATTAAAATAAAAGTCGTTCAGATTTGATATAAAATTTTCAATATTTTTTTCCTGTATATGCACGACAATATCAATGTCGCGTGTTGCACGAGTAACGGAATAAAAATTCATAGCCATACTTCCGCTTAACATATAAGGAATATTTAAACTTTTAAAAATTCCCGTTATTCTTTTTAACAAATCAAAAACAGGCATTTTAAAACAAAGTATTTTGATTATTATAATTTATTTTACCGAGATGTTTATATGCCGCTTCGGTAACTTCCCTGCCCCGCATTGTTCGTTTTATAAAACCTTCCATAATTAAAAACGGTTCGTAAACTTCTTCTATTGTTCCGGCATCTTCTCCGACGGCAGTGGCTATTGTATTGATACCTACCGGTCCGCCTCCGAACTTGTCTATAATTGTATTAAGAATTTTATTATCCATTTCGTCGAGACCTTTTTTGTCGATATTAAGAGCGTCGAGAGAATATTTTGCTATTTCGATGTCTATTATGCCGTTTCCTTTAACTTGGGCAAAATCTCTTACACGCCTGAGCAAAGCGTTTGCGATACGCGGTGTTCCTCTGCTTCTGCGGGCTATTTCGGAAGCGGCGTTATTTTTAATTTCGACATTAAGTATGCCTGCCGATCTTTTTATTATATCGGTAAGAACGTCGGCATTGTAATATTCGAGCAAAAATTTTATTCCGAAACGGGCTCTTAAAGGAGAAGTAAGAAGACCGGCGCGAGTTGTTGCTCCGACAAGCGTAAACTTGTTAAGAGTCAGTTGTAAAGAACGTGCGGCAGGTCCTTTGTCTATCATTATGTCTATTTTAAAATCTTCCATTGCGGAATAAAGATATTCTTCTATTACCGGCGAGAGACGGTGTATTTCGTCGATAAAAAGAACGTCGTTTTCTTCGAGGTTTGTAAGTAATCCGGCAAGGTCGCCGGGTTTATCAAGAACGGGACCGGAAGTTATTTTCATGTTTACTCCGAGTTCGTTTGCAATTATATTTGAAAGAGTTGTTTTACCGAGTCCGGGAGGTCCGTGCAGAAGGACATGGTCGAGAGCTTCTTCTCTCATTTTTGCCGCTTCGACGAATACTTTTAAATTTTCGAGTATTTTTTTTTGTCCTTTAAAGTCGGTAAATTGTGCGGGACGCAGTTGTTGTTCGAAAATTTCTTCTGCTTTTGATATGTCGTTATTTCTGATATCCAAAGGTTAATCTTTAATTTTTTGTCCGTCTATTTTATATTTTTTTCCTCCTCTGTATTCCGTAATTGTTTCGAGTTCGCCTTCGGGAGAATATTTTTTCCATTTTTTAACTTTTTGTCCGGCGGAATAAAATCTTATTTCTTTAACTCTGCCGTTCGGGTAATAATATACGTGTTTTCCGTCGGGATATCCTTCGATGTAATTACCTTTAAATTGCAGAACATCATCGGGATAATAAGCTTTCCATTCACCGTCTTTTTTTCCGTTTACGTAAGTTCCTGTTTCTGTATAATCGTTAACTTTTGTTTTCCAAAGCCCTGTTTTGAAACCTGCAATGTAATTACCTGTCGATAAAGTATCTCCTTCTTCGGTCAGTTCTATAAATTTGCCTGTTTCTCTGCCTCTGTCGAATTTACCTTTTCTTCGTAAATTTCCGTTATCGTAATACCAAATCCAAAGACCTGTCGGGCGACCGTTTTTA
>JAADDR010000064.1 GCA_013153865.1 Chlorobiota bacterium | reverse complement strand
GTGTTTAATATGAAAAAAACCGTAAGTTTGATTCTGTTTTCAGTTTTGTCGTTTGGTTTTACCCTTAATGTAAATCTTCCCAGACAGATGGTACTGCCCGTAACGGGGCAGGATCCCAAACAAAATCCGGTAAAACAGAAAACACCTCCAAAAACCGATGTTCAAGAAAAAAAAGAAGAAAAAACGAAATATATAGTTACCGATGAAACCAAAGTCGTCGGTAATACTGATATTGACGATTTGACATTAAAGGACCCTGCGCTTAATATTTGTCAAGCGTTTGTATCCGAAAACAGTTCAAATGCTTTTGATTACGGCTATTTACAGGGGAAAGCTTTTACCGATCTGTACATAGGCGGAATACTTGTCAAATATAAAAAATATATGGATATTCTTTTTCCTTTAAAGGATTTGTATGTTCAAGGAATACTTGAACCTCCGGCTGTTGAAAAAGACAAAAGTGAATATACCTATGATAACGGACAGGCTTACAGAAATTACGGAGTCAGATATAAAGTGATTAAGCCTGCCAGATTTGTTACTTCAAAAACTAAAAAAAGCTGGGAAGACTTTATTCTTGGCAACCCCGATATAGGGTATTATTTAAAACCTGTTAATTTTTCAAATTTAAATTTTAAATTCAGTATAAAATGGAGCAACGATCCTGTCTGTAACGATAAAATTTATAAAGCGGTTGTAGATAATTTTAAAAAGGGTTTCAAGCAGGGTGAAAGTGAAACGCAGATGTCTTATTCTTTAAGACTTACAAAACTTCAAAATTATTTAAACCAGCTTTATCTTTATAATGAACTTTATTACAGACGTGTAATAAATCCGCCTGTTATCGGCGAATTCACAACTCCGGTATATAAAACAGAAGACGGACAGACACTTGTTATTAATGAAAATTATTATAAAATAATAAAACCTGCTAAATTTAATACGGAAACAAAGAAATGGAAAGTCTTTTTAATAGGCCATAATAAAATACAGGAAATAAGATAAATAAACGGAAAAAAGGAGCTACTGGTATGAAAAAAAGAGGTTTTACCATATTGGAAATTATGGTTGCGTTAATGATAAGCACCATACTGTTGCTTATGGCACTGTGGGCATATAAACAGTATGTTGATGTAAGAAATACAATCGGATATGAAACACAGTTTAATAATCTTGCGGAAAGGGTGTCTTTTATATTAAAAGACAATTCCAGAATAACTGCCGAAGTCTTAACCCCGAGGTATGTTAGTATGCTTGATCCGGATATAGGCAGTTTACATAGTTTGGCCAACAGTGATCTTGGCGAATCAAGTATGTTGGGGGATCCTTCGGTTTTATGGATAAATACGGAAAAGATGTTTAATTCTGATTTGACTAATGTGAGTACGGATTATTTTAACAGTATATATAACATGACAATAATAGACCCAAGAAATCCTTCAAAAATGGCCAATCAGCTTGCCTTTTTGGGATTGTCCGGTTCAGATGTTGCGTTTTCAGGTAACACTATTCCCCTTTTATTTATTCAAGGCAGATACGGATTGACTTCGCAGGGAATAAAATATCCTTACAAAATATTTAATTTGATTATAATGTCGCCGGATATGTTTAAAAAATTAAAAATGTTTATAGCGGTTAACGGGGTTAACGGTGCAAATGCCGCGTCAATAGACAATATTAAAAAGCTTTTTGGTTATATTTTTAATATTACGGATAACGGCATTCATGTTAATTACGGATTGAATATAAACGATACAGATTCCGATTTTGTAAGCATTATGACAAATTTTCTTGGAAATAATTATAAAGCCGAGTGGAACAGAATGAAATATTCTATTCTGGTAAAAACAATAGATAATTCGCAGGATATTAAAAACATAGTTGAAAACACATATAATAAGATGTATTCTATTAAGAAAAATGTAGAAGACTGGGCTGTGATTCAGGCCAGAATCGCTGCTTATGACTCAACCAACGGCGATAATATGGATAAAGATTATTTTATTACACTTGGCGATGATACGGAAGATAAATTTGATAATACAGAAACTTTAACGGTGGATAAAACAAGAACACTGCTTCCAGATAATACAGCAACCGAAATTACAGATACGGATGACAGTACAAAAATTGACGAAAGAAGTCTGAATAACGGATTTTTTATATGTACCCAGCCGGAAGCCAACAGTAACGGACTTGATCAGATTGATAAATTTTACTGTCACGGCAAACAGCTTGCTTATATCGGTAAAGAAATATGTAACGGTCACAGCGGTGTGGAAATTAAAAATGCGTCAAACAGTGATATTGTAACTGAATTTCTTGTAAATATTGCATATCCTAACGGTGCCAATGAAGACAACATTAACAGTGTCGCCAATACTGATCTGGGATGTACGTTAAGTCTTGCCGCAAGAAAACTTTTAGCAAGCACAAGATTTACTCAAAATGTTTTTGGAATTCCTGTACGCTTTAGCAATGCCGGCGGTTTTGTTATTAATTTTCAAAACTCATATTTAAGTAAAACTGATCAGAACAGTGCTGGTATTTACAAAGAATCAAATTCCATTCCTATAATAGAACGTGATTCAAATCCTCCTTATACCGCAAAACTCGTAACTTTTTTCCCTTGGATATTAGGGGGTGTAGAACCTGACGGTGAAAGTGATATTGAACCTGACAATTATATTTACCCCGTTGAAAACTCTGACGGCATAGGAGTGTTAAGTATGCCTATATTTGCTCACGTATTTTAATTTTTCCTTTTTCTTTTTTTCCTTTCTATAAATAGAATATAAACTTAATAACAGAAAGGAAATTTTTATGATTAAATTAAGAACACCCGGTAAAGACAACGTCAAAAAGGCCGTTGACAGAACTAAAAAAGGGATCAGCGGTGTAACTGTGGCACTTATGTTAACGGCTGCGGCTATGTTTGGATATGCGGTTTATGATAAAATGACGGAACCGGATCCCGTAGCTAAAAATATTCGGGCCGCAATGGAAAGTTATCTGTCGGAAGTTAAAGTACCGGAAAAAATAGAAAAAATAAAACAGTCGGGAATTTTTTCAACTGAATTAAATATAGGACAAAACAGAGTTGTAGAACAGATAAAGAATTTTAGACAGAAACTGGTTTTAACCGCAGCTGTTTTTGCTCAGAAAAATCATTATAACAGTATTCCTTACATTGTTAATACGGTTGAGGTTATAGATATGTTATCGGGAAATAATAAAGATAAACAGGATATAGGCAATGAAATAGCTGAAATTTTAAAAAAAGCCCAAAATAATCCTGAAATATTAAAAAATGCTTTTCTAAATAAAGATAAATTTGTAAAAGAAATAAACAGAATAGAAAATTCGTTAAAAAACCTGTATGAAGAGTATTCAATAGCAGATAAAATCACAGGCGAACATAATACAAAAAACATTAGTAAGGTTATTGATTATTTTAAAGATTTGAAAAACAGTTTTAATTTTTCCGGAAAAGAAAAAAAAGTATCATCCGTTACAACGGTATCAGGTCCGGGGGTTTAAAAAGAAAGTTTTATTCCGGTATTTATATATCTTTCATTATAGTTTCCGCCTTTGGCAAAAATATAATTCCACCCTCCTCCTATATTTAAACTCCAGTAGGTGTTTAAAGGCATATAATTCAGATTGGCAGAAATACCGGTACCTATTCCTGCCCCGTCCTGATTTCCGCTGTCTATTCTGAAAAGTGTTTTGATATTGATACCCGCCTGTGCCATTACAGTTCCTTTTGAAGTTAACGGATACATATATGACGGCTTAACCCCTATTTCTGCAAATAATGCGTTTCCTTTTATGTCAACGGATTTTAATCCTGCATAATAATCTACGCTGACAGCTTTTTTTCTGTCGGTAAAAAACTTTTCCGCACCCATATAAAACCCTGTTGACGTATAACCGTCGGTTTTCCCGAAATGAATATTGAAATTATACACATCCATATTTGAAGGTTTCATTCCGGAAGCTGAAAGTACCGCTGCAGAAACTAACATAAATAATAAACTTTTCTTCATTATTATGCTCCTTTTTTCCGTTATTATATATTTTTTCCGCTTTAATGTCAAATAATTTTTTTTATTAAAACCACTTGACTTACAGTAGTTTTTTTTGTTATTATTTTATAAAAAAAAGGAGTAC
>JAADDR010000040.1 GCA_013153865.1 Chlorobiota bacterium | reverse complement strand
AATTTTATGTTCCTCATTTAATCAAAATAGCTATTGCACATTATCAATTTGAAACCATTCACCCGTTTCTTGACGGAAATGGCAGACTTGGGAGATTATTAATTACATTATATCTTGTAAGTAACAATATACTTAAAAAACCGGCATTATATTTATCTGACTTTTTTGAAAAACATAGAAACTATTACTATGATAATTTAATGCAAGTAAGACTGAAAAATGATTTAGAACAATGGATAAAATTTTTCTTGGTTGGCGTGATTGAAACTTCAAAATCATCAATACAAGTATTTAAAGATATTATAACATTAAAAGCCGATATTGAAAATAACAGACTGCCAAAATTGGGAAGTAAAACAGAAAAAGGTATCAAATTATTGAAAATATTGTTTGAAAATCCAATAATTACAACAGGAAAAATAGTAGATGAAACGGGTATTTCTCATTCAACAGCAAACAGATTATTATCTGATTTTGAAAAATTAGAAATAATTAAAGAATATACAGGTTTTAAAAGAAACAGAAAATTTATATTTAAAGAATACTTTGAAATTTTTAATAATGAGAAAGGCAGATAAAAACTACCCGCAACAACGGCTATAAGCAATGCGGGCAAAAGTGATAAAATTGAAAATAATGAATAAAGTTAAATATTTTAATTACGAAAAAAGGGCTTTAAAACAGCCCTTTTTTATTTCAACACCCTTTTAAACTCCAACTCTTCGAAGAAGAAATCGGGATTAGGAATTTTCACTTTAAGTTCTTCGGGTTTTCCGTCGGTTCCGATAATAAAGTTTACTGTCCCTTCGGGTAATGTCGGCGAGTTTCTTAATTTTATTTTAAAAGTTTCGTATTGCCAATGAGATAAATCACCGATTAAAACATCAGAAGGTAAGAAGTCAAGAACAAGATGCCCGTTTTCGAGACGCACTTCGGCATTTCCGTATAGTTTACCGCCGTAAGTTCCGCAGTATT
Source organism: Chlorobiota bacterium (assembly GCA_013153865.1). Taxonomy (GTDB): domain Bacteria; phylum Bacteroidota; class Bacteroidia; order Bacteroidales; family JAADGE01; genus JAADGE01. Next base: position 17,170 of record JAADDR010000040.1, on the reverse strand, counting down.
CTTTGAGGGGTAAAGCGGGTTTTGTATTCGGGTTTCTTTCTTTTTCGGCTTTTTCTCTGTCTTGTTTATCCAAATTATCCATATAATTTTTAACTCGAAGGAAAAATCCGCTCCAATCTTTTTCCGGTTTACCGAAATAATCATCAAGAACATAATACATAAGTGCCGCAGGAAGATAATTTACACTGTTTGTCAGCACTACAATTCCGAATTTCTTTTCGGGAACAAACATAGTTTGGGAAATCATTCCGTCGGCGCCTCCCCCGTGCCCTACAACCTTAACTCCCTTATAATCAAACAATGACCAACCGAGACCGTATGTGTTAAAATGTTTTCCGGGAAAATATTTTGCCCATCCCGGATTAAGATTGTCGGGAGTTTGCGTAGAGTGCATTTCGTAAACTTGCTCAGGGCTTAAAATGGTATCGCCGTGATAAACACCGTTGTTCATCTGTAAAATCAGCCATTTGCTCATATCTTCGACATTGGATATTATCGCCGCCGCCGGAGCAACGTTATCCCATTGCATATATTTTATCGGTAAGGGGTCTTTGCCTTCGGCAACATGATGCGGCATTGCAATGTTTGTTTTGCCTTTCAACTCTTTTACGGAAAGCAGGGACTCATTCATTCCCAACGGTTTAAAGAAATGTGTTTTTATATAATCCTGCCAAGTCAGATTCGTAATTTCGGGAATAATCCTGCCGGCAGCCGAAAACATAATGTTGGAATATCCGAAATGAGCTCTGAAACCGTATTCGGGTTTTAGATATCTTGCGCGTTTTATAACTTCGTCTTGCGAATAATTTGTTTCATACCACAGCAAATCACCGCTGAATGTTTTAAGCCCGCTGCGATGGCAAAGCAAATCTCTTACTGTCATTTCACCGGTAACGTAATTGTTATACATTTTAAACCAAGGCAGATAATCGGTAACTTTATCGTCCCAGTTGAGTTTGCCTTCGTCAACAAGTTGCGACAGTGCCGCCGAAGTAAAAGATTTTGTGTTTGATGCAACGGCAAAAAGTGTTTTGGTATCAACCTTTCCGGAGCTTCCGAATTTTCTTATTCCGTATCCTTTTGCAAATGCTATGCTGTCGCCTTGCACCACGGCAACCGCCATTCCGGGTATTCGCCATTCTTTAAGTGCTTTTTCCAGATATTTATCAAGTTCTTTAAAATCTATTCCTTTGTCATTTTGAGCAAAAATGCCTGTTGATAAAAGAATTAAAAGAATTGTCGTAAATTTAGCGGTTAATTTTTTCATAATATGTTTGTTTTTATGTTGTTTGCAAATTGTTCGCTCCAAACGGGCAATACTTGTATTCCTTCGAGTTCATCTTTTTGATTTAATGTAATTATCAGTCCTTTTTTTATATCCGCTGTTTTCATTGCATTTTTCAAACCGTTTAATTCGCGTTGCATATTATCTGTATTTAAAACCCAACAGACTTGTACGGCAAGAACAGGTTTATTGTTTATTTGAACTATAAAATCACACTCGGATTTATCATCTTTAAAATATGATATTTCATTTGAATATTGTCTTAATTGTAAATATACGGCATTTTCCAACATTCTTCCGTTGTCATCTTGTAAGGACAAACTGTTTGCTTTTGCCATTCCGGTATCTATTGCATAAACTTTTTTGGGATTTATTTGTTGTTGTTTCAAAGAAAATGAAAAACGCGGTATAAACTCAAACAAATAGCTTTCTTGAAGATAATCGCAATAATCAATGGTTGTTCTTACCGATTTTATTTGCAAATTCTTTGTTATTTTATTATAACTTAATTCTTTTCCGGCATTTGTCATTAAAAAAACCGCTAATCGTATAAGTTGATGTTCGTTTTTTATGTTTCTTCTTACCGCTATATCTCTTATTACAATGTCTTTTAATAATGTTCTTAAATATTCCGTATTTTCTTCTTTAAGATATTCGGGAAAACCGCCTTTAACAAGATATTTTTTATATGTTTCCGAATTTGCTTCGTATTTATAAAATTTAAGAAATTCACGATAAGTGAAAGGAAAAAGTTCCGTTTGAATATATCGCCCGGTAAGTTTTGTTCCCAATTCTTTACTTAACATACTTGCATTTGAGCCGGTAATATAAATTTTATTTCCATTATCATGGGCTGAACGTATGTATTTTTCCCATTTATAAATATTCTGAATTTCATCAAAAATATAAATTGTCTTATTTAAGTTTTTTGCTATTTTTTCAATTTTTCGGAAATCCGAAACATCAAAATATTCCAAACGTGTATCCTCAAAATTTATAAATAAACAATTCTGATTATCCGATAAATATAATTTCAATAATGTGCTTTTTCCGCATCTTCTTACACCGGAAATTACGGTTACTCTGTCTGTATCTTGTCTTAAACAAATCTCTCTTTCGATTATTTTTTCTTTTTTATTAAAAAAATTTTGCTCGTTAATAATATGTTCCAACTCCTCTAAAAGTATCATATTTGTTGTTTTTCCACAAAAATACAAAGTTTGTATTGCAAATACAAAAAAGTTTGTATCGGCAATACACATAAATCAAATTTCATAATCTTCGGGCAATAATCCTTTTTTTATAAGTTCTTTTTCGTTCAAGTTTTGCGGAATAAGTTTTCCGGTATAAATATCAAAAACCCAAGCATAAACTTTCGGGTATTTGCCTGATTTATAAGCTCGTTGCATTACGGGAGATTTTATTATGTTATGAGCTTGTGCAATTGCATTTATTTCCGAAAGGCGGTCGCACATTTTATCTTTATCTTGTATAGCGGATAATTCCTCAATATTTTGATGATAAAGTTCAAAAACCGGCGACACCCAACTTTCAATCAATCCTTGATTTACACCGTCAACAGCTGCCGCAACTCCGCCGCAACCGTAATGCCCTACGACAATAATATGTTTAATATGCAAATATTCAACCGAATATTCCAATACCGACATCATATTCATATCATTAAGGTTTACCTGATTGGCAATATTCCGGTGAATAAAAATATCGCCCGCTTCGGCTTTTATCAGTGAAGTAAGCGGAACTCTGCTGTCCGAACACCCTATCATCAAAAAACCCGGAGATTGTCCTTTTGAAAGTTCCGTAAAATAATCGGGATTTTTTTCTAATTTATCTCGAATCCATTCAGAATTATTTTCCAAAAGTTGCTCTAAATTTATTCTTTTCATAAAAAAATTTGAACTATAAAAGTAAACAATTATTTTCAAATCTCAAAAACCGGCACTTTAACATACAACAAGATAAGAATAAAATGACAAAATGACCGACTTTTAATATTTTTTATGTAAATTTGTCAATAAATAAATACCGGATTAAAGTTTGACAAGGAAAAGTCGAAAATCAATTAAAATAAAAAAGGAGAACGAATTATGAATTTAAATAACTTTACCGTAAAATCACAGGAAGCTATTCAAAGGGCTTCGGAAATTGCGAAAGCTAAAAATCATCAAAGCATAGAACCGGCGCATATATTAAAAGGCGTAATAGAAATTGCCGAAAATATAACCGGTTTTATTTTTAACAAACTCGGAGTTAACACAAATAATCTGATTGCCGTAACCGATAAATTAATAGAAACTTTTCCGAGAGTATCCGGAGATGCCGATATTTATTTATCGTCTGCAGGACATAAAGTTTTGCAAGATGCAATAAAGATTTCGGGAAAAAAAGGAGATAAATACGTTACGGCGGAAAGCATATTGGAAGCATTGGTTGACTCAAAAGATAAAGCCGGACAAATATTAAGAGATGCCGGCATTACAAAATCGGATTTGCAAAAAGTAATCGACGAATTACGCAAAGGTTCTACGGCTGACAGTCAAACGGCGGAAGACACTTTCGATTCGTTAAACAGATTTGCCGTTAATTTTAACGAACTTGCGCGAAGCGGAAAGTTAGACCCGGTAATAGGGCGAGACGAAGAAATAAGAAGGGTATTACAAATTCTGTCGAGAAGAACTAAAAACAATCCTATTCTTATCGGCGAACCCGGAGTAGGTAAAACCGCTATTGCCGAAGGTATAGCTCACAGAATAATTAACGGCGATGTTCCGGAAAACTTAAAATCAAAGCAAATATTTTCATTGGATATGGGAGCTTTGGTTGCCGGAGCAAAATATAAAGGCGAATTTGAAGAACGTCTTAAAGCAGTCGTAAAAGAAGTTATTGCATCCGACGGAGAAATTATTCTGTTTATCGACGAAATACACACTTTGGTAGGTGCAGGAAAAGGCGAAGGCGCAATGGATGCCGCAAATATCTTAAAGCCGGCATTGGCAAGAGGCGAACTAAGAGCCGTGGGAGCAACTACATTGAGCGAATATCAAAAATATTTTGAAAAGGACAAAGCTCTCGAAAGACGTTTCCAAATAGTAATGATAGACGAGCCGGACACTGCCGATGCAATATCCATTTTAAGAGGTCTGAAAGAAAGATACGAAACACATCATAAAGTAAGAATTACCGATGATGCGGTAATTGCGGCGGTAAAACTGTCTCAAAGATACATTACCGACAGATTTTTACCGGACAAAGCCATTGATTTAATCGACGAAGCAGCGGCAAAACTTCGCTTGGAAATGAATTCCGTTCCGACGGAAATAGACGAAATAAGACGAAAAATACAACAACTCGAAATAGAAAGAGAAGCAATAAAAAGGGAAGGTAAGAGCAAAAAACTTGACGATTTAAACGAAAAAATCGCAAACCTGAAAGAACAAGCGGATTCTTTAACGGCAAAATGGAAAGCCGAAAAAGAAATTATTGATGCCATTCAAAACAGCAAACAGGCAATAGAAGACATAAAAATAGAAGCCGCACAAGCCGAAAGAGAAGGTAATTACGAGCGAGTTGCCGAATTAAGATACGGAAGATTAAAAGAAGAAGAAGAAAAAATAGAAAGACTGAAAGCAAAACTTACGGAAATGCAAGCCGAAGGATCTTTGCTTAAAGAAGAAGTCGATTCGGAAGATATTGCCGAAGTTGTTTCGAAATGGACACATATTCCGGTAAGTAAAATGCTCAAAAGCGAAAGAGAGAAATTACTTGCTCTCGAAGACGAACTGCATAAGCGCGTAGTAGGACAAGACGAAGCTATTCAGGCGGTAGCCGATGCCGTAAGAAGAAGCCGCGCGGGAATGCAAGATCCGAAAAAACCTATCGGTTCTTTCATATTTCTCGGCACAACCGGCGTAGGTAAAACCGAACTTGCAAAAGCTCTTGCCGAATATCTGTTCGACGACGAAAATATGATGACACGTATTGATATGACCGAATACCAGGAAAGACACTCCGTGTCAAGATTAATCGGAGCGCCTCCCGGATACGTAGGTTACGACGAAGGAGGACAACTTACCGAAGCTGTAAGACGCAAACCTTATTCGGTCGTTTTACTCGACGAAATAGAAAAAGCACATCCGGACGTATTCAACATTCTTCTGCAAGTATTGGACGACGGTATCTTAACCGACAATAAAGGAAGAAAAGTTAATTTTAAGAATACCATCATAATAATGACTTCGAATCTCGGTTCGCATCTTATACAAGAAAATTTCGAAAACATAAAAGAAAACGAAATAGAAAAAGTAACGGAAAAGACAAAGAATGAAGTCTTCGAACTTCTGAAAAAATCAATAAGACCGGAACTTCTGAATCGTATTGACGAAGTTATAATGTTTAAACCTCTTACAAAAGAAGAAATTAAACAAATAGTAAGATTACAATTCAATAATCTTAACAAGATGCTTGTTGAAAACGGAATTAAAGCCGAATTAACGGAAAATGCAGTTGAATATCTTGCTGATAAAGGTTACGAACCTCAATTCGGAGCTCGTCCGGTAAAAAGAATTTTACAACGCGACGTGGTAAACGAATTGGCAAAAGAAATATTGGCGGATAAAATTCGTAAAAATTCAACTATCGTAATTGATGTTAAAGACAATAAACTTGTATTTGAAAATAAATAATTGTGTTACCTGAAAAAACTGCCCGGAATTTATTCGGGCAGTTTTTTTTATTTTTTATTTTGAAGTTGCGGATTTTTTCAAATTAGCCATATTAAAGCCCAAAGTAAAACGCAGAGTATTCGCCAAAGGATTGGAGCGCCCGGCTGTAGGAACAACATAAGCAAAATCAAAATTAAGAACATTTAATTTTATTCCTACACCCATGGTAAAATATTTTCTGTTCCCTTTTGTTGCATGTTCGTCAAAATATCCTACTCTTACGGCAAACTGTTTCATATACCAATACTCCAAACCTGCCGAATACATAAGTTCGTGCATTTCTTCCGAAAATCCGCCCGGAGCATCATAAAAAGAATGTAAAATTCCTACCGGAACAGAAACATCATTGTCCATACCTAAAGTATCAACAGGATTTCCTTCTTCGTCTTTTACTATCAATTGCGGCGTAGGAACAAGCAATTTATTAATATCAAGCATTGCCGTTATTGTATTGTAATCGTCAAGTTCTAAAGTATACGATGCACCTATTCTTAAATTTGCGGGCAAAAATTCATCATAATAATTATCTTCACTGTATGATATTTTACTTCCTAAATTGGAAATATCAACACCGAAATTAAATAAACCTTTTTTGCTTTCTAAATTAAGTTCCTTAGTATAAAACAAAGAAATATCTCCGGCAACGGCATTGCCCGGTTTAGTAGCCGTTCCGCTTCCTCCGGCGGGTATCCCTCCGGTCAAATTGGAATGTATGTATCTGAATGCAATTCCTCCCGAAAGATTTTCAGATAACTTCAGAGCATAAGCAATATCTATCGAAAATTCGTTAGGTTTATACCCCGGAACTATAATATCTCCAAACTCATTTGTAAAATCAATACTTCCGAGAGAGAAATACATTAAAGATGCTCCTATAACTTGATTATCATCTAACCTGTAAGAACCGGAAAGATTCTGAAAATTAATATCCTTAACCAAATTACGCAACCAAGGAATATAAGATAAATTCAAAGAAATGTCTTGGTCTATAAATGCATATTTTGCCGGATTCCAATGAATCGAATTTGCATCGGGAGAAGATGCCACGCCTGCATCTCCCATTGCTCCGCTTCGAGCATCAGGTGCTATGGTTAAAAACGGAACTCCGGTTGTTATGGCATTAAGTTCCTGACCTATTAAAGTTGTTGTTTGAGCAAATAATCCTACTGCAAAAAACAATAACGTAACAGTTGTTAAAATTTTCTTAATCATTTAAATTAATTTTATAATATCAAAATATACTAATGTGCAAACGCCGACATACATCATTTATTATACAAATAAAGTAAATATTTTCGGGTAAAAAAAGACGCAGACATATTTCAATCTGCGTCCTCTTATTCTGAAAATATTTTAATTTACACAAGCTGTTTCACTAAATCCGCGGCTTCGCGCAATGTTATTGCCGAATGAACTTTTAATCCCGAACTGTCAATCAATTCTTTCCCCTCTTCGGCATTTGTTCCTTGTAATCTTACAATTACCGGAATATTTATGTTGCCTATCGATTTATATGCATCAACAACACCTTGTGCCACACGGTCGCAACGAACTATACCGCCGAAAATATTAAGTAATATTGCTTTTACGTTTTCGTCTTTTAAAATTATTCTGAATCCGGCTTCAACGGTTTCGGCATTTGCAGTTCCGCCTACATCGAGGAAGTTTGCAGGAGAACCTCCGGACATTTTAATAATGTCCATTGTTGCCATTGCAAGTCCGGCACCGTTTACCATACATCCTACGTTTCCGTCGAGTTTAATGAAATTAAGGTTATATTTTCCTGCTTCTACTTCTGCCGGATCTTCTTCGGTTAAATCACGCATTGCCGCCAAATCTTTATGACGAAACAAAGCATTATCGTCGAGATTTACTTTCGAATCTACCGCAAGTATTTTATTGTCGGAAGTTTTTAATACCGGATTTATTTCGAACAAAGAAGCATCTGATGCTTCATAAGCTTTGTATAAAGAAGTAACAAATTTCGTCATTTCTTTAAAAGCATTACCTTCCAAACCCAAATTAAAGGCAATTTTTCTTGCTTGAAAAGGTAAAAGCCCGGTTTTGGGGTCAATTTCTTCCTTATATATAAGGTGCGGAGTTTTTTCCGCAACGGTTTCAATATCCATACCTCCTTCGGTAGAATACATTATGGTATTTCTGCCGGTTGCTCGGTTCAATAAAACACTCATATAAAATTCGTCCGGTTCGCTTTCTCCGGGATAATAAACATCTTGTGCTATTAAAACTTTACGAACTTTTTTGCCTTCGGGACCGGTTTGATGAGTAACCAATTGCATTCCGATTATTTTTCCGGCAAGTTCTTTAACTTCGTCAAGCGATTTTGCAAGTTTAACCCCGCCGCCTTTTCCTCGTCCGCCGGCATGTATCTGTGCCTTAACGACCCACCAGCCGGTTCCGGTTTGTTCTTGCAGTTTTTTTGCGGCTTCAACCGCTTCGTCGGGCGTTTCGGCAACAATCCCTTCCTGAATTCTTACTCCGAAACTTTTAAGAAGTTCTTTACCTTGATATTCGTGTAAATTCATTACTTTTGTTTTATAATTTTATTAAATGTTTTATTTTAATTTGAAAGCCCAAATTTAATTTTTTTGCACGAATTAAAAAAACCGGATATATATTCTTTGACATATTTTTAATTATAATGAGAAAACTTAAAACAAACGAACTCGGAAGAAAAAGCATAGAAGAATTTAAAAAAGCCGATAAAATTCCGGTTGCAATAATATCGGATAATATCAGAAGTATGAACAATATCGGGTCTTTTTTCAGAACATCGGACGCTTTTCTTATCGAAAAAATTTACCTTTGCGGAATAACACCTCGTCCGCCTCACAACGATATTCGCAAAACGGCACTCGGTGCAGACAAAAGCGTTGATTGGGAATATTTCGAAAATACGGAAGATGCAATCAAAATACTGAAAGACAAAGGGTATTTAATAATATCCGTGGAACAGGCGGAAGGAAGCATTATGCTGAATAAATTTAACATCAATACAAACAAGAAATACGCTCTCGTTTTCGGGAATGAAGTAAAAGGCGTGCAACAAAAAATAATAGACATCAGCGATTTTTGCATAGAAATTCCGCAAGAAGGCACAAAACATTCGTTAAACGTATCCGTAAGCGGCGGAATAGTAATTTGGGAATTTTACCGTAAATTTAAAACAACCGACTAAATTCTGTTTATTATAAAAATGAATCTGTTTGAAATTAAAAATATCGAAAACTTCTTTTTTATAGGCATTGCCGGCGACGGAATGAGCGCAATTGCTCAATATCTTGCGGGGATAGGAAAAAATGTTTCCGGCAGCGACCGGCAATTCTCACACGGAAATAAAACATTCAGGCAAAAACAGCTTGAAAAGGAAGGTATAAAATGTTTTCCGCAAGATACTTCCGGAATTACCGGCGACATTGAAACAGTCGTAATCTCTTCGGCGATAGAGCCTTCGGTTCCGGAATACAAACTTGCGATTGAAAAAAACATTCCGGTAATTATGCGTTCCGATTTGCTTGCGGCAATAAGCAAAACAAAAAAAACGATTGCCGTTGCCGGAACTTCCGGTAAATCAACGGTTACGGCAATGATTTATCACATTATGAACTTTGCCGGAAAAAATCCGTCTTTAATTACGGGCGCCGGACTTACCGACATCAGCAAAACCGGAAAAATAGGAAATGCGGTTGCCGGAAAGGGCGATTTTTTAATTATAGAAGCCGACGAATCCGACGGTTCGGTAATAAAATACAATCCGTATATCGGAATTATTCTTAATATCGACAAAGACCACAAAGAAATACCTGAATTAATGCAACTTTTCGGCGTTTTTGCCGATAACTCAAAAAATCTTACGGTAAACAACGATACAGAACGCACAAAAAAATTATCGCAAAAAAAGAAAAACAATTTCGGATTTTCTTCGGATTCGGGATTCAGGATAAACAACTTCAAACAAGCCGGTTTTAATATTCTTTTCAGAATAAACGGAATAGATTTTAAACTTTCGCTAATCGGCAGGCACAATGCCGAAAATGTTGCCGCCGCCGTTGCCGCCTGTTCCGTTGCGGGCATAAATATCGAAACTTCCGCCGATGCTCTGAAATCATACAGAGGTATTTTCAGGCGACATCAAATTATCGAAGATAAAAACGGAATAACTTTAATTGACGATTATGCTCATAATCCGGCAAAACTTGCGGCTTCCGTAAGAGCTTGTCAATTCAGCGGACGAAAATTAACCGTTTGGTTTCAGCCTCACGGTTTTGCCCCCGTTAAGTTTTTAAAAAACGAATACATAAAAGAAATCTCCGAAGCACTTCGCGATGACGACGAAATATGGATGTCGGAAATATATTATGCCGGCGGAACCGTTGACAGAAATATTTCAGCCGACGATTTGGTGCAAGGCATCAGAAAAAACGGCAAAAAAGCTTTTTTCGTAAAAGACCGGAAATTTTTCCCTTACAAAATAAAAAACGAACTTAAATACGGCGATATTATTTTGCTTACCGGAGCAAGAGACCCTTCACTGAAAGATTTTGCCGAATATGTCAAAAATATTTTTTTCGAATAAAAATTAAGAAAAAATAAGAAATAAAACAGGGATTATTATACCGAGTGCAATATAAATACCGCCTCGTCCCCAAGCACCTTTTCTTCCTCTTACCATAAAAATAGAAGTAAGAGAAAGCAATATCAATGCTCCGGCAAATATATCCGAGAACCATGTCCACCATCTGCCGGGATTATAATGAAGATAGTTTACTTCGTAAAACAGAGGTCGTTTTTTTACAAATTCGGCTGTAACTTCACCTGTTTCGGTATTTACGGTAACGGAAGAACGTCCGTTAAGGTATATTCTTAAAATCTTTCCGTTTTCTATGTAATTATGACTTTTATACTCGTCGGCGGTATCAAAAATATCCAAAAGTCGAATAATTTTCTCTTTAATGTTTGTTTTATCCGCAAAGTTTTCTGTCGTTCTGTCTTTTTTTACCGTTACGATATAATTAGGATTCCAGTCTTTAAGATGATTTATTGCTATACCGGAAACCCCGTAAATTATTGAAGCCCCTACAAAGAAAAAACCGATATCACGATGCAGTATTCTGCTCCATTTTCGTAATTGTTTCATTAATCCGTAATTAAAAAAAACGAAAACAGACCTTCCGGATAAAACCGAAAAGTCTGTTTAACACTTAAGTATAATTTATTTTTCTTCTTCAAAAGAAATTAATTTCAAATAAAATTCCGAAAAATAAGGCACTCCCGCTTTTTTCAAAGAATCTTGCATCATCTTTACATATTCTCTTATTTGTTCAAGTTTTTCTTTATCGGCATCCGTTCCGCCGCCTAAACTGCCTTCGTCATGTTTAAGCATTTCAGCCAAAGAAACGGAATCTGTTCTTTTTTCTCCGACAATACCGGTAACAATAACTTTACTCCCCGACAAAGCTTCGTCAAATCTTTCGTCACTGAATACATGCAAACTGTAATCTCCGTCAACCAACAAAATCTTTTTTCCTCCGTGCTTGCAAACATGATCGACTATACCGCTTATTTTAACTTCTTTTCCCGTAAACTCGGATGCTAAAGAATCAAATTCCGGCAACTTAATTTCTGGAATACTTTTTTCGATTTCGCTTGTTTTATTCTTTTGATTTTCGGTATTATCCGCATTTTCTCCGCAAGATACGATTAATAAAATACCGGTAACTGCAATAAACATTACTTTTTTAATCATAACAATATAATTTTTTAGTGTCTGAATTTAATTTATGCATAAATATATCTTTTTATAAAAACCGCCAACTTTTTTTTACTGTTTAACATCATAATTTTAAGTTTTATTTTTTCGAATATTTTTTTCGGTCGAAAATTTATTTATGCCGAATGTTTTAATTTGCCGTTAATTAAAAAATTAATATTTTCGACCTCTCAATAACATTCTGAAAATTTAAATTATGTATCATTCTAAAATTATCGGCGTAGGGCATTATGTTCCCGAAAAAACAGTAACAAATTTTGATTTGGAAAAATTGATGGATACTTCCGACGAATGGATTCAAGAACGAACGGGAATAAAAGAAAGAAGATTTTATTATCCTCACGAAAAAGGTTCTACGGCAAAAATGGCTTATAAAGCTTCGCTTATAGCATTGGAAAGAGCAAAATTAACCCCCGATGATATAGATGCAATAGTTTTTGCAACACTAAGTCCGGATTATTATTTCCCCGGAAGCGGAGTTTTATTGCAACATATGCTGGGTATGGGCACAAAACCGGCAATTGACGTAAGAGCCCAATGTTCAGGATTTATATATGCTCTGTCCGTTGCCGACCAATTTATAAAAACAGGAATGTATAAACGAATTTTGGTTATAGGATCGGAAACTCAAAGTATTGCATTGGATTTAACAACAAGAGGCAGAGCAATGGGTGTATTGTTCGGCGACGGAGGCGGTGCCGCAATACTCGAAGCTTCGGAAGAAGAAGGCAAAGGCATACTGTCAACACACCTGCATTCTCAAGGCGAATTTGCCGAAGTATTATGCATACGCGAACCCGGAACTAACGAAAAAGGTCATTCCGTTTACGAAAACCAACATCTCGAATTCGACAGAATAAGCCCGCAAATGGACGGGCAACTCGTCTTTAAAAATGCAGTAAAACGAATGCCGGAAGTTACGATGGAAGCATTAAAAGCAAATAACCTTACACCTGCCGATATTGATATGTTTTTGCCGCATCAGGCAAATCTGAGAATATCGCAAATGGTTCAAAAATTTTTAAAACTACCCGACGAAAAAGTTTACAACAACATACAAAAATACGGAAATACAACAGCAGCAACACTTCCTATTCTTTTGAGCGAACTTTGGGAACAAGGCAGAATAAAAGAAGGTCAGTTATTTGCTCTTGCAGCTTTCGGCAGCGGCTTTACTTGGGCTTCGGCTCTTATAAGATGGTAATAAAGTTAATATTATTTTCACGCAAAAGGACTGTTTTTTACGGTCCTTTTTTTTATATTTGCAACCTTATTTTTTTTGATATATGAAAAAAGAAGAAGTCCCTCAATACGACGAAAATTTGCTTAACGGCATTAAAGAAATACAATATGCCGTTGACGAAAACGGTAACTACGTAGAAGTCAAAAGTCCGGGATGGGAACCTAAAAACATCGCACTTAAACAAGCTCTCAAACTTATAGACGAAATAACCGAAGATGCCAGACAAAAGGTCATCAGCAATAAAAAAAGTCCGATATTTTTCTATATGCACCTGAAACAAATGGATGTATCAATACTGAAACAAGAAACAGGATACCCAAAATTTATCATAAAACGACATTTTAAACCCCGTATTTTTAAAAAACTTTCAAAAAAAACACTAAATAAATATGCCGAAATTTTCGGTATAACAACGGAAAAATTAATGACAGTACCCGACAAACCTGTTGATACTCTTGAATTTAACTTCGGTTTTAAAATTAAAAAATAAAATCCGGCATGAACAATATCATTGATTTCAACCATAAAATGTCTGCTCATTGCGAAAACGGCGTTACCGCAAACTTACTGCGTTTTTACGGTGTTGATTTAAGCGAACCGGTAATTTTCGGTATAGGTTCGGGGTTATTTTTTTCTTACATGCCTTTTATAAAAATGAACGGAATACCCGTAACATCTTTCAGACCGTTGCCGGGCATGATATTTAAGCGCGTAACGGAAAGATTAGGAGCCGAAGTAAAAATAAAGCGTTTCAGAAACAAAGCCAAATCAATGTCGGAATTAGACGACTTGATTAAAAAAAACATACCTGTGGGAATGGTTGTAGGAGTTTATGATTTAACATATTTTCCGCCGGCATATCGTTTCAGGTTCAATGCTCATAATATTATTGTTACCGGAAAAGAAAACAACACATATCTTGTCAGCGATCCCATAATGGAAAAAATCGAAAAAATAAATTCCGAAGATCTTCTGAAAACCCGTTTTGCAAAAGGCACCTACAAACCGAGAGGCAAAATGTATTATATAAAACATATTCCCGAAAATTACGACTTAAAAAGTGCCGTAATTAAAGGCATAAAGCATACATGTAAAGACATGCTGACTATTCCGGTTCCGTATTTCGGATTAAAAGGTATTACAACACTGGCTCACAGTCTGAAAAAATGGCCGGAAAAACTCGGAGATAAAAAAGCAAAATTATATCTCGGACAAGTTATAAGAATGCAGGAAGAAATAGGCACGGGAGGAGCGGGTTTCAGATTTTTATATGCCGCTTTCTTACAGGAAGCTTCCGAAATAACGGGCAAACAAGAACTTAACGAGATATCTTTACAAATGACCGAAGCCGGCGACTTATGGCGAAAATTCGGTATCGAGGCAGGACGAATCTTTAAAGGCAGATATCCGGAAAATAACCCGTATAAAAAAATATCCGAACTCTTACTTAAAATTAAAGATAAAGAAGAAAAAACATTTATCAATTTAAATAAAACCGTCTAATTAAACGGTATAACAACCGGAATTTTAAAATAAACTTGGTAAAATTAGAAAACATATCAAAAATTTATAAACATTCAACGGAATTTGCAGTTAAAGAAATTTCCGTTAAAATAAAAAAAGGTGAAATTTTCGGATTACTCGGAACAAACGGAGCAGGAAAAACAACCGTTTTTTCAATGCTCTGCGGACTTTTTCCTCCTACATCCGGAAATATTTTTATAAATAACATGTCAATAAGAACTAATCTTTCCGATATAAAAAAAATAACCGGAACAGTTCCTCAAAACATAGCATTATACCCTACTCTTACGGCAAAAGAAAACTTGATATTTTTCGGTAGAATGTACGGATTAAGAAAAAAAGAAGCCGAAGAAATATCAAACTTTTGGCTGAACAAATTCGGATTAAGCAAATATGCAAATAAAAAAATAAAAACATATTCCGGAGGAATGAAACGAAAAACAAATCTTATTGCAGGCATATTACATAACCCGGAATTACTGCTTCTCGACGAACCGGCAGTAGGTATCGATGCCCGTTCCAGACTCGAAATCATGACGGAATTAAAAGAAATAAATAAAAAAGGAACAACAATAATTTACACGTCACATTATCTCGAAGAAGCGGAAAATTTTTGTACCGACATTGCCGTTATCGACAAAGGCGAAATAATTATACAAGGTAAACCTTCGGAACTTATCAAAAACGAAAATTGTAGAAATCTGGAAGAATTATTCTTCAAACTTACCGGAAAAGAAACAAAACATAATGCATAAACTCAAAGCATCCGTAATAAAAGAATTTCTTGTGCTTATAAGAGACATACCCGGGCTTATAATACTCTTTTTAATGCCCGCGGCAATGATTATCGTTGTTACTTTGGTACAAGACAGCACTCTTAAAAGCATAAACGAAAACAAAATAAAAGTTCTTTGCATTGATAATGACAACGATATACTCGGAAAATCATTAAAAGAAGGACTTCTTAAATCAGGTTTTTTTGACATCGATTCCGCGATAACCGAATACTCCGAAGCAAAAGCAAAAGTAGCATCGGGAAAATACCGTGCAGCTGTCGTAATTCCTTCCGGAGCAACCGATATCATAAGAAAAAATGTAAAACCGGTTATAGAAAACATGTTTTCTCCCGAAAGCAAAAAACAAAAAAAATCATTTGAAAAAATAAAAATTCAAATACTTACGGATCCGACAATAAAAAAAACATTCAGGCAGGCAATAATATCAAATCTTCAAACTTATACCGCTAAAATAGAAACACGAATTTTATTTAAAATACTGTCCGAGCAACTGGAGAACTTAACCGGCTCAAAAGCGGAATTATTCGACGAACCGGCAGAAACGGCAGAATTTGTCGAAACATTTGCCTATAAACAAAAAACAAACATAAAACCCGACTCTACACAACACAATGTTCCCGCATGGACAATGTTTGCCATGTTTTTTATAGTAATACCGCTTGCCGGAAATATGATTCACGAACGGGAAAACGGAAGTTTCTTTCGTCTTCTTACAATGCCCGGAAGTTACCTTACGGTATTGGGCAGCAAAACAATTGTTTATCTTGCTGTTACTTTCTTACAATTCGTACTTATGATACTTACCGGCATTTTCATACTTCCGTTATTCGGCTTACCGGTTCTGCATATCGGCTCCGACATTACCGCTTTGCTTATAACGGCTTTTGCTTCCGGACTTGCTGCGGTAGGATACGGAATATTGGTAGGAACCGTTGCCGAAACTCACGAACAAGCGGGAGTTTTCGGTTCGGTATCGGTTATTATTCTTGCATCACTCGGAGGCATATGGTTCCCGGTATATGCAATGCCGCCCGTAATGCAAAAAATAAGCATAATATCCCCCCTTAATTGGGGACTCGAAAGTTTCTATAACGTCTTTCTCCGAAACGGTTCTTTAACAAACTCTTTACCGCAAATCACTGCACTTCTGCTGTTTTTTGTATTTACTGCGGCAATATCTTATTTCTACGAACAATCAAAAAGATTAAAACTTTAATTCCGAATATTTTTTTACATGCAGTAACAAAGAAAAACACATGAAAAAAATACTTGTTATATATTACACCCAAACCGGACAACTAGAAAATATAATTAATGCTATTTTCTCCGATATAATAAAAGACGATAACGTAAAAACAGATTTTGTACGCATATACCCTAAAAAAGAATACCCTTTCCCGTGGCAACCTTCAGAAACTTTTTACGACGTTTTTCCCGAAAGTGTCAAAGAAATAACAACCCCTTTAAAAGAAATAAATATCAAAAATCCGGAGCAATACGATTTAATAGTTGTCGGATTACAAGTCTGGTATCTTTCGCCTTCAATTCCCGCAAATTCATTTTTAAATACCGATATAGTACGTAAAACTATAAAAAACAAACCGGTAATTACAATTTACGGAACACGCAATATGTGGGTAAGCGCAAACAAAACAATAAAAAAACTTATAACTGAAGCAGGCGGCAAAACAGCAGGAAATATAGTATTATACGATAAACATAATAACTATATAAGCGTAATGACAATAATACGATGGCTGATTAAAGGACAAAAACAAAAATCAAAAT
>JAADDR010000046.1 GCA_013153865.1 Chlorobiota bacterium | reverse complement strand
AACTTTGGCTTAAATAACAACGTTTTTGATGAAAGACAAAATATTAAAAACGGCATTTGTTACATTCGATAAAATATCAAAAAATATCGAAAGTGCCAAAGGATTTAAAATAATAAGCTCCGTTCTGGCTTTTATATTTTTACTGTCCCTTATTCTTGCTTTTATCAACAAAACGGTTTATCTTCCCGAGAACATAGCGGCTTTCTTACCTGACAGCTATTTCTTTGCCGTAGAAATAACCTTTAAAATACTGCTTGCGGTAGAAATAATCGAAATGGTTTTCATTCTTTCGCATTCGGTTACCGATTCCGTTGCAAAACAATTCGAAATTCTTTCGCTTATACTTCTCAGACAAGCATTTAAAGAATTTACCGAAATACAAACACCTTTCGATATTCAAAACGCCTTACAACCTTTAACTTACATACTTTCGGACATATTCGGAGCTTTGGCAATATTTGCCGGTGTTCTGATATTTAAAAAAATGCAAAAACACCGCTCAATAACAGCCAACGACGAAGACACATACAAATTTACCGCACTGAAAAAACTTTTGGCTCTGTTAATGCTTGTCGCATTCGTAATAATCGGCATATACGATTTACTGCTTTACATTAACGGCGCCGATAAATTCAGATTTTTCACAATGTTCTACGAACTGCTTATATTTACGGATATACTTATCGTAATTATTTCTTTAAGATACAGTCATCTGTATTGCGTCGTATTTCGCAATACCGGATTTGCCGTAGCAACGGTCTTGATACGTTTTGCATTATCGCTGCCGAGATACTACGACGCGGCAACAGGTGTTATCGCGATTATTTTTGTTATTTTAATAACTTATGTTTATAATAAATTCGAATTTAAAAGAATTAAAGAAATATTGTGGAAACAAAAGACATCTTAAAAAAAGTAAGACAAATAGAAATTAAAACGCGAGGATTATCAAAACAAATTTTTGCAGGCGAATATCACAGTGCGTTTAAAGGTCGCGGAATGTCATTCAGCGAAGTGCGCGAATACCAATACGGCGACGATGTTCGCAACATCGACTGGAATGTTACCGCACGCTACGATAAAGCATACATAAAAACATACGAAGAAGAACGCGAACTTACCGTTATTCTGCTCATAGACATGAGCGCATCCGAAAATTTCGGAACATTAAAATATTTTAAACGCGACTTAATAACCGAAATTGCCGCCGTTATATCTTTTTCGGCAATACAAAACAACGACAAAGTCGGTGTTATTTTCTTTACCGATAAAATCGAAAAATTTATACCTCCGCAAAAAGGAAAAAAACACATACTGCGCATTATCAGAGAATTAATAGACTTTACTCCCGAAAGCAAAAAAACCGACATATCCGAAGCATTAAAATATTTTACAAATGTTATCAAAAAAAGAAGCACGGCATTTCTTATCTCCGATTTTTTTGACGATAATTTTGAAAAAGCTCTGCAAATTGCAGGACACAAACACGATATTATTGCTTTACACATATACGATAAACACGAATACGAACTGCCGAACATCGGTTTAATAAAACTGAAAGACGCAGAAACCGGAAAAGAAATATACGTTGATACAGCAAGAAAAAAAGTAAGAGAAACATTTCGCAAAAAAAGAGAAGAAAAAATCCTTGCAATAAAACAAATTTTCGATAAAAACGGTATAGACAATACGCATGTAAAAACCGACGAAGACTACATAAAACCCCTGCTCAAATTATTCAAAAACCGATAATTAAATAACTTTACAAACTTTCAACTTTTAACTGAAAAATGGACGTAAAAATCGAACAATCATGGAAAAAACTTCTGAAAGACGAATTTGAAAAAGAATACTTCGTAAACTTGGTAAACTTCGTAAAACAAGAATATAAAACACAAACAATTTACCCTCCGGGTAAAGACATTTTCAAAGCATTCGATTTATGCCCGGTCGATAAAGTAAAAGTCGTTATTATCGGACAAGACCCCTACCACGGCAAAGGACAGGCACACGGTTTGTGTTTCTCGGTAAAAGACGGAGTTACCGTGCCGCCTTCGTTAAGAAACATATACAAAGAACTGCACAGCGATGTCGGAAAAGAAATCCCGGCAACCGGCAATCTCGAACATTGGGCAAAACAAGGCGTATTAATGCTTAACGCAACTCTTACCGTAAGAGCAGGACAAGCAGGTTCGCATCAGGGCAAAGGGTGGGAAACATTTACCGATGCCGCAATAAAAAAAATTGCCGAAACAAAAGAAAATCTCGTTTTTATGCTCTGGGGTGCTTATGCTCAAAAAAAAGGACAGGTTATTGATGCCGGCAAACATTATATACTGAAATCACCTCACCCCTCGCCTTTTTCGGCTCATAACGGATTTTTCGGCTGCAAACATTTCAGTAAAACAAATGAATTTTTGAAATCAATCGGAAAAGAAGAAATCAAATGGTAGCAAACCTTTTAACTTTATAAACTTTAAACTTTAAACTTTTGACTTTTAACTATGGTAACCTATTGCCATAAATGCGGAACAAAAAACATTGACAAAACACACTGTTCAAATTGCGGAGCAAGACTGTTAACCGACATTAACAACGACGGTATTCCCGAAATGGTGCAAGAAATAGTTCCGGTGGAATGCCCTTGGTGCAAAACCGTAAACAAAGTAACAACCGAAACACATTGCAAAAGTTGCGGCGGACCTTTACCTGCCGTTTCGCACAACAATTCCGGAATTAACAGAGGAGATATGCCTCCGCCGCCGCCTCGAAAATTGCCCGAAGTTTACGTGAAAAAACTGAAATACCGAAGCACATTGTTTATTGTAGGAATTATTTTCATCGTTCCGTTTATATGGTCGATAATTTTCCCGATTATAGGTTTCTTTCTTGTACGGTCGGCTTTAAGAACGGCAAACCGCAAAATCGCCGCTCTCGAAAACGGCATAAAAGCCGAAGGCGAACTTATCGACATTTACAAAGACACTTCCGAAAGCGTCAACGGACGACATCCCTGGCGACTCGATTACGAATTTAAAACACAAAACGGAGAACTTATTACGGCAAAAAAAACAGGTGCTTGGAGTAACAATAACCGCCACAGAAAACCGGGCGACAAACTTTGGGTGGTATATCTGCCCGAAAATCCGCAAATTAATGCAATTTGGCCGCCGGTTGATTAAATTTATAAGACCCTACGGATTTATAAAACCCGAAGAGTATTATAAATATTTCACATACAAAAACCCGGTATCGACTTTTAACTTTTCTCTTTGTTCTTTGTTCTTAACATTTGTCCGGTTATTGTTTTTTTTGCATATTGCAAAAAATTAAAATCAGAATTAAATGAATCGGATTTGTAAATTATTCAATATTCAATACCCTGTTATTCAGGGCGGTATGATATGGTGTTCCGGTTGGGAGCTGGCATCGGCAGTAAGCAATGCCGGCGGATTGGGACTTATAGGTGCCGGCTCGATGTATCCCGATGTGCTGAGAGAACACATACAAAAAACAAAAAAAGCAACCGGCAAACCTTTCGGTGTAAATGTTCCGTTGCTCTATCCTCAAACCGAAGAAATAATGAAAATCATAATCGACGAAGGCGTGAAAATTGTATTTACATCCGCCGGAAATCCCAAAACTTGGACTAAATATCTTCAAGAACACGACATAAAAGTTGCTCACGTCGTTGCCAATTCAAAATTTGCCGAAAAAGCAGATGCCGCAGGCGTTGACGCAATAGTTGCCGAAGGTTTCGAAGCCGGAGGACACAACGGTCGCGAAGAAACAACAACGCTCGTGCTTACGCCTCTGGCACGCTCCGTAACGGTAAAACCGCTTATTGCCGCCGGAGGCATAGCAACAGGCAGAGCCATGCTTGCCGCAATGGTTCTCGGTGCCGATGCCGTGCAGATAGGAAGTCGTTTTGTTGCTTCCGAAGAAGCATCCGCACACCTTAATTTCAAAAAGGAAACCGTAAAAGCCGGCGAGGGCGATACATATTTAGCATTAAAAAAATTGGTTCCCGTGCGACTTATCAAAAACAAATTTTGCAACGAAGTAATCGAAGCCGAAAACAAAGGTGCAGGCAGAGAAGAACTGACCGAACTTCTCGGCAGAGCAAGAGCAAAACTCGGTATGTTCGAAGGCGATACCGAAAACGGCGAACTCGAAATAGGACAAGTTTCGGCATTGATAAACAAAATTAAACCCGTTAAAA
>JAADDR010000199.1 GCA_013153865.1 Chlorobiota bacterium | reverse complement strand
ACTGGTGGACTAATCATATTCTTGTAGAAGATATGAAATATTCCGATTTGTTAAAAAACAAAGAATAAAATTAAACCGTATAAAATTTTTAAAGTCTAACCCCGAAAGATTAGATACAATCAAAACAAAAGTATTTAATCTTTCATTTTTTAACTTTTTACAAATGGCAAAAGAACTTGTTACATGGAGTGAAATATACAGTGTAGGCATAAACAAAATTGACAATCAACATAAAAAATTAATCGAATTAATAAATAAACTGTTCGCATCTCTGTCCGAAGGAAATGCAGAAGACATAATTCCGGATATAATTAAAGAACTTACGGAATATACACAATACCATTTTAAAACGGAAGAAGACTTATTCGAAGAATATAACTTTCCCGACAAAAACGAACATATTTTAAAACACAAAAATTTTATACAACAAGTAGAAAAATGGAAAGATAAATTAATACAAAACGACGAAAACCTGCACTATGAACTAATGAATTATCTCAAAATGTGGCTCATAGAACACATAACCGGAGACGATTTTTTATATAAAGATTTTTTTAAAAAAAATAACATAACACTTTAAGCAAATAAAAAATGAATAAAGCTGCAACAAAAACAGTAGAAGCCGTTACCAAACTCTTGGAAGAAGGTAAAAAATTAGCATTGGCGGGAGACGAAGAAGTCCTGTCAAAATTACCTGAAGGAAACTGGATAGGCGGAACAACACCTTATTTTATAACAGAAAAAGACGGAGGAGAATTTAACAAAGAAAAAATATACGCCGAAGAAATACCCGAATTTGCCGAAGACATAAAAATAAAAACTTACGACGAATACAATTTCGACGAAATATCATCCAACTTTTACGATAACGGTTTTACATTATTTATAATACCCGCTTTCTCGGGCATTCACGAATATTTTGCTTTAAATAACTGGAAAATAAAAAATTTATATAAAAACCCGTTTGTAGGTTGGGTATCAGGTTTCGATTTAAATACAGAAAACGCTTCGGCAAAAGTTTACAACGGTCTTACCGGAGAAGCATTAACCGACAAAGCCGTCGCAATTCACGTAAAACTGCCCGATAACAAAAAAGCCGGAGTAAATATAGTAAACATATTCAACCAAGACAAAAACGCAGACAAAATAGAGTTCCTAAACACCGGTTTCGAAGCCGAAGAATGCCTTATTAACGATAAAAAAGTAAACTTTGCCGATTATCTGTCTATAAAAAACATTGACACAAAACTGCCTTTGGTTGCAGACTACTCGGGAATTAAAATAAACGTAAGCATAAAAGCGGTAGATACGGAAAACAAAAAAGTACACTTCTATGCACCGGTTTTTGAAAACAGAATTTACAGAACAGCCGAACCGATTAAAGACTATACAAAAGAATTTAAAATAAAAGTCCCGAAACTCTATAACGAACCCGCATTTTCATGCAACTGTATCCTGAATTATTTATACGGAGAACTCGAAAACAACAAACTTTCAATCGGAGGACCCGTTACATTCGGAGAAATCGCATACGGTCTGTTAAACCAAACATTAGTCTATATGACCGTTAACGACAACGAAATATAACATTTATAACCAGACATCTGAAATAAAAAATAAATTTATGAAAATATTTAGTTTCGGTACACAAAAAAGCAATACGGAATCTGAAGCAAGAAAAATAGTACTTACAAATAAAATAAGTATCATTTTCTCCGTCATAATGTTTCTGCTTTCATTTATTATATATTACAAACTGAATCTTGCGGTTTCGGCAGCTCTTTTTCTTTTCGCCCTTGCAATCTTTCTGTTTTTTGTTCCTTTCTTAAACAAAGCGGGATTATATAAAATAACCAGTTTTCTGGTTTCCGTTTTCATCCCCGTAGCAATCGTATCAGCATCAATTATCACAAAAATATACGGCAAAGATAACATCGATATAGTAACATATGTAGCTCCCAGAATTATACTTCTGTCAACCGTGGCAGTTCCGCTTATAATCATAAACTTCAGAAACTACTTCTATTTTTACTTCGCAATATTTACATATTTTATTGCTTTTGTAGGATTCAGCATAATACACAAATTATCCGGAGCAAGTGTCCAAGGAGCTGTTATTAACCCCGCAACGCTTTACATAGTCGATGTATCCTCACTGTTTGCATTTTTGGCATTAATAGTAAGTTTTATAAACTTTCAAAAAAACAATATCGAATACGAAGAATTATTGGAAAATAAAACAAAAGAAGCCGAAGAAGCAAGAAAAAAACTCGAAGAATCGACAGAACAAATAAGAGGACAAGCTGCAATATCCGAAATACTTAAAAACGTCAGCGGAAAAGAACGAAACATAAAAGAATTTCTGCAAGATGCCTTAGACAAAATACTTAATTTGCAATGGCTCGACATTATGCCCAAAGGAGCAGTTTTTTTAACTGACGAAAACGGAGATTTGGAAATGGTTGCTCAAAAAAATCTCGGGCAAGAAGCAATAAGATGCAAACACGTAAAAAAAGGCGAATGCCTGTGCGGAAAAACTCTTACCGAAAAAAAGACTCTGTATGCAGGCAGTATAAATAAAGATCACGAAATAAGATTCGACGATATAAAAGAACACGGACACTATCATTTACCTATGATGGCAGACGGTAAAGTTCTCGGAATACTTAACATATACCTAAAACACAATCACGAGAAAAAAGAATCGGAAATAAAATTTCTGGAAGATGTTGCAAGAACATTAGCATCGGTTGTTAACAGAAAAAAAATCCAAAGCGAAGTCTTAAAAGCAAAAAAAGAACTTGAAGAAAAAAATAATGCCGTAAGAAAATATATAAATCAAATACAACAACAAGCACAAGAAAGAGAAACTCTTAACCAAATGTTGCTCGCACAAAAAAAGAATTTGGAACAAACAAATTCGGAAATGCAACAATATGCAAAAGAACTTGAAAAACAAGCAAAAGAGCAAGAAGCCCTTAACCAAAGACTTTTTGCCCAAAAAATGGAAGTCGAGCAACGTAACATGGAAGTTCAAAAATACGCAAAACAACTCGAAAAACAAGCAAAAGAGCAAGAAGCCCTCAACCAGCAACTTTTCGCTCAAAAAATGGAAGTCGAACAACGTAATGCAGAAGTTCAAGAATATGCAAAACAATTAGAAGAAAAAGCAAAAGAACAAGAAACGCTTAACCAAAAATTGTTTGCTCAAAAAATGGAAGTCGAACAACGTAATTACGAAGTTGAATTATATTCAAAACAACTTGAAGAAAAAGCAAAAGAGCAAGAAGCTCTTAATCAGCAACTTTTTGCTCAAAAATTAGAAGTAGAACAACGTAATGCAGAAATCGAACAATATTTAAAACAAATAGAAGAACAAAGAAAAGAACAAGATAAATTAAATCAAAAACTGTTTGCTCAAAGTCTCGAAGTTGACCAAAAAAGATTCGAAATCGAATTATACGCAAAAGAAATTGAAAAATTAAAAGAAAAAGCCGAATCCGCATTAGACCATTTAAACGACTCCATAAACTACTCTAAATACATACAAAGTTCATTACTGCCGAGTATTCAGTACATAAAAGAAAATCTGCCCGGAGAATTCTTTATTTATTACAAACCTAAAGAAGTTATCGGCGGTGATTTTTACTATTTCAGAAAAACAGGCGATTATATAGTTTTTGCCGTTGCCGACTGTACCGGACACGGAGTTCCCGGAGCACTTATTACAATGCTGGGAATGAGTTTTCTGGACGATATAGTCAGGCTGGAACTCGTAAATAATACGGGAGAAGCTCTTAATCAATTAAGAAAACGGGTTAAAGAAACATTTTATTCTTACGGAGAATCTCTCGAAAACAAAAACGGTTTAGATATTGCACTATGTGCCGTAAACACAAAAACAAATATTATGCAATATTCCGGTGCTTTTAATTCGCTTATTATAATGAAAAACGGCGAAATGAACGAATACAAAGCAACAAGAAACCCGATAGGATATTATCCCGTAGAGAAAGATTTTGAAACAACTGAAATCAAATTAGAAAAAAACGACATTATTTATCTGTTTACCGACGGTTATGCAGACCAAATAGGAGGCGAAAAAAACAGAAAATTCTCTAAACGCCAATTTAAAAGTCTTTTAGAAGAAATACACCAATACCCCATAGAAAAACAAAGCATATTTATGGAAAAAATAATGCAAAAATGGATGGGTAACAACGTACAAGTAGATGACATAACCGTTATGGGAATAAAATGGCTTAACGAAGTTTAAATTTAAAAGCAAATATAAA
>JAADDR010000010.1 GCA_013153865.1 Chlorobiota bacterium | reverse complement strand
GGGGTATTTAAGACTGTTTCGGGAATAAGACTCCGCATTTAACGGCGCAAAAATACATTTTTATTTAAGAAATCACAATTCCAATATTTTTTTAGTCGTAATTTTAATTTTTTACCGCCGGGATATTTTATTTAAATTTTTCTATATCCGAACCGACATATTACAACAACTTACAGTCAGCTAAGCGAAATTATGGAATATTAACTTTCTTATCATCAAAAATACAGAAACTTATTAATCCTAAAACACTGAATTATGAAAACAAAGTTATTTATTTTTTTGATTTTTACGACATCCTGTTTTTATTCTTGCGAAACCGTAAAGGACGGCAGCAGCAAAAGCCCCGATAATTATACGGAATACGCTAATCAGGAAATTGAGGCGGATTATGTTTCTTACGGCATTAAAAAAGAAATGAAAATGCATTATTCCGCCAATAATATTGTTATTCCGAATGAAGGGTATATTGATTATAATACCGAAGAATACGATAAAATAAACGAGAATGAATTTCTTGACGCAAGAACAAATCCCTTATCAACATTTTCGATAGATGTCGATAATGCTTCATATTCCAACATCAGACGTTTTTTAAATAATAATCGCATGCCTTATAAGGATGCCGTAAGAACAGAGGAAATAATTAATTATTTCGACTATGATTATCCTTCGCCTTCAGGCAAGGTTCCTTTTTCGGTATTTACGGAAATTTCGGAATGCCCGTGGAATAAAGAACATAAGCTGATTCATACGGGTATCCAAGGGAAAAAGCTTGATTACGAAAATTTAAAACCTTCGAACCTTGTTTTTTTAATTGATGTATCAGGTTCCATGAATGATTCGAATAAATTACCTCTCCTTAAGAAATCGTTTAAGATGCTTTTAGAGGAACTTTCCGGAAAGGATTATGTTTCGATAGTTGTATATGCGGGAGCAGCCGGTTTGGTGCTGCCTCCTACTTCAGCATCCGAGAAAACTAAAATAATAAACGCTTTAAATAATTTGCATGCGGGCGGTTCTACCGCCGGCGGAGCAGGAATACAACTTGCCTATAAAACAGCAAAAGACAATTTTATAAAAAACGGCAATAACAGAATTATACTCGCAACCGACGGAGATTTTAACGTAGGAGTATCTTCAACAAGTTCTTTGGTCGAATTTGTTGAAGAAAAACGAAAAGACGATATTTATCTTACAATACTCGGTTTCGGGACAGGAAATTACAAAGACGGACGCATGGAGCAAATAAGTAATGCCGGCAACGGAAATTATTTTTACATAGACAACATAAGAGAAGCCGAAAAAGTTTTTGTAAGAGAGATGCGGGCTAACATGTTTACAATAGCCAAAGACGTTAAAATTCAAATTGAATTTAATCCGGCATATGTAAAGGCATATCGTCTTATAGGTTACGAAAACAGGATTTTGGCAAAAGAAGATTTTAACGATGATAAAAAAGATGCCGGAGAACTCGGAGCAGGTCACAGCGTTACTGCTTTATACGAAATTATTCCGGCAAATTCCGACAGGAAAATACGAATCGCAGACAGTCTTAAATATCAAACAAGTATTTTAAATCCGAGCGCTTCCTCGAATAACGAAATAATGACTCTAAAATTAAGCTATAAGCCGATAGGAAGCGATAAAGGAATAAAAATAGAACTTCCGATAAAAAATACTGAAAAAGAACTTGAATCTACTTCCGATAATTTCAGGTTTTCGGCAGCGGCTGCAGCTTTCGGCATGTTGCTGAGAGATTCGAAATTTAAAGGCAACGCCACTTACAAGTCAGTTGCGGAATTAGCAAAAAGTGCCGCGGGCAAAGATGAATTCGGATACAGAAAAGAATTTATAAGTCTTGTAAAAACGGCAGAACTTTTAAGCAAAGAATAAAGATTTTAAGTTCGAGAATTTTTTCCGCATGTTAAAAGCATGCGGTTTTTTTATAATATTTGCAACAAATCGGAGACTTTTTCGATTTTAAGATATTTTTCGAATTTCATTATCTCTTTCTCGTCTGTTTTTTCATGTATCCATGTTGTATGAAAAGGGATATAAATTGCATTACCGCCTATTTTCAGAACAGGTAAAATATCAGATTTTAAAGAATTTCCTATCATAAGAAAATTTTCGGGTTTTATTTTATAAAAATCTAAAATTTTTAAATAGTCTTCTTCTTTTTTGTTGCTCATAACTTCCGTATGTCGAAAATATTTTTCGAGACCTGATTTTTTTAATTTTCGTTCCTGATCGAGTAAATCTCCTTTTGTGGCAAGTATAATTTCATATTTTTTTTTATTAAGTTCATTTAAAACAGTTTCGATATCGGGCAAAAGTTCTATAACTTTACGATTAAGTTCTTTTGCAAAATCGATAATTTGCTCAACAGCTTTGCCGGATATTTTATAATCGGAGATTTTCAGAGCAGTTTCAATCATTGAGAGAGCAAAGCTTTTAGCTCCGTATCCGTAAAGCCCGAGATTTTGCATTTCCGTTTCAAATAATTTGTCAATTGCATCTTTTTCCGAAACATAATCCGAAAGTAAATCCGCAAATTTATATTCCGTTTCGCGATAATAAGGTTCGTTAACCCACAAAGTATCATCCGCATCAAAGGCAATAAGTTTTATTTTATTTTTCATGACAAATGCAAATATAAAAAAGAGCGGCATAATTTTTAACATGCCGCTCCGAAAAAACTCAAAACTTAATTATTTTATCGTAAAAACTTTTCCGGTAAATACTCCGTATTTATTTCTCAATTTAACAATATATAAACCGCTCGCATATTTGTCGAAATTAATACGCGCCGCAGCCTCTTTGTTATTAACGGCATGATAAACAACCGTTCCGGATATGTCCGTTATTTGAATATCGCCCGTAATTGCATCGGGAGTTAATGATTTCAAATAAATTCCGGTTCCAAAAGAATAAATATCAACATCCGGAGAATCGTCGAAATCATTTTCTATGCCTGAAGACGATACAGAGAATAATAATCTGAATCTGTCATCAAATACGCCTTGGTCGGAAGTGAAATAATACGTTAATCCGCCGGATATTTCAAATATTGCATTATCTTGAAGCATATCTTCGAAATATATTTCTGTATCTTCGTCAAAATCAAGTGCGGGAATTTCAACGGTAAAATTACCGTCAACCGCTGTTCTGAATCCTAACGGTACAATAAGTTTGTCGTAATATCCGGACAATGTGTTAACGGAAGCCGTTAAATTATTGTCTTTAAGTACGCTGTATATTTGCGGCATTTCGTACCAATCGCCCGGAAATAACTTAAATGCATCGTAATCCGCATCAAATCCGGAAGTTGCCAAAGGCAAGAATCTTACTACCGTTTCGTCTTTTTTATCTTCTGCGGAAACCGTTATACGAATAATATCTCCGGATTTTCGAGCATTTTTATAATAAGCATGAGAAGCAACGGTTCTGGCACTTTGCGGGGTTACAAGCAATCCTGTTTGGTTATCGTCAGGATTTGCCGCATCTTCTTTTACTTTAACGAAGTATCCCTGCATAGGCGGTATAATATTGCTGCCGTTGTTAACTCCCACACCGTCGTCTTGAGCTCCGTCGGGGTCTCCGGAAGGTACGTAATAAGAGTAGTTTGTTCCGTTCCAGAAATACAGAGAATTATATATATTTGTTTTAGTCCATCCGCTTGCATCCCAATCAAGGTTTGCGGGATACGGATTTCCGACGAAGTTCCATCCTCTGTGAATAACCGGAGCCGCACTTCCTCCCGTATAAGTTAAAGATTTGCTTTTATCTCCGGTATTAAAATCTCCGCTGTTGCTTCTTTTTATAAGTACCGTGGCATCTCTGTCGAGATAATAAGTATAACCGTCCATAACAGTCATATTTCCGTCGAACTCGTGCCAAGCGGTAGCCGTCCAATCCGCATTGGTATCGGTTTCGTCGTAAGAGTAAAAATTATGGTCGATATAAGGATATGTAATATCGGTTTTAAATCTGTCGGTATGAGTTGCCGTTGTCGGAGAAGAAACATGGTGGTATTGATTGCCTTTAATATACAGTTCTGTTTCCACAACGGAATTAGAGCCGTAAGAAACAGCATCATTATTAATGAAGCATGCGTTACCCGTTTCGTCGGAATTTAACCTGAATGTACCGTTAATTGTAAATCGTCCATGTGTAGTAAGCGATTTTAAAGGATTAACTTCAAGTTTTGCATTTTCGTCAATCGTTAAGTTACGGGTTACGGCATCTATATCTATAACCGGTTGGTTAACCGGGTCTTCCGGTATAAGTGCATCCATTGTTGCAACAGGTACTCCGGCCGTCCAGTTATTCGGATTATTCCAAACAACAGAAACGTTACCTGTCCATCTTGTGTATCCGTGTAAAGGATTATTTTCGTCAACGGAAGCAAATGTTACAGGTCCGAAGTTTGTAAAAGCCGAACCTGAAGTTACTGAACCTGCGGCAATGCTGCCCGCAGTTCCTCCGTTGTTTTGGTCTTCCCAGATTCCTCCGGTATATAGAGCTACGGTCAATGATGAAAGATTATCTATACCTGATTCTGCTCCGTCTTCCCAATAAAGAGTTACAACAGGTTCGCCTGTTCCGGATGTTCTTTCTAAAGTCCAATGTTCGTATCCGCTTACATGGTCTATTCCCGCACCTATCGAAGACAAATCGGTATAAGGAGCTTCAAAATAGCGGGCAACCAATTCTGCCGAACTTGTCATACCCGAAATTCCGAGGCGTGCGAATTTAGTTCCGTCACCCAGGGGGAATACGAAGTTTGCATCTCCTTTTTTCGTAACAGGACCGTTAACGTAACTGTCGGAAGTATCGCCTCCCGTTAAAATAACATTTTCGCCTACGGTAAGCATTTCGTCGTCGGTAGTTTCTATAACACCGTCTGTCATAACCCAACTGTTTCCGGAGATATTTACGTCGCCGTATAAGATTATCTGCGGGAATACAGAAGCCGTGTTATTAACGGACAGGTTGTAGAATGTTTCTGTATTATAATTTTCTATTAATTGAGTTTGATTTCCCGTAAAGGCAACTGTTCCCGAAACGGGAATAAATGTACCGTTATTAATCCAGTCTCCTTTAAGATCGAGGGTATTTGCACCTCCGTTTAAAGAGACTCCGCTTTTTATTTCCATATCGCTTTCTATAACGATATCTGAAAGCAGTGATTTTGTTTGTCCGCCGGCACAAAGCAATTTATATAAACTGCTTGTTCCGTTTACCGATATATTTTGGTTGTCTCCGGATAAATATACCAATGAATTACCGTGATTGAACGTTCCGGAGTTTTGTACGGTAAAGTTTCCTCCCACAAATAATGTGTCAGTCGGGTCCGTTACGGTAAATATTCCCGAATTAACCGAGAATGCGCCGTCGATGTGTAAAGTTCCGTCTGTTGTGTATTCGGCATCGCCGGCAGAATTTACGGTAAGGTTAAAGAAACTTCCGTTACCTGCCACAGCCAATAATTTGCCTCCGGGAGCATCAAAAATAACCGTAGAGTTACCTCCGTGATTAAATGTTCCGGCTATAGACCAAGCATCGCCTACGTTTATTGTTGAAGCGGAACCGGTTGTAATATCGAATAATCCGCTTGTTTTTACCGTTACCGCATTATCGACATCCAAGTTTTTGTCGTTAATAAGCGTTAATGATGCTCCGTCTTCTATAATTAAGTCGTAACATGAGCCGTCCGAATCCGCTGTACCCGAATAGCCGAGTACAGGGAAGTTTCCGCTGCCTCCGTTTGCAAGTGATACGTCCGGTATTCTGGCTATTGCGTTAGCATCCGGCACTGCATTTCCGGCAGGGGTATTCCAGTTTCCGGCAACATTCCAGTTATTATCAACGGCACCTGTCCAGTCGTATATATCATGAGTAAATGTCCACCTGATAAGTCCGGTATCTTCTCCGTGAGCCGGATTATCATCTTCGTAATCGGCACCTGCGAGCAGTCCTAAAGCATCTTCGAATGTTATAATTCCGGTACCTGATAATCTTTTTACATTTACAGAAGCTCCGTTATGGAAATATACACCGTTTGCCGTAAAATCCGAGAAGTCGTTTTCTAACCAAATGTATTGTCCGGGGTTTGTACCGTTCATCCATACTCCGTTTGAGAAGTTATCGGAGGCATCGATTGCCGCTCCCGTTTTTAAGTGAATACCGTCGGCATCGGTATTTTGTATATTATAATATGCTGCATGTATTACGGCTCCGCTGTTTACGCTGAATGCAAATGTTCCGGATTGAGCTTGCAAGTAAGCCGGATGGTCTATATCTGTTCCGACAAGTTTTACCGTGCCTCCGTTGTTTATTTCCACCGCTGCCGTGTTTGCGGGTTTAAGGTATGCGTTTCCGTCAACATTTAAGGTCCCGACAACCGTTAATACATCCGTTCCGGAGGCATCTCCGAAATTAAATATTCCTCCGTTAAGGTTAAATATTCCGGAGTTTATATTCATATTGTGCATCAAATTTAACGGGTATCCTGAAAGCATAACATTTGTTGCCGCATCTGCGTTTATGTCGATATTGTAAAAATCGGAAGTTCCGGGATTAAATATTTGCGAAGTACTGTTTCCTGCAAGTATCAATTTTGCTCTTCGCGAAATAAAGTTATCGTAATTATAAAAATTTCCTTTAACGGTAAGGGTGCGATTATCGGCACTCATATCGAGGTTACCGTTTTTAATTATAAGGTTTCCGTTTACGACCGTATTTCTTGTAAGTTGTACGTCGGAAACCGAATTTATATGTAAGTTAAAGAAATAATCGTATAAATTATCGCAAGATTGTATTCCTGTTTCGGAATCGAAAATAACAGTACCGTTTCCGGCAATGAACATTCCGTTATTAATCCAATTTCCGGCAACACACAGTGTATCGTTTCCCGATGTCATTGTAATTGTTCCTTCAAAGAATACGTCTCCGGCTACTTTGAGGGTTGTATCGACGGCAGCCGACGAGTTTAAAGTAAGTATTGCATTTTCTCTGACATCGAGTGTTTTAGCAAGAGCTCCGTCGGTATCTACCACGGGTTGATTTGTTCTTTTTGTTATGATTACATTATCTGTTATAAGCGGTATTCTGTCCGGTCCGGATGATACCTGCCAATTTCCGATTTTATACCAGTCGTTATCGATATTTCCCGTCCACATTATGCATGGCGGAGATATCCAGTTTATTAAATCATTCGGGTCGTTGTCGAAGTCTTCGCCTGCAAATTCTCCGGAATAGTCTTTAAAGTCAATTTGTCCCGCCACGCTTAAATTTTTCATGACGTTAGAAGTACCGTTTCCGGGATTTTGCGGGAAAGATACTTCGGTAATAGGATTTCCTTCCGCATCGGTAAAGTTTTGGTTATTTTCTATGCGTAAGCAAGTACCTCCCGTTGCCGGATTTGAGAATGTTCCGTAACTGAAATTGTAGTTTTCGTCAATTGTTGCACCGTCTTTTATGTAAATTCCGTTTTCTGACATATATTCAAACAGATAGTTTCGGGCTTTAATAAGTGCTCCGTTTTCTACATTGAAATAGTATCTTCCGGTATAGTTTGTAACCGTGGCAACATTGTTATAGTCGCCTACTATTTGAATTTCTCCTCCGGAGTTTACTTTAAGTGTCCCGTAATTAGGAAGTTGTAATGTACCTCCCGCACCTGTTTTGTATAGTCCGGAGATTTCGTTTACTTCGCCGTAGTTGCCCATTCTTACGAGTTTACCGTTTCCTTCGAACGTACCAGAAATGAGGTTAAATTGTCCGTCCATTTGCAAGTCGTCTCTGAGGAAATATACAGCTCCCGCATCAATAGTAAGATTAAGCAAAACGGAGCCGTTAAACTGCAAGTTAGAATTTCCGGAGGTTTTATTCAGATAATATGTTCCGGAGGTTCCGAATGTTCCGGATACTGCGGACATATCTCCTCCTACATACATTGTTTGATTTTGATATAGTAATCCGTTTAATACTCTTAAGTTATCGGTTACCGTTATATCCGTCCAGTATGAGCGTAAACTTCCGGCACCTTTGTTAACAGTAAGTTTAAAAAACCGGTTTGTATTTTTGCTGTCGTCGGTAATACGCAGATATGTGTTTTCGTCGTTTCCGTCGAATATGACTTCTCCTTCGTGAGGTATAAATGTTGCTCCTTGCGTGTTATACCAATCTCCTTCTATATTAATGCGATAGTTATTTGAAGTAACATCAAGCAAGGCATCGTCATAAAAATATAATATACCGTTTATATCAAGGTGTCCTCCGGCTGTTTTATTGCCGTTATCAAGGTATAATCTTCCGTATATAACCGGTATAGGCGCAATTGTTTGAGTTAATGTTCCGTCGTAAACAGTATAACTGTTTTCGTGTAAATCGTAAGAAGAAAATCCGACGGGGAAATTATTTGCACCTCTAACGTATATTCTTCGAGTATCAGCCATGGAGAATGTTCCCGTACCGGATGTGTTAGTAATCAGGAAAGTTCGGACATTAAGGTACATATTCGGGTCAATGAGAGCTAAATTTCCGGTCATGTCAATGTCGTCTTCCAATATAACAGCACCTCTGTTTTTAAGAATCAGATTGTTAAATTTTGCACCGTTTATGTATTGAGAACTTTCACGGTCAAATTCGACTGTTCCGTTTCCGAGATATGCACCGGTTCCGGTCCAGCGATAGCCGGCAAATGTATGCGTATATCCTCCGTCGTCGAATGTTCCGGAAGACGTTATTTCGGTATTTCCGTTCATGTCAATTGTTTCGCCGCCTTTAAGAACTGCATTTTTAATCAGCAAATCTCCGTCTATTACTGTATTATTAACCGTTGTTTTGGTGTTAGAGCCGTCTATTGTGAGATTCCAGAATTTACCGTTAGTTATTGTTTGGTCTGCGTTTCCGTCCATAAATACCGTTCCGTGAATCGTATTATCATAAATACCTCCCGAGTTATTGAAATTTCCTTTTACGTGAAGTTCGTAATCGTTTACTGCAGGAGCACATGTTCCTGCTGTTACGGTAAAATTGTCGTCAACAAATATATTTTCGCTAATTAACAGGAATGATGCACCTCCGTTAAAAGTAAGGTTTCCGAAAGCCGAGGTTTTCGGGTCAACCGAAACAGTACCTCCGGTTGCGTTAAAAATAACATTTCCGTCGCCGTGAACAAAAACGGCATTTTGAG
Organism: Chlorobiota bacterium; assembly: GCA_013153865.1. Classification (GTDB taxonomy): domain Bacteria; phylum Bacteroidota; class Bacteroidia; order Bacteroidales; family JAADGE01; genus JAADGE01. The sequence continues at coordinate 9,450 of JAADDR010000010.1, read as the reverse complement.
ATTTTGTCCAACTGCCGTTTACAATTATTGAACATGCGGGGTCTTCTACAGCTAATATTCCGACGTCATTGCCCGTTCCGAGATATAAATCTCCGCTGACTGTGAGGTCGTATCCGGCTCTCATTGTTAAGAATCCGTCTGTTATTTGCAAGTTTTTACATACGGCGTTTTGTCCGGTAATAACAGGGTTATTAGCTCTTGAAGGAATTATAGCGTTAATAGTATTTGCAGGAACGGTTGCCGGCGACCAGTTATCTGCCGTAAACCAATCCGTACTAACGGTTCCGACCCAATATACTTCGGATACCGGCGGCCATTCTATAAGACTTGACGAAGTGTTATTTTCTCCTATGTCATCTGCTTCGTAAGTTGATCCGGCAAGTAATCCGCTGACGGTACCTCCGAAAGTAAGTACGCCTGATGATCCTGCGGCACGTTTTACGTTAAAATGATGTCCTGCGGAAGGAGTTCCTCCGAAGTTAAAAGTAACATTATCTATTGTTCCTATTCCGGTAACGTCTGCATTACATTCTAAGTAGTAAGAAGTTATGCTTGAGGATGTATTCATATCCGACCAGGTACCGTATGATAAGTTGTTTGCAGGGTCAATAATTGCTCCGGCATCTATATAAAGACCTTCGTCAACAAGATATTTTATCAAGTAATATTTTGCGGATATTTCGCCTCCGTTATTTATGTTTATGTCTATTCTGTGTGTATCAGAATACCAGTCTTCGGAAGATATAACCGCATTATCTCCGCTTGTACCCGTAATTTTAAGTGTACCGTCAACATCGAGTTTCGGATTTCCCGCATCCCGACAACTGAAGAGTAAAGAAGCTCCTTCGTCAACTTCGAGGGTTCCTCCGCTTTGCACAATATGAGATTCCGCCTGGGGTTCAACAGGGTCGTTCGGGTCGTCGTTTCCGAGGCGTAGAATTTGCCCGTTAAGGTCGAGCAATGCTCCCGTTCCAATTGTTAAGTTTCCGTAGAAACGAGTTTCTTCCGATAAGGTATATGTTCGGCTGTTTTGCCCCCAAATAACATCGTTAAATGTAACATTGTCGAAAAATCCTTGTCCTTGTTTTATTATTTTAGAGTCGGTATTATTGCTTTCGAAATAGAATGTATTTCCCCAAGCATACAGAGTTCCGTTGTTTATGAAGTTACCGCTCATTATAACATTGTATGCGGGTGTTGTTGTTTCGGCATTTTCGGAACATCTTAATTGAGTTCCTTCTTCGATTGTTAAGTCATCGATACTGATTTGTCCTTCGAGGTATCTGTATCTTGTCCATTGATCGTATCGTCGGAATATAAAATCTTGAGCCGTAATTCCGGGTATATATTGAGTTCCGTTTCTGTCCCATATAAAGTTTGCGTTATCGGTTATCCAAGTTCCGTTGTTTGTAATTCTTTCCGAAGCGATATTATGAGTAAGAGCGTTCATGTTAACGACAGTTCCGCTTTCTACGGTAAATGTTCCGTTATTAACGTCAATACCGTTATTAATGAAAGTTACGGTTCCTCCCGTATTATTAAAGTCGACCGCATAAAAGTCGTTTTCTGCACCCGGGTCTATGTTTTGGTCTGAGTTTCCGTTAAAATTAACGATATAAGCAGTATGATTAAAAATACCGTTGTTAGTCCAGTTTTCGCCCGAGAAATCGAGTCTTCTCGGCACATATACCGTAACACCGTTGTTTATCGTAAGGTTTCCTTTAATGTTATACCAATCGTCGCCTCCGTATGCGAGAGTTTTTTGCCCGCTTCCTGCAAATACAACATTATTCATATCAAATACCGTTGCTCCGTATCCTCTGTCGTATATTGACTGGTCTGCCCCGTCGAAAGTAATAGTGGAAGAAGAGCTCGGAGTATAGGAGCGTATGTCAACGATATCTCCTTCTATGTTAATATCATATCCGTTATCTGCCAGTACGGGCACATCGCTGTACATAATAAAGTCTCCGTCAACATTAAGGTTTCCGTCCAGATTTATATTAATTTCGGCATTTGTATTTATGTATAAATTTCCGTAAACAGGAACAGTGTATATTGTTTGGTCTCCAACAGTACCTCTGAGATAAACTCTGCTGTCTTTACTTATGTTGTATGTGTCGAATTCCGTCGGGAATGCTTTTCTTCCGGTACTTGTTCCCAGTGTTTGCGGGTTTCGGGTATCAACATAAGCCGCAGGTGCCAGAGTAAAAGTTTTTCCCGGGGTTGTACAAGTAATATTAACGGTATCTTGGTAAAGATATGCGTCTTCGAGTATTGACATATTTCCGGTAATATCTATACTGTGATATATAACGCGCATATATCCTCTGTTTTTCTTAATAACATTATTGAATCCTTCCAAATCGGCATCTACCGTCCAATATTCGCCGTAGTGTATAAGGGTTCCGTCGGCACCCCAGTTAACGGGAATTGAGGAACCTCTTTTATCGAAGTTTCCGACAAGTTTTATTGTATGGTTATTAACGTCAAACAGAGTTTCATCATCATATATGTATAAGTTTCCTTTAACGTCAATATCTCCCGCAAGGGTTTTTGTTGTATTAAATCCGGATGTTCTTCGTCTTACCATCAGATTGTAATATGTTGCAGGATAAACGCTTTGGTCTATGTCAGCATAATAATCAACCGTTCCTCCGGACAGGTTGAGATTTTCAAAGTTTTGCGGAAAGTTGTCTGCTCCGTTAACGTATATTCGTCCGTTGCTCATATTCAGCGTATTGTTGCTTCCTGCTCCGTCAACATATGTTCCGTCGGTAATGAATAAAGCTGCAGCATTAATTACAAGATTTCCGTTTATTGTAATATTTTGGCGTAAATATTTTGTGCGAGTTCCGGAAACAGTCATGTTATTAAAAGTTGTGGGCAATGTTGATGATGTTCCTATATTTTGGTCTGAAACGGTTCCGTCGAATATTACCGTTCCCGCACCGGACTGGACAAATCCGGCATTGCCGACTTCGTTAGTCCAGTCATCTCCCACGTATATAATATTTTCGCCTCCGTCAAGAACGGTTCCGGAGCCTATTGTCAGGTCGTTATCTACATCAATATTGGCGGTTATTGTTTTTGTTCCGGTATTACTTGTAATAAGGTTATAAAATTCTCCTCCGTTAACGGTTTGGTCTGCCCCGTCGAATATTACCGTACTTGTTCCTACGTCAAATGTTGCGCTTCCTATTCTTGTCCAGTCTCCTGCTACGGTAACAGTATTGTTTCCGGCACTTAAAGTTCCCGACAGGAGCATGAAGTTACCGTTTATGTCTAATTCAGAACTTATAACATTAGTACCGCCGTTTCCGTTTATGATAATATTAAAGAAAGCGTCTCCGGCTCCTTTTGAGGTAATTGTCCGGCTTCCGGAAGAAGGGTTAAATACGACCGTGGCGTTTCCTTCGTTAAAAGTGCCTTCGTTAGACCAACTTCCTCCGACTCTTAATGTATCGGCAGCATTTGTTTGTGTTAAAACAGAGTTTGCGCCAACGGTTAAATCTTCGGCAACCGTGAGTTCTTTTCCGTTAAGGCGTAATTCTATTTGATTTGCACCTGAATTAATTAATATACTTCCCGCAAATGCGTTATCGTTTGATATTTCTACCGTATATGCCGAAGAAACAGCGTTATGGTCAAGAATTACCTGAGAGTTTATATCCGGAACGACATCCGATGCCCAGTTTTGAGGGTCGTTCCAATGCAGGTTATCTCCGTCACCGTCGGAATTACCGTCCCAATATACGGCTCCCGGGTATGACCAGTTTATTAAAGTTCCGGGGTCTCCGTTATCGTTATCGAAATCTTCTCCCGCAAAAGAGCCTACTGCATTAACAAAGTTTAATGCGCCGTTTCCGGAAGTTCTTTGCACATTGTAAGAGGGTCCGGAATTAAATGTTACGTTATCTACGGTTCTGTCTGCCCCCAAGTCTATTCCTGAGAGTGTAATGTATGCTGTTCCCGTTCCTCCCGAGAAACTTCCGTTTTGGAAAGTATTAATATCATCGATCGTACCTCCTTGTATTTCTATTCCGTTTCCGGAAGTTTTTTCTATTTTATAATTTTGTGCGGATATTGTTCCGGAAGTTTGAACAAAGTTAAAGTTTCCGGATGTTGCAATAAGAGATGCGGGATTATCCGGATGTCCGATAAGTTTAAGTTCTCCTCCGGCATTTGTAAGAGTTGCCCCGTTTCCTATACTGAGAATCGCCGCCGAGTCAACTTCGAGAGATCCTCCGTTAAGGGTTAAATTTCCGCCCGAATTATTTGTCGTAATTTTATTTGAGTTTAAATCTAAGTCTCCGTTGTTTACAGTAATTTCTCTGTTATCATACAAGTTAAGATTACTTAAAAATGTGTAAGAAGTTCCGGATGCTCCCGAAAATTCTATAATTCCGTATGTGTTTGATGTTCCGGGGTCAAAAACATGGTCTCCCGTTTGCGGGTTTAATATAATCTTTTCTCCGTAGTTATTACTGTATATACTTCCGTTATTAATAAAGTTACCGCCGATTTTTATATCGTTAATACCGTATGTATTTGCATCGTAACTTTGGTAGAAACGTCCTTTAACGATTTCGAAATTATTAAGAACGGTAAGATTTCCGTGTATGAACATCCAATAATTATCATCGGAAGCATTTATAACGAGGTTATAAAAGTCTTTGCTTCCTCCTTGTGTTACTACTTGTCCGCTTGTTCCGTAAAGGGTATTTGTTGCTCCGGTAAATATTCTGTTGTATTCTCCGGTAAGGGTAACGGTTCCTTCGTGAGGTATAAAAGATCCCGTGCTGTCGTTATGCCAATAGTCGTCTAAAGTTATTCCGCAGTTATTTGCGCTTACGTCAAGAGTAGCGTCATCAATCCATAAATTACCGGTAAGATTTATGTCGCCGTCAAGAGTTTTTGTGTAATTACCGCCCCCGAAACGAACCGAATGGAAAGATGATTGACTTATTGTTTGGTTTTTTGCTCCGTTGAAATGCATAGTTCCGGAATGTCTGAAAATTCCGTTATTAACCCAGTTTCCTTCTACGTAGTGATCCCAATATTGTCCGTCGAGAGTGGAATTATTGATAACAACATTACCTTCGAATTTAAATGAGTTGTCATATAATCTTTTAACTGCATTTCCGGAAAATTCCGCATCGTAAAACGTAATTATATTTGAGTTATAATTTCTGATTAGTTGTGCGATATCATTTCCGTCGAAAAATACTTTACCGTTATTATGGGTAAATATACATCCTTCGCGAAAATAAAAGTCTCGTGCTACATACAAGTTATTTCCGTTTAAATCAAATTCGGCATTATCTTCCACGAAGTTAAATGTTCCGTTTATATCAACATCCGAATTTGCCGTAACAAGTTTGTCAGATCCTGATTTATCGATATAAAAAGAGTAAAAATACGAATCGGAGTTTGTTGTTAATGTCTGATTAGCCGTTAATCCGTCAAAAGTTGTAATTCCTCCCGTTTGCAGGAATTTTCCTGTTCCTTGTTCCGTCCAGTTTCCTTCGATATTAATATTTCTGTCTGTTTGAACCGTTACGTTTGTTTGTATTACGAGATCTTTAAGTATATCCAAGTCTCCGGATACTGTTTTTATGCCTGATCCGGAGAAATATACGTATGCAAAATTAGAGCTGCTAATATCTTGGTCTGTACCGTCAAAAACAAGGTATGAATTTCCGGTAAGGTCAGTAGTATTAAGACTCATATTCCAATTGCCGGCAACATTAATTTGATGTGAGTTATCTGTTAATACCGGAGTGTATCCCGCTATCGACATATTACCGTTAATATCGAGATTAGCTTGCGGTATTTTTCGGTTATTTCCGTATAATTCAATGTTTCCGTACGTTATGCTTCCGGGTATGTTTTGGTCTGCTCCGTCGGCAGTTTCGTCAAATCTGACCGTTGAGTTTAAGTCTAAAGATATTGTTCCGGAGAAAGAAGATACGGAGTTTTGGAAAGCATTTGCCCCGCTTGTAAGAAACCAAACGTTTTCTCCTAAGTTAAAGTTATTGCCTCCCGTAATAACGTGATCGTCGAAATCGACATATAATCTGTTTACCGAACTTCCTCCGGAGTTTGTTACCGAGAAATCACCGTTTACTATAATATCATTTCTGAAGTATTTTGTTCTTGCCGCCGAAGGAGCGGTATTTGTAATTGACAGATTATAGAATGTATAAGTTCCGCTTCCCGCATTATAAATATATTGATTTGCATCGGGAGCATCTAATGTTACAGTTCCTCCCGCAGCCGTGAGAGAACCGTTTCCCCAACTGTCGTCTGAGTTTGCCAGATTACCGGCTAATGTCATGTCGTAATTTCCCAATCTGAGTTCCGTTGCATTGTAAATGTAAAGGTTTCCGTTAATGTCGAGATTTCCGGCAGCAGTTTTAGAAGTTCCGTGATTTAAGTAGAGATGCCAATATGTTATATTATCATAAATTGTTTGGTCTGTAATATCAGCATCGTATCTTGCATAAGAGCCGTCTTCAAAAATTATGTTTCCGAAACTTGCCGGAAAATTATCGGCACCTCTTATATATAAAGAAGTGTTATTTTTAATAAGCAAAGTATTTGCGGATGTTCCTACAAGTTGAGAATTATCATTAATTATCAACCCTGTATGATTTCCGTCATCGTTGACGTCAATTGTAACGTTTCCGTTTACTCTCATTATGTCACCGCTTCCGATATATGTATATCCTTTTATTAATATGTCTGCGGTTCCGAGTGTGTAATCATCGTCGTCGGTATCGTAGTATGTTCCTCCTTTAAACAGTATTGTTCCGCTGAAGTTACAAGTTCCGTTAAAATATCCTCCTCCGGCGAGTGTTTGTATGTGAGTATCTCCGTTATCGTCAACCGTAACACCGTTGTCAATTCTGAAAGTACTATTAACTACAATATCTCCGTCAATTGTTTTGGTTCCGCCGCTTTGGAAATATGCCTGATAAAAATTCGCATTTGTTTCTCCTCCTGTTGTTCCTATCGTAATGGTTTGGTTTCCGGGAGAGTTAAAGGTTGCTCTTCCTGCCGCTGCCGTATATTTACTGCCGTCCGACACCGTAAAGTCAGCTTGAAACGTATTGTTTGCAGATGATTGTACTTCTGTATTTCCCGTAACCGTAAAATTATTTAAGACCGTAACATCATCGGCAAATATTCCTGTTCCGCCGCCGTTGTAAGTAAGGTTATAAAAAGTTGCAGTCGTTGTAACGGATTGTATTAAAGATGCATCCATTTCGATTGTTCCGTTACCCGTTCTTTGTGCCGTTCCGTTTTCTGTCCAGTTTCCGGCTACCGTATGCGTAAAGTTTCCGTCGTCAAATGTTGCCGCATCTTCTATGATAACAGCACCGTTAATATCGAAAGATACTCCTGCCGTAACGGTTCCTCCCGAGAATGTTACGTTATTGAATTGAGGGGTATTACTTCCTCCTACGGTAAAAGAGTTTACCGAGGCATCGAAGATAACATTTGCCACTTGACTCGGAGTATTGTAGAAATCGATTATTCCGTCGCATGTTACCGTATTTTGAAAAGTAACAACGTGAGTGATATCAAAGGTTCCGACCGAGAAAGTTCCTGAAGCGGAGACGATTGCAGAACCGGAAATTATTATGTTTCTTACCGTTGCGTCATTACCTATAACGAGGGTTCCGTTTACGGTAAGGTTATTTATTGATATGTCTTGGTCTATTGTTATTGTATGACCGGATGCGACGGTAACATTATCTCCCGCTCCGGGAACTCCGGAAGGCGACCATGAAGAGTTATTGCTCCAATTACCGCTTCCTGTTGAGGTATAGTCTGTCGCATATAAGTTTAATGTAGAGAAGATAAAAATAAAAATGAATAATTTTTTGATTGTTTTACTCATATTCCGTTTTTGTTTTTGATTCTTTAAAAAAGCAGTTTTATTCATAATATTTATTTTTTGGTATTTTGGTATTTTAAATATTTTTCAAATATAGAATATAAATTTTGTTTGCTTTTATTTTTTTTATAAAAACATTTTTTTGTTACGTAATTGCATAATTTTACAAATTTAAGTTAACCTGTAATAAAACTAAATATAAAATTGTTAGCAAAAGGTTAACAAAAAGATGCCATTCAGGAAAAACGTTGCAGGTCTTTAGTCTGACACTCAACTTGACATAATCATGTTATGCTTTATACTTAACAAGATAAAATTAAATTATGTTAAATATTTTTTTTGTTTCTGGGGTGAAAATCGTTAACTACCTGTTTTAAATATTCTCTGTCGATATGAGTATATATTTCGGTTGTGGTAATAGATTCATGTCCTAACATTTCTTGAACTGCTCTTAAATCTGCACCTCCTTCGACCAAATGCGTAGCAAATGAATGTCTGAATGTGTGAGGGCTTATATTTTTTTTAAATCCGGCATCGGCGGCAAGTTTTTTAATTATCAGAAAAATCATTTCTCTTGACAGTTTTTGTCCTCTGCGATTTAAAAAAAGTATGTCTTCGAATCCGGGTTTTATATCAATGTGTTTTCTGTAATGTTCTTTATAGCGGTTTATTTCCGATATTGCTTTTTCGCCTACGGGTATAATTCTTTGTTTGCTTCCTTTTCCGGTAACGATTATAAATTCTTCGTTGAAGTGCAAATCGGATATTTTAAGGTTTACAAGTTCGGATACTCTTAGCCCGCATGCATAAAGGGTTTCTATTATTGCTTTATTTCTGTGTCCTTCGGGTTTGCTTAAATCGATGCATGCTTCCAGCATGTCTATTTCTTCGACTGATAATACTTCGGGGAGTTTTTGCCCGATTTTAGGAGCTTCAAGAAGTTCTGCCGGGTTATCGTCAATATAATTATCTATATTCAGATATTTAAAGAATGCTTTTATACCGGAAATTATTCTGGCTTGAGAGCGGGGGCTTAAATATGTTTCGTTAAGAGCGAAAATAAATTTTTCGAGTTCTTTCAGGTCGATACCGTCAGGATTTTTATTCGTAAACAGTGCTAATTTTTTTACGTCGTTTATGTATGCGTTAATTGAATTATCCGATAAAGATTTTTCCAGTTTAAGATAAAATTTGAAATCGTTAATTTTATTTTCCCATATGTTATTTATGTTAATTTTATTCATTTTTCCGCAAAAAAATATTTTTTTAAAATTAAATAAAAATATTGTGTATTTAAAAGTATTTTTAATAAAAGAGAGTTCAAAAACAGAAATATCAAGGCATCGTCGGAGAGTATTTTGCATGTGTTTTTAAACATCTCGTAAAAAAAGGAAAAAATAATTTGGTTACTTAAGTAATTTTCAATAATTTTATAACGGAATTGGAAAATCATACCAAAAAGTTATTACTAAATAAAAACATTAAATTGATATATCATGAAAAAAGCAAAAAATGATGTTATCTTAATTCCCACCGATTTTTCG
>JAADDR010000007.1 GCA_013153865.1 Chlorobiota bacterium | reverse complement strand
TTCTCGTTTCGTATAGTATCTTTTTTTAAAATAAGAATTGAAAATGCCATGAAAAAAATAAGTTTTTTAATTATAACGTTTCTGATATTTTTTTTATTCGCTTGCAATAATTCCGATAACGAAGTTATAGTTTATACTACTGTTGACCGCATTTTTTCGGAACCGATATTAAAAGATTTCGAAAAAGAAACCGGTATTAAAGTTAAAGCAGTTTACGATACCGAAGAAACAAAATCCGCCGGTATTCTTAATCGTATTATAGCCGAAAAAGATAATCCGCAATGCGATGTTTTTTGGAGCGGCGATCCCGCAAGAACCGAGATTATAAAATACAAAGGTATTACCGAGGCTTACGAATCGGTTAACGCAAAAGGCATAAATCCGGTTTTTAAAGACCCGGAAAATCATTGGACGGGATTTTCGGCAAGAGCAAGAGTGCTTATTTACAACAAAAAAATGTTGCCCGACAGTCTTGTGCCGTCTTCGATATTCGATTTAACCGGCGAAAGGTTAAGAGGTAATGTTGCCGTTGCAAATCCGTTGTTCGGAACTACGACATTCCATTTTGCGGCTTTATTTTCCGTATTGGGAGATGAGAAAGCAAAAAAATTTCTTGAAGATTTAAAACATAACGACATTGTTATTGCCGCAAGTAACGGCGATGTGAAAAAACGCGTGATAAACGGAGAAATTGCCTGCGGACTTACCGATACCGACGATGCTTTCGAGGCAATGAAAGAAACCGAAGATGCGGGAATGGTTTTTCTTGACCAAAACGGAATCGGAACTTTAATTATGCCCAATACCGTAAGTCTTATTAAAAATTCAGGACATCAGGAAAACGGGAAAAAACTTGCGGATTATTTGCTGAGCAAAGAAACAGAAAGGAAATTGGCAAATTCGTGTGCGCAAATGCCTTTGCATAAAGGTGTTGAAACTCCGAAAGGTATTCCTTCCGCCGACAGTATTGTTCCCCTGAAAATCAATTACGGCAAAACTGCTCGTAAAATGGAAGAAATACGCGATTATTTAAAATCTTGGCTCGAAAATAATGAAAATTAAAATTTTTTATGCGATAATTTATGTTTCGTTTGCGGTTTTTATTGTTCTGCCTTTACTGTATCTTTTCGGATTGAGTTTTTTATCCGCCGATTCGGTTAGTTTCGATACCCGTGTTTTTGCTTTGCTCGGAAAAAGTATTCTGATATCGGCATCTGCGGCATTTTTTTCGACACTTGCGGGCGTTGCGGCGGCTTTCTTTATTTATAAAGTTAATTTGCCGTTTTCCGGCGTTTTTAAGGTTATATTGCTTATTCCTTTATTTCTTCCGCCTTATGTATATGCCGTTCTTTTCGAAAAAATGATTTTATTTATCGGCGTAAATCCTGCTTTTATGCGTTCGGGTTACGGTCTTGTTATTATCGATACTTTTATTTTTATGCCTTTGTCGGTGCTTGTAACGGGAAGCGCCGTATCAGGCATAAAACCGGAAATCGAAGAAAGCGCATTACTTTTTACCGGAATAAAAAATACTTTTTTTAAAATAGTTCTGAAACTTATAAAACCTTCATTAACGGCATCTTTTATTTTGGTTTTTATATTCTCGATTTCGGAATTTTCGGTACCTGCTTTTTTGGGAGTAAAAGTTTTCATAAACGAAATATTCGTGATGTTTTCGGCATTCTACGAGCATTCCGCAGCTATGCTTCATTCGTTGTTTTTAGTTGTTTTATCTGTTGCTTTGCCGGTTGCCGACAAAAAATATTTTTCGGATGCACCTTTCTTTTCTTTCGGGATTAGAAAAATGAAAATAAATGCATACGGCGGAATTGGATTGCGATTAATTGCATTTTTATTTTTATCCGGCTGGTTATTTATTTCATTTTTGCTACCGTTTTTTCTTTTGTTAAGAGATGCCTTGCACGGCGGTATCGGCGAGTTTTTTTATACCTTTAAAACTTTGTTTCCGGCATTTTTAAATTCTTTTATTTTGTCCGCATCGGGTGCCGTTGCGAGTATAATCGCCGGCTTTGCGGTTGCGTATAAAACAGCTTTTTACAGAAAAAAAGATGCTTTTGATTTAATGCTTTTAATAGTTTTCGCTTTTCCTTCAATTATTTTCGGAATAGCTTTTATAAAATTTTACGGTAATATATTTTCGTATTTTTTTTCCGGTATTTTTATGATAACGGCAGCTTTTGCCGGAAAATTTACTTTTATTGCTTTTAAAATAATTTTAAATTCGATTAAACAGATTCCTTATTCGTTGCGCGAAGCGGCAAAATTAAGCGGAATATCCGAAATGTCTTATATCTTTAAAATATTAATGCCTCAAATTATTATGCCTCTTACTTTTGCATTTATGACGGTTTTTATTCTGAACTTTTCGGAATCCGGTGCGGTTATGATGATATATCCTCCCGGAACGGATGTTTTGTCGGTAAAAGTATTTACTCTTTCGACAAATGCTTCGCAATCGACCCGAAGTTTGCTTATTTTGCTGCAAATATTATTTACCGCAATGCCGGTATTGTTTTTTTATTTTTTATTTTTGAAAATTAAGTCGAAAATATACATTGTAAATAAATGAAAATACTGTGATAAACATTAAAAATATAACGCATTATTACGGTAAAACGGCAGTGTTTAAAGATTTCGACACAAATTTTAAAGCCGAAACACTCAGTTGCCTGCTCGGAAGTTCAGGAAGCGGAAAAACTACTCTTTTGAGACTTATTGCCGGTTTGGAAATACCCGAAAAAGGAATTATAAGAGTAAACGATATTATTTTTACGGAAAATACAAACTTAAAAGTTCCTCCTCATAAACGTAAAATCGGTTTTGTTTTTCAAGATGCGGCATTATGGCCTCATTTTACGGTATATAAAAATGTAGCTTTTCCTTTGTCGGAAAAAAAAGAAAAGAATATAAAAACAAAAGTTTATGAAATTCTCGATTTTTTCGGTATTGCCGATTGCGGAAACAAATATCCGCATCAACTTTCCGGCGGTCAGAAGCAACTTGCTGCCGTTGCCCGTTCGATAATTTTAAAACCGGATATACTGCTTATGGACGAGCCGCTTTCTAATCTTGACGTAAAACTTAAAAAGAAGATTTCGGAATATATTTTAAAGATTAAAAACGAATTTAATCTTACGGTTATTTATGTTACTCACGACCACAGAGAAGCATTTGCAACGGCTGATGAAATTTTTGTTTTGAACAACGGCAAGATTGAAGACAGCGGAACACCCGAACAAATTAAAAAATCAGCAAACGAATATGTAAAATATTTTTTGGAGTATTAAATTTTAATTAATTTCGGACAGATAAAAAATTAATATAATGAAAAAGATAAGTGTTTTTATTTTAATATCGGTTGCATTTATAAGTTGTAACGGAGCCGAAACAAATACCCCGGAACAAACGGCAAAAAACCTTGATGCCGTTAGAAGTTTGCCTGATTTAACAAAAGATACGATATTTAACTTCGAGAATTGCGAAACAAACAAATTGCCTGACGGGTGGTCGCAATATTATACCGGCAGAGGCGATAAAACCGAATGGAAAACAGTTGACGATAACGGAAATAAGGTGCTGGCACAATTGTCGCAAGGACGAAGCAATTATCATTTTAACGAGGTTGTTTTTGACGGTTTTAAAGTGAAAAATGTCGAACTTACCGTAAAAATGAAAGCCGTTAAAGGAAAAATCGACCAAGGAGGAGGTTTTGTATGGCGATTTATCGATAAAGACAATTACTATGTGGTAAGAGCAAATCCGCTTGAAGACAATTATGTTTTATACAAAGTGGAAGAAGGCAGACGCACCGACCTGCCCCTTGTAGGCAAAGGACGAACATACGGAACGGATACCGAACCTTTGGGAAACGGATGGAACACTCTGAAATTAACGGTTAGAGACGATTTATTTACGGTTTATCTTAACGGAAAAGAATATTTTAAGGTAAAAGACAAAACTTTTGCGGAAGCCGGCAAAATAGGTTTATGGACAAAAGCCGACGCAGTTTCTTATTTTGATGATTTTGAAGTTAAAATTAAGGATTAATTCTCGGTAAAAATGTGTATTTGTAACCGAACCGAACAAAAAATCAATATAATAAATTTTCCGTATTCGGACCTTCGTTAAACAATAAATCCAAGATTGATAAATCCCGAATAAAATCAAATTTGTCGAAAAAAACTTGCGTGTATTCTTTTAATTTTAATTCGCCGAAAGGTTCTTTTTTTTTCGGATTTATAATATTACGATAATCCGGAAAATTATATTTAGATATAAATTCTTCAGTAAAACTTATCTCTTTGTTAATTTCAAGTTCTTTCAGCAGTGTTTTGA
>JAADDR010000128.1 GCA_013153865.1 Chlorobiota bacterium | reverse complement strand
CCTTTATTCGAAGTAACAGAAAACCAAAAATCCTTACCCCTCGATAAAACGGTTCAAATATACCCGAATCCGGCTGATAACGACATAACAATCGAAATCGATAATAACTATACCGGAAACATACAAATAATAATAAGCGACGACCTCGGGCGAAAACGAAAAGAATATAATATTTATAAAAATTTCAAAAAAATAAAATATAACAAAAATTTATCAACCTTAAAAACAGGAAATTATATGATAGAACTCATCTTCGGTAAAATCAAAGTAAACAGGTTATTAGTATTAAAACGGTAAAATGCAGCCAAATAAGGCAACAAATATTAAACTTGAATTAAAATATTAAAAAAATATTTTTATAGCTTTGTTGTTTCAACTTTTATCGTACTAATAATTATGAAAAAAAGCATTAATATCTTACTTACTCTGTTCTTCTCATTAACTTTTTTTACCGTTCAAGCACAATACGACATCACTTTTACACAAATAAGCTACGGTGATATTGCTTTAAGTGATTATAATAATGACGGTTTTCAGGATATTTTATTAACAGGTGCGGATAAATATTGGAATCCCGTCTCAAAAATTTACAAAAATAACGGTGACGGTACTTTCTCCGAACAAACACAAATAGATTTATACGGGGTATACTACAGTTCTGTTGCATGGGGCGATTACAACAACGACGGATACCCTGATATTCTGATAAGCGGTGATCGTGATACCGACCCTTGTATTTCGGTAATCTACAAAAATAACGGTGACGGTACTTTTACCGAGCAAACCGGAATAACTCTCCCGGGCGTAAAAAAAGGCTCCGTTTCTTGGTGCGATTATAATAATGACGGATATTCCGATATTTTATTAACCGGAGCAGACGAAAATTGGAATCCCGTCTCAAAAATCTACAAAAACAACGGTAACGGTACTTTTTCCGATATTAATGCCGGTTTAACGGGTGTTTTGGAAAGTTCTGTTGCATGGGATGATTATAATAATGACGGTTTTCAGGATATTTTATTAACCGGAAAAGACCAATATAACTATGTTATTTCCAAAGTTTATAAAAATAACGGCGACGGTACTTTTTCCGAACAAACTCAAATTAATCTTACGGGAGTATTTTCCGGCTCTGCGGCTTGGGGAGACTATAATAATGACGGATTCTCCGATATTCTGTTAACAGGATCAGACGAAAATTGGCATCCGGTTTCAAAAATTTATAAAAATAACGGTAACGAAACTTTTACCGAACAAACTCAAATTGATATAACAAATGTACGCTTCGGTTCCGTAGCTTGTTGGGGTGATTATAATAATGATAATTATTTAGATATTTTGTTAACGGGAAAGTCTGACGACGGCGAAATATCCGAAATATACAAAAACAACGGAAACGAAACTTTTACAAAACAAACTCAAATTAATCTTACGGGAGTCAGCTACAGCTCCGCTGTTTGGGGCGATATCAATAACGATAATTATTCCGATATTGTAATTTCAGGAGAATATCTCGGAAACAAAATTACAAAGTTGTATATCAATAATGAAACCGGTAACTTTTACGATAAAATTACCGAAAGCTTTCCGGAAGAATTTTCATTTGCCGATTATTTAAAAGGTATTTACGAAAGCTGCGTATTGTGGGGCGATTTCGATAACGATATGCTTCAAGATATTTTATTAACCGGAACGGGCGAAAACAATAACGGTATTACAAAAGTTTATAAAAACCACGGTGCTGACGCTACTTTTGTCGAGCAAAAACAAATAAACTTACCCGATGTCAGATACGGTTCCGCTGCTTGGAGTGATTATAATAATGATAACTTACAAGATATTTTATTGACAGGCAAAGACGAAAACGATAATGTCATTTCAAAAATTTATAAAAATAACGGTGACGGTACTTTTTCCGAGCAAACCGGAATATATTTAGAAGGTGTATATAACAGTTCTGTTGCATGGGGCGATTACAATAATGATAATTTTCCGGATATTTTATTAACCGGAAGAGACAAGCGTTTCTTTTATATATCTAAAATATATAAAAATAACGGTGACGGTACTTTTTCCGAACAGACGGGAATAAATTTAACGGGAGTAGAGACAGGTTCTGTTGCATGGAAAGATTACAACAATGACGGTTTTCAGGATATTTTGTTAACAGGTGAAGACAATTCAGACACCAAAGTTTCTATAATTTATAAAAACAACGGCGACGGTACTTTTACCGATATTAATGCCGGCTTAACAGGTGTATCGAAAAGTTCTGTTGCATGGGGCGATTATAATAATGACGGTTTTGCCGATATTCTGTTAACGGGATCAGACGAAAATTGGCATGCCGTTTCTATAATTTATAAAAACAACGGTGACGATACATTTACAGATATAAATGCCGGCTTAACGGATGTATATGACGGTTCTGCAGCATGGAAAGATTACAACAACGACGGTTTTCAGGATATTTTGTTAACAGGCAGTTATATCTCAAAAGTTTATAAAAATAACGGCGACGGAACCTTTACGGATATAAATGCCGGTTTAAAAGGCGTGTATTCAAGTTCTTCATCATGGGGAGATTTTAATAACGACGGTTTTGCCGATATTCTGCTTACCGGAAGAGACAAAAATCAAAACCTCATTTCCGAAATATACAGAAATAAAGGTGACGGAACTTTTGTCTTGGAAAAACAACCTGCCGATTTCGAAAAAATTTCAAACAGTTTTGTTTTATGTGCCGACTTTGACAAAAACGGCTACTCGGACCAATTTATATCCGGGCTTAATACCGACAACAAAGCCGTATCATACATGTACAACAACAGCGAATCCGAAAACACAAAAGCGGAAACTTCATTCCTCGGACTCCAAAACGGTGCCGGTGCATGCCTCGATTTTAATAATGACGGATTTATCGACATCATAATATCCGGAAAAAACAATTACGATATACCGCAAACACAAATTTACGAAAACGGAACAAACGGTGTTTTTATGAATAACAACTCAAACATTACAAGTACTTATTTAAGCTCCGTTGATTGCGCCGATTATAACAACGACGGTCTTACGGACATTATAATTTGCGGAAAATACGATCAAGACAATTATACCGCCAAAGTATATAAAAACACGGGTGACAATAATTTTAAAGAAACAAATATTAATATACCGCCTTCCGAACAAGTTGCATGGGCAGATTTTGACAACGACAACGATTTCGATATCTGCTTAGAAAGCAATGATAGTATAATGATATATGAAAACAAAGGCAACGAAACTTTTATAAAATCCTATAAGAGAGGTAATAGCGGTAATTTTATCGTAACCGATTATGATAACGACGGATTACTTGATATTATATACAAAAACATTCTGCTGATTAATAAAGGAAATCTTGATTTTAGATCTAACAGTCTTTCCGGTTTATCCTCAGAAAAAAACATTAATATATCTGCAACAGATTATGACAACAACGGGAAAACTGATATTTTAGTCAATAATACTTACGAAAAAGGTTATATCACGGCAAAAGTACTCCCTCACGATTCCCTTAATTCAATATTAATTCCCGGAACCCTAAAAGGAACCGTAGCCGTAACGGATTGGGATAACGACACAGATTTAGACTTTATGATTACCGGAAGTTCCGAAACTCAACCCTACTTTACCGGCATAGTAAGAAACCACACTCAAATTGCAAATACCCGACCCGGTTCCCCCTCAAACTTACGATTCTTCTGCTCGGACGATACCGTCTTTATATCATGGGATAAAGCAACTGACAACGAAACACCGCAAGACGGTTTAACATACAACTGTTATATGTACGAAATCGGAGGAGACACCATTTGGCACTCATTATCCGTTCAAGGCGTAAACAATACCGATAACGGTAAAAGATATATCCTCAAACCCGGAAATGTCGGGCACAACACATCTTGGTTCATTCACGGCTTAGACGTAACAAAACAATATGCTTGGTCTGTTCAGGCAATCGACAACGGTTTTGCTGCCGGTCGTTTCGCCCCGGAAGATACTTTCAGACTTGCTCCGGCTTTTGTAATTCAACCCGTAAGCCAAACCGTTTGCGAAAAAGATAACATAACATTCAACACTTCCGCTACAACCGCAATATCTTACCAATGGTATCGGTTTACCGAAACAGATACAATCTTAATTGAAAATAACGAATATTACAGTAACGCAACAACTCCTAACCTTACCGTAAAAAACGCAACACTCGGCATGAACGGCTATGAACTGCATTGTGCCGCAACAACAGTCGGCGGAACAACCTACAGCAACCCCGCAATACTTACCGTTGACACCCTCATCCTTGCCGATGCCGGAGAAGATG
>JAADDR010000200.1 GCA_013153865.1 Chlorobiota bacterium | reverse complement strand
TATGAGGGACGATATCGGGAAATTATGGGAAAATTTTTGGATATCCGAAAGGTTAAAATTTGCTTCTTATCATTCTTTTTACGCAAATTACTATTTTTGGAGAACTTACGACCAAAAAGAAATTGACCTTATAGAAGAAAAAGACGGTTTTTTAAATGCTTTCGAGCTGAAATACGGAAAGAAAAAAACTAAAATCCCGCATATATTTGCGGAAACTTATAAAAATTCAAAATTTAATATCATAACTCCCGATAATTATATTGACTTTTTAACTTGAAAAAAGAAATGAACGATAAATTCATATACAAATGCAACGATTGCGGTAAAGAATATCCGGCAAACGAAATAAAATATTTATGCTCGGCTTGTGCCGAAAAAAATACACCCGACAAACCGCCGAAAGGGGTTCTTAAAGTTATTTACGATTATTGCAATATTACTTCCGATTTCGGTAAACTTAAAAACAACGAATTTTCGGATTTGTTGCCTTTGTCCGATTTAAAATTCCTTCCTAATCTTAAAGTAGGCAACACACCTTTATATAAATACACCGCATTGGAGGGAAAAAGTTTAAATTTCAACTTGTTTTTAAAAGACGATTCTCAAAATCCTACTTTTTCGTTTAAAGACAGAGCATCTTACATTGTTTCCGCTTATGCGAAAGAAAATAATATTGATACTATAATTGCCGCA
Organism: Chlorobiota bacterium; assembly: GCA_013153865.1. GTDB lineage: Bacteria > Bacteroidota > Bacteroidia > Bacteroidales > JAADGE01 > JAADGE01. Next base: position 3,691 of record JAADDR010000200.1, on the reverse strand, counting down.
TCTACCGGAAATGCCGGTTCTTCGCTTGCCGGAATTTGTGCTTCGCAAAATCAAAAAGCAATTATAACGGTTCCGGAAGCGGCACCGCTTGCAAAACTTACGCAAATCGTTATGTACGGTGCAGCGATTATTCCCGTTAAAGGAACTTACGACGATGCTTTTGATTTAAGCGTAAAAGCTACCGAAAAATACGGTTGGTATAACAGGAATACGGCTTTTAATCCGCTGACAATCGAAGGCAAAAAAACGGTTTCTTTCGAATTGTTCGAGCAATTAAACCGGAACGTTCCGGATAAAATTTTCGTTCCTGTGGGTGACGGCGTTATTATTTCGGGCGTTTACAAAGGGTTTGAAGATTTGTTGATGCTCGGTATTATTGAAAAAATACCGGTAATTGTTGCCGTGCAATCCGAAAAAAGCAAAAATATCGTTAATAATATCGAATTTGATGATTTTAAAAGTATTCCGAGCGATACAATTGCCGATTCCATTTCGGTTGATATACCGCGAAATTTTTATATGGCAAAACAATTCATAAAAAAATATAAAGGCGAATATCTTACGGTTTCCGACGAAGAAATAATAAAAGCATCGGGTATATTATCAAGAAATACGGGCATATTTGCCGAACCTGCCGCCGCAACGGCTTTTGCCGGAATGCTTGCACAACAAAAAAACGGAGAAATATCCGGTAATTCAAATATTGCCGTATTGCTTACCGGCAGCGGACTTAAAGATTTAAAATCGGTAAAATCGATTATTTCCGTACCAGATGCCGCAGACCCGAAATCGGAAGATTTAAGTCGATTTGTAACCGTTTGATATTATGAGAATATTGTTTTACATAACAGTATTTATGCTTTTGCAAAACGGATGCAGAAGCACCGAATCCGGTAAAAAAACAGTTGCAAATATGAAATACAATAAACTTACACCCGAAGAAGAACGGATAATAATTCATAAAGGAACGGAAAAACCGTTTACCGGAAAATACAACGATTTCTTCGAAGAAGGAACTTATAATTGCAAACGTTGCGGTGCCGCTTTGTATAAATCGGATGCCAAATTCGACGGGCATTGCGGCTGGCCCTCTTTCGACGACGAAATAGAAGGTGCCGTAAAACGAATACCGGATACCGACGGTATAAGAACCGAAATTGTGTGTGCAAATTGCGGAGCACACCTCGGACACGTATTTCTCGGCGAAGGTTATACCGAAAAAAACACCCGGCATTGCGTAAACTCCGTTTCTCTTACTTTTACACCTCTTAAAAATCTTGTTTCGGAATTTAAACCGGATGAAAACAATACGGAAACGGCAATATTTGCATCCGGATGTTTTTGGGGAACCGAACATTGGATGAAAAAACAGAAAGGCGTAATATCAACGGAAGTCGGTTACATCGGCGGACATACCGAAAACCCGACTTACGAACAAGTTTGCTCGCACACCACCGGACATGCCGAAGCCGTTAAGGTAATTTTTAATCCGGATGAAGTCAGTTACGAAGAACTTGCAAAACTATTTTTCGAAACACACGACCCCACGCAGGTAAACCGGCAGGGACCCGATATCGGCGAGCAATACCGTTCCGAAATTTTTTATGCCGATGACAAACAAAAAGAAATTGCCCTTAAATTAATTGACGAACTGAAAAACAAAGGTTACGATATAGCAACAAAAGTTACTCCGGCAACAAAATTTTGGAAAGCCGAAGATTACCATCAAGATTATTACGAGCATAAAGGAACAACGCCTTATTGCCATTTTTATACGAAGAGGTTTTAGCCAAAATATAAATCGCCGTACAAATTCGGATAACTCTATCCGAAAAAGCAAGAGTATTCGTCTTGTTTTATTACGTCGATTATTTTGTCTAAATGAGTTGACTCCGGAAACGGTTCGTAAAGTTCCCACTTGCCGTTTGCCCGCATCCAATACAATTTCCATAATTGTGCTGATTTATAAAATCTTATTTTTGCAAAAGGAAGTTTAACGGTTTTTGAAAGATTATCCCACACAGGTCTTATTTCGTATATTTCGGCGGTTTGCCCGTTGTAAGAATATCCGAAATCAAGTTGGGAACGTATTTCAGGATTTTCCGGTCTTAAAGATTCTGTAAATTTTTTTATTGTAAGTTCATTTATATCAGTTACTTTCTTTTTATCCATTTAGTTAAATTTAGATTAAGAAGATCAATCAATAATTCTTTTTAACAAAAATATAAACTTTTTCTTAAATACTTTGAATATTTATTCGAAAATCAATATAAAGTACTTTTTATCCTTCTAATCAAAAAATAATTTGCATTTTTGGTGTTTGTAAAATCAAGATAAAAAACAATATGATACTTCTTAAAAATGCAACTTTTACAGATTGGCAAACACTCGATTTTAAACAAACCGATATTCTTGTTGAAGAAGGAACAGACGGGAAAATAATATTGTCGGCGGAAGACCCCGCGGGTTTTAAAAAACTGCAAGGTAATGATACTGAAATAATCGACTGCACCGGCAAAATCGTAACAAAATCGTTTGCCGTGGGGCATCATCACGTGTATTCCGCTTTGGCGAGAGGTATGGATGCACCGAAAAAAAATCCCGAGAATTTTTACGAAATACTGAAATATATTTGGTGGACTTTGGACAAAGCTCTCGATAAAGATATGATTGAAGCAAGTGCATTATCAACGGCAATTGCTTGTGCAAAAGCAGGTTCGACCTTTGCAATCGACCATCACGCATCGCCGAATTTTATCGAAGGTTCGTTGGATGTTATTGCAGATGCTTTTGAAAGAGTTGGAGTCAGTCATCTTTTATGTTACGAAATTACCGACCGCGACGGACAAGAAAAAGCAGAGCAAGGTCTTGCCGAAACGGAAAAATATCTGAAAAAAAATCAGGCACTCGTAGGTTTGCACGCATCTTTTACCGTAGGTAAAACCACAATGCAAAAAGCCGCCGATTTAATGCATAAATACAATTCCGGTTTTCATATTCACGTTGCCGAAGACCGTTACGACCAAGACCGGTCGCTTGTAAATTACGAAAAACGTGTTGTCGAGCGTCTTAACGATTACGATGTTTTGAGCTCATCGAAAACAATACTCGGACACTGTTTACATCTTTCCGCAAACGAAAAAAACATAATAAAAAATTCGAATGCTTGGGTAGTTCAAAATACCGAAAGTAATTTGAACAATAATGTCGGATATTTTAATGCGGAAGGTTTGGGCGAACGATTATTGCTCGGTACCGACGGTATGCACAGCGATATGTTGCGCTCGGCACAACAGGCGTTTTTTGTAGGGCAGGGATTTGATACGATTGATTATCCGGGTGTTTACGAGCGGTTTCGTAATGTGCATAAATACCTCGCGGAAAATAACTTTTCCGGTGACGGTGATAATAATTTGGTTGTTTTGGATTATAAATCGCCCGCACCGATAAATAAAGATAATTTTCTCGGGCATTTTGTATTCGGATTTAACGCAAGTCAGGTTCAACATGTTATTTCCGACGGAAAATTAATAGTAAAAGACGGCATAATGCAAACCGTTAACGAAAACGAAATAATGCAATTCGCACAAGAACAGGCAAAACGACTTTGGGCAAAAATGAACAATGAATAAATTAATAATTAATAATGAACAATGAATAATGAATAATGAATAATGAATAATTGGTAATG
>JAADDR010000138.1 GCA_013153865.1 Chlorobiota bacterium | reverse complement strand
TGGCTTACCGGAAAACAAGGTAAAGCTCCCGAGCCGTATTACGACCCGCTCAAATTTATGATAAAAGAATGCAAAAAACGAAATATAGAATTTCACGCATGGATAAATCCTTTCAGAGCAGTTGCCACAATTGACCGGGCGGACATTGCGGAAAATCACATAACAAAACGAAAACCCGAATGGTTTTTTACATACGGAATAAACAAATATTTCGACCCCGGAATACCCGAAGTAAGAAAATACGTAACCGAAATCATAAAAGACATTGTTCGGCGATATGATATAAACGGAATACATTTCGACGATTACTTTTATCCGTATCCCGAAAAAAACGATTATAAAAAAATAATACCCGTTCCGGATAAAGAAACTTTCGAAAAATATAATTCGGGTTTCGACAATATAGAAGATTGGCGCAGAAATAACATGGATTTATTTATAAAAGATGTTTACGATGCCGTAAAAACCGAAAAACCGGAAGTAAAATTCGGCATCTCGCCTTCGGGTGTATGGAGAAACAAAAGCCAAGACCCCGAAGGCAGCGACACAAGAGGATTGGCCCATTACGATTACTTATATTCGGACCTTTTAAAATGGCTCAAAAACGGATGGATTGATTATGTCGCACCTCAATTGTATTGGGTAAGAGGAAATAAATACGCAGATTACGAAACACTGGTAAAATGGTGGAGTAATCATACTTACGGCAAACAACTTTATATAGGACAAGCGGTGTATAACGCCGGCGAAAATGCAAATTCTTATGCTTGGCGTAATCCGAACGAATTACCCGAACAAATTAAAATCAACAGAAAAAACCCTGAAGTTTTGGGAAGCATATTCTATCGCGCAAGCTCTTTAAGAGCAAACCCGCTCGGCTTTTGCGACTCTTTGCAATATCATTATTACAAAATTAAAGTCTCTCCGCCGGACATACCAGCTATACAATGCGATACCGATATTATTGCAGAAAAAAACGAAAAAACAAATTCAGCATCGCCGTATGCTCCGAACGACATAATCGCAACCCCTCTCGGAAATAAAGTAATGATCTCGTGGAAAGACGAAAACATATCAAAAAACAATTACTATACGGTTTATAAATTCAGAAACTACGATTTCAAATTTGCCGACGAAAAAGACGTTTATAAAAAAACCGATAAAACATACATTATATTAAAAAGAAAACTCTTACCTTTTTTGAGAAAAAAATATACAATCGTAATAACTGCCGTAAACAGTAACGGACAAGAAAGCCCGGGCAGTAAAATTATTTACGTTAAATTATAACTTTATGGAAAATTTTATAAAAAACATATTCATAGATGTTGTGGAAAACAAAATTCCGATGGCAAAACTTATAGGCGTAAAAGTGCTTGAAATAAAAGAAGGTTACGTTAAACTTAAATTTCCTTACAAAGAAGATTTCATAGGAGACCCTCGCAGCAAAAGGCTTCACGGAGGATACACGGCAACAGCAGTTGATTTAGCCGGAGGCGTTGCCGCAATGACATACATGACATCACAAGAAGACGATGTTGCCACAATAGACATGAGAATTGATTATATTCGCCCCGGAAAACCCGAAAGCATTATTGCCGAAGGACAAGTGCTGAGTAAAAGAAAACGCTCGGTTGTTACCGAAATGAAAATATACCATCCTGACGCACCCGAAAAAATTATAGCTTTCGGAAGAGGCGTTTTCAGTATAAAACGAAAAGAAGATAAATGCTGAAAAACTGATAATTTAATAAATTCTAAAAATATGGGAAGAACCTTTGCAGAAAAAATTCTCGGTGCCGAAACAGGTGCCGTGGTATTTAAAAAGCCGGATATTATTTTAACTCACGACAATACGGCAAGCATTAAAAAAACATTCGAAAAAATGGGAGGAACAAAAGTTGCCGACCCGAATCAATTACTTATCGTATTAGACCATAACGCACCGCCGACAACCGCCGCTTTGGCAACACAATACCAAACAATCAGAAATATAGTAAAAGAACAGGGCATAAAAAAATTCTACGATGCCGGAAAAGGTATTTGCCACCAAATTATGTCATATCATGCCGAACCGAAGATGATTATCGTAGGAAGCGACAGTCATACCTGCACGGCAGGAGCTTTTAATACTCTTGCGGCAGGCATAGACAGAACCGAAGCCGCCGGAATCTGGAAAAGAGGCGAAACATGGTTCAGAGTTCCCGAAAGCATAAAAATTACTTTAAAAGGAAAATTACGAAAAGGTGTTTACGCAAAAGACATATCTTTGTGGATTATCGGTATGATAGGATCCGACGGTGCAAACTACATGTCGATAGAATATCACGGCGAAGGGGTAAAAACTCTCGGAATTTCCGAACGTATGACATTAGCTAATTTGGCATCGGAAATGGGAGCAAAAAATGCCGTTTTCCCGCCTGACGAAATTCTTGCCGAATTTTACGGAAAAGATAAAATTGACGGTATTTGGGCAGACGAAGATGCTAATTACGCAAAAGAAATTGAAATTAATTTAGACGAATTATTCCCGGTTGTTGCGGCACCGCATCACGTCGATAACGTAAAAGCTCTTGCCGAAGTCGCCGGAACACCCCTGCAACAAGGATTTATAGGAACCTGCACAAACGGACGAATAGAAGATCTGCGACAAGCAGCCGAAATTTTAAAAGGCAAAAAAATAAAAGAAGGTTTTCAACTGTTGGTAACCCCGGCATCGCAAAAAATATATTTGCAGGCAATGAAAGAAGGACTTATAGAAATATTTCTCGAAGCCGGAGCAAATGTTTTGTCGGCATCCTGCGGACCGTGCCTCGGAACCGGACAAGGAATACCCGCCGACGGATACAACGTTATATCAACCGCAAACCGCAACTTCCTCGGACGCATGGGAAACAAAAACGCAAGCATATATCTGGCATCGCCCGCAAATGTTGCCGCATCGGCAATTAAAGGCGAAATAACGGCAGCTTTCGATTTTAACAAAAACGATAAATTCCCGTATAAAAAAGAACAAAGCAAAACTCTTACAATATCCGAAAACGAAAACAGAAGAACCGAAAACGGAGTCTGGAATTACGCCGACGTCGATAATTTGAATACGGATTTAATGTTTGCCGGAAATCTTACTTACAAAATTTTAAGTTCCGAACCCGAAACAATAATCCCTCATTTATTTGTTGATTTCGACCCGGAATTTCATAACAAAGCACAAGCGGGAGATATTATATTTGCCGGGGATAATTTCGGATGCGGAAGTTCGCGCGAGCATCCCGCCGTAGGTCTGTCTCATCTCGGAATAAAAGCGGTTATAGTTAAATCCGTTAATCGTATCTTTTATCGTTCGTCAATAAATCAAGGTTTGCTGTTAATAGTTCATCCCGAAGCCGTTGATGCATACAAACCGGGCGATAAAGTCGATATTGATTTCGAAAAATCAACTATTTCCGTAGGAAACAAAAAATTTGATTTTGCTCCTCTGCCGGAAAAATTGTTACAAATTATTAAAAATCGAGGTTTGGTAAATTGGATTAAAGAACAGTAATAAAACCCTTAGGTTGTCTCAAAAATATTCAAAACGATTATATCGAAACCTGCTTTTGAGGCAACCTTAAACTTTTTTTCGGGATATTGCTTTTTAGCCGTAAAATTATCCTATATAAACTCTTTTAACCCTTTCGGGAATTCCGGTAATAATTTCGTAAGGAATAGTATTTAATTTTTCGGCAATTTTACTTGCCGGATAATCATCGCCGAAAATAATAACCTCATCTCCTTCTTCGGCAGTAACATTTGTAATATCCGCCATACACATATCCATACATACGTTTCCGACAATCGGGCATTTTTGTCCGCTTATCAGCACTTCGCCGACACCGTTGCTTAACGCGCGACTGAACCCGTCGGCATAACCTGCCGGCAATACGGCAATACGCATATCTTTTTCTGCCTTGTAAGCTCTGCCGTATCCTACGGTTTCGCCTTTTTTAACTTTCTTAATTTGTAAAATATGTGTTTTTAAACTGCTTACATTCATTAATTTACCCTCAGAATGCGAGCCGAAACCGTATAAACCTATACCGAGACGAACCATCTCGAATGCAGCTTCCGGAAAACGCTCTATTCCCGAAGAGTTTAAAATATGCCTGTCAACATGATAAGGCAAGGACGAAATTATTTTATCGGCAATATCGGTAAATTTTGCAATCTGTTTTCTCGTAAAATTATCTTTATCGGGTTCGTCCGATGCCGCAAGATGCGAAAAAACGGTTTTAACGTATATTTGCGGATATTGTTTTAAACTCAAAATCAATTCGTCAATTTCATAATCGCAAAAACCCAAACGTTTCATGCCGGTATCTATCTTTAAATGAACAGGCACCGGATTTCTTGACGATTTTTCGGCCTTTCGGGCAAAAGCGTCCAAGATGCCGAAACCGTATATTTCCGGCTCCAAACGATAATCTATAATATCCGAAAAACCGTATTCGTCGGGGTTCATAACAATTATTCCGGTATCAATGCCCGATTTTCGCAACTTTACGCCCTCATCGGTAAAAGCAACTCCGAGATAATCGACATTATGATATTGCAGTAATTTAGCAATTTCGTAAGTGCCGCTGCCGTAAGACAACGCTTTTACCATAACCGTTACTTTTGTCCCTTTTTTTAAAAGAGATTTATAGTAATTAAAATTATGAATAAGCGCTTCGGTATTAATCTCCAAAACCGTGCGATGCTTTTTTAATTGCAAAAAATCGGAAATACGTTCGAACTCGAATGTTCTGGACCCTTTTATCAGTATATTTTCGTTTTTAAACCGATATTTTAAATCCGAATTAAGAAACTCGTCAGTTGTCTCGAAAAAATAAGATTCTTTTATTTCCGAAAACAACTTTTTATGTTTTTGTAATGATTTTCCTATACCCGTAAATTTGGTAATACCGGCTTTTTTAACATATTCCGCAACTTGTCCGTAAAGTTCCTCGTCGCTTGTCCCGCTCTGAAAAATATCCGATAATATAAGCGTCTTTTTTTTTTCTGCGGATTGATAATTAAGAGTGTCAAGAGCTATCTTTAAAGATATTATGTCAGAATTATACGTATCGTTTATCAACAAACAATTATTAATACCCTGTTTTTGTTCTATTCTCATTTCAACGGGTTCGAGTGTTTCAAAACGGCTTATATGTTTCTTCGAAAACAAATTCCCGACAAGTAAAAACGACAAACAAGACAAACTGTTTTTTATCGATGCTTCGTCGGTAAACGGTAATTTAAAATCAATATTTTTATTTTGATAAACAGCTCTTATTTTTGTATGTTTTTGTTTTTTTTCGGCATATTGCAAATATAAATCCGCCGTTTTGTCTTTAACCGACCACCTGAATATCTTTTTTTTCGATAATTCAGGATTCTTTTTAAATGCTTTTTCCAAATCCGTATAATCAAAAGACATTATAATTTGTTCGGCATCTTTTGCTATTTTCAGTTTTTCTTCGGCTTTTTCTTCTTTATCGAGAAAATTTTCCTGATGCGCTTCTCCGAGAGATACAAAAATTACCGTATCCGGTTTAATCATTCTCTCGGCTTTTTCCATTTCTCCCTTACGGGATATTCCGGCTTCCGTAAAAGCAAAATCATATTTATTGTCAAGCAAAGATAAAGATAAAGGTATTCCGGTTTGAGAATTATAACTTTTAGGACTTCTTATTATTTTATAATCATCTTTTAAAAGTTGAAACAACCACTCTTTAACAATAGTTTTTCCGTTACTGCCGACAATTGCCGTTAAATGATTTTTAAAACCGGAACGTATAAATGCCGCCGATTTATGTAATGCTTCCAAAGTATCATCAACAAAAACAAAACCGGCTTCCTCGAAATCCGAAAAATCGATATTTTTGTCGGAAACGACAAAACCTCTTACGCCTCTGTCGTATAAATCCGGAATAAATTTATGCCCGTCACGGTTTTGTCCTTTTAAGGCAAAAAACAGCTGTTTCGAAGATAAAGCCGGAGTCCTGCTGTCAATAATAATTTCCGAAATAAGAATATTTTTATTCCCTTTAAGTTTGCCGTTTATAATTTCGGATAAAGTATTAAGCGTTATTTCGGTCATTATTTACTATTTTTGCAAAATCGGATTTAAAATATAAAAATCAAAAGTAATAAATCTTATTCTAAAATCAATTATCCGTCTGTTTAATCATTTATTTATAAAAACACATGTTAAGTCTTTCGCAACTTCAAACCGTTATTTCCGAAAAAATTAACAACCTTAATATCGAAAAAGAACCTCAAAATTTATATGCTCCCGTAAGTTATACTTTAGCATCCGGAGGCAAACGCATTCGTCCGGTTTTATGTCTTGCCGCATGTAACCTTTTTTCCGAAAATATTGAACCGGCTGTTCCGGCGGCACTTGCCGTAGAAGTATTTCATAACTTTACTTTGCTGCACGACGATATTATGGATGATTCTCCCATTCGCAGAAACAAAGAAACCGTGCATAAAAAATGGAATAATAACATTGCCATATTATCCGGAGATACAATGATGATTAAAGCTTACGAACTGCTTGCCGAACTTCCGCAAAACCTTCTAAAACCGGTATTAAAATTATTTAACGAAACAGCTTTAGGCGTTTGCGAAGGTCAGCAATACGATATGGACTTCGAAAACAGACAGCAAGTATCGGAATCGGAATATTTAAAAATGATAAAATTAAAAACTTCGGTATTAATTGCCGCATCACTTAAAGCGGGAGCAATTTGCGGCGGAGCAACCGAAAAAGATGCCGGTTTGTTATATGATTTCGGTCTTAATCTCGGAGCAGCTTTTCAAATACAGGATGATTTGCTTGACGTATATGCAGATACTTCTGCTTTCGGAAAACAAAGAGGAAAAGATATTTTAACGGGCAAAAAAACTTTTTTACTTACAAAAGCTCTTGAAATTGCAGACAAGGAAACAAAAAATAAGCTGCAATACTTAATAAACAACAGCAATATTCCGGAAACGGAAAAAATAAATGCCGTAACAAAAATATACGAAATGTTAAACATAAAAAAAGAAGCGGAAAACAAAATATCGGAATATCATGATATTGCAATAAAAAGTATGAACAAAGTATCGGTTACACCGGATAAAAAACAAGAACTTCTGAATTTTGCATCGCAAATAATGAAACGAAAAAAATAATTGCTTACAAACAGCCGCAAATTTGCCGTTTAAAATTAAAGCGATGCAAATTAGTACTTGGCAGACCGTAACCCGACACAGTTAACCCCCGACTTAACAACTTAATCAATGATTTTTTATCGGGTAAAAATACATACTTCTTCTTTTTTAACGTTCTGTTATTTTTTTGCGGAATTCTTTTTACTTTTGTGAACTTTTGTTCATATAATATGGCTCTTATTTTAAACATAGAAAGTTCTACATCCGTTTGTTCGGTATGCCTGTCGAAAAACGGCAAAAAAATTAACGGCAGAGAAACGCATGAAAAAAATGCTCATTCAAAAATTCTTACCGTATTTATCGAAGATATTTTAAAAGAAGAAAACTTAAAAGCAAAAGAACTTGATGCCGTAGCCGTAAGTAAAGGTCCGGGATCTTATACCGGATTACGTATCGGCGTATCGGCGGCAAAAGGTATGGCTTACGGTGCCGGTATTCCGCTTATTGCCGTAAATACTTTGCTTAATATGAGCTTCGGAGCCGGGCAAAAAATAAATGCCGCGGGTAATTATTTGTTTGCACCCCTGATTGATGCAAGAAGAATGGAAGTATATACGCAGTTGTTCGATAAAAATCTTATTCCGGTAAACAAAACGGAAGCAAAAATTATTGACGAAACATCTTTCTCGAAAGAACTCGAAAAAAATACAATTTATTTTTTCGGTGACGGTGCCGATAAATGCAGGCAAATAATTAAACATAAAAATGCCGTTTTTATTGATGATATGCATCCTTCTTCAGATTTTATGATTCCGTTTTCCGAGCAAGCTTTTAAGGAAAAAAAATTTGAAGATATTGCATATTTCGAACCTTTTTATTTAAAAAATTTTATTGCTTCAATACCGACAAAAAATATTTACGGATAAAATAAAACATATTTTACAAAATTAACTTACTAATCATAAATTAAATGGATACAAAAAATAAAGGTTTTAATACCAAACTGGTTCATGCCGGTGCTTACGAAGAGCATTTCGGCAGTGTTGTAACACCGATTTATCAAACATCAACTTTTGCATTCAAAAATGCACGGCACGGAGCAGACTGCTTTGCCGGAAAATCCGACGGATACATATATACCCGCATAGGTAATCCTACGGTAAAAGCATTCGAAGACGCAATGGCCGAATTAGAACACGGTTTCGGAGGTATAGCCACAAGTTCGGGCATGTCTGCCGTATCGTCGGTATATATGGCTTTGCTGGGACAAGGAAAACATATTGTTTGCTCGGCTTCGGTTTACGGACCTTCAAGAGGTATTCTCGAAAGAGATTTTTCAAGATTCGGAGTTGAAATGACGTTTATAGATACTTCCGATTTAGAACAAATTAAAAATGCAATAAAAGAAAATACTACGGTTTTGTATATAGAAACTCCGACAAACCCCACAATGCAGATTACGGACATAGAAAAAGCATCTGAAATTGCTCATAAACATGGAGTTACAGTTGTCGTTGATAACACTTTCTCAAGTCCTTATTTGCAAAACCCGTTAGTTTTGGGCGCCGATGCGGTATTACACTCCATAACCAAATACATTAACGGGCATGCCGATGTTGTAGGAGGCGTAATTGTTACAAAAGAAGAAGAGTTATTTAAAAAAATAAAAGCATCTATGGTATATCTCGGCGGAAACATGGATCCTCATCAGGCATTTTTAACACACAGAGGACTTAAAACTCTAAGCATAAGAATGGAAAAAGCCGAAGAAAACGCAATGAAAGTCGCCGAATTTCTTGAAAATCATCCTAAAGTAGATTGGGTTTTATACCCCGGATTAAAATCTCATCCTCAACACGAACTTGCAAAAAAACAAATGAAAGGTTTCAGCTCTATGATAAGTTTCGGGCTTAAAGGCGGTATAGAAGCAGGAATAACCGTTATGGATAACGTGCATTTAGCAGCTCTTGCCGTATCTTTGGGCGGTGTAGAAACCTTAATACAACATCCCGCTTCCATGACACATGCCGGAATGAGCAAAGAAGCAAGAGAAAAAGCAGGAATAACGGACGGATTAGTGCGGTTTTCCGTAGGAATAGAAAATGCAGAAGATATTATTGAAGATTTAAAACAAGCAATGGATAAAATATAAGCGTTATTACAAAATTTAAATTAATTAATTTGTCAAGGTTTCACCGAAAGAAATAACAACCGAAAGTGAAACCTTGAATTTTTTATTTTATTAAAGTTCCCGTATCTTCGCCGTTAATAACTTTTTTCAGATTACCTTCGGTATCCATATCAAAAACATATACGGGCATATTATTTTGCCGGCACATGGTAAATGCCGTTAAGTCCATTATCTTCAGATTTTTTTCGATAACTTCGTCAAAAGATATTTCTTTAAATTTAGTTGCTGTCGGGTCTTTTTCGGGGTCGGCGGTATAAACACCGTCAACACGCGTTCCTTTAAGCAAAATATCGGCTTCGATTTCCAAAGCCCGTAATGCGGCACCCGAATCGGTCGAAAAATACGGATTCCCGGTTCCTCCGGTAAGCAAAGTAACATATCCCTGTTTTAATGCTTCCGTAACTTTCGGTTTTGAATATCTCTCTCCTGCCGGTCCGGTATCAAATGCCGTAAAAAGTTTTGCCGGTTGCCCGATTGCCTCAAATGCAGAAGTAAGAGCCAAACCGTTAATAATGGTGGCAAGCATACCCATATAATCGCCTTTTACGCGGTCGAAACCGAGTTCCGTGCCGCTCAAACCTCTGAAAATATTTCCGCCGCCGATAACAATACCGATTTCGACCCCTTGTTGCGCAACTTCTTTAATTTGTTTGACGTAAGAATTTAAAACACCGGTATCGATACCCGTTCCTTTTTCTCCGGCAAGCGATTGCCCGCTGAGTTTCAGTAATATTCTTTTGTATTTCATTTTTTTCAGTTAAAAGTAGAAAGTCCAAAGGTAAAAGTTGAAAATGAAACGTGAAAGTTTATCTTTAAAAGTTTTTAAGTTTTTTTTAAGAATTAAAAACCGTCATTTTAATATCTTTCTAATATGTTTAAATCCAACTTACCGAAAGCAAAAATCTTTTTGCCCAAATCTTTCAAACTTGCTCCTATGTGGTAAGTTTGTTTGTCGATTATTAAAAAACGGTCGTGAAATTTTTTTGATATTTCCGTTTCCAGATTTCCGTATTGTTCATTATATTTATTTATATCAAGTTGTAATTGTTTTGAAATTTTACGGGTAATAATCTTAAAATTCAAATCGGGATATTTCCCGAACAGTGTAAGAACCGTGTCGTCAATATAATTATCGATTAAAATTACGTTTTTTTCGGCACTTCGCAATAAATCGTTTACAAAAGCGTAAGCATCGAATATTTGCCCGTCAAAAAATACCCCTTGATTGGGCGGTAAGTCGGTTTTCAGTTGTAAATCTATTTCGTTTACTTTTTCCGCCAAACGCTCTACTTTGTCTTCTATACGGTTTATCCTGTTGTTTACGGCATAACCTTTTAATAAATAATCTTTTAAAATTTTATTTGCCCAAATACGAAATTGTGTGCCTTGTTTTGATTTTACACGATAACCTACCGAAATTATTACGTCAAGATTGTAATATTCGACAAGTTTTGTTTGGTACTTCCCTTTAATAGCCCCGTGTTGAGTGGTTGTCGCAAATTTTGCGACAACCATTTCTTTTATCAATTCACCCTCCGAAAACACATTATTAATATGCTTTCCTATGGTTTTAACATCTCTTCCGAATAATAATGCTATCTGATGCCGATTAAGCCAAACGGTTTCGTCTTCAATTCTTACATCAATACGAACGGATATTTCGTCGGGTTGGTAAATTACTATTTCGTTTTTCATTGTTTGCCGGTCTGTTATAAAATCAATGTTTTTTATAATAGCAAAAATTTTAAAATTATGCTCTGATTTTAAACTTTCGTCTTATTTTAAATTTACTAATTTTGCAGTTCTATTAAACAAAAATATAAAATTTTTATGGAAACAGTATTAAGCGGTATTCGTTCCACCGGAAATCTTCATCTCGGAAATTATTTCGGAGCTGTTAAGAATTTCGTAAAAATGCAAGATGAAAATAATTGTTATTTTTTTATTGCCGATTATCATTCGTTAACTACATACCCGACACCCGAAAATTTACATAACAGCGTAAAATCCGTTTTGGCGGAATATCTCGCCGCCGGATTAGACCCCGATAAATCGGCAATATACGTGCAAAGCGACGTGCCGGAAATTCCGGAATTATATCTTCTTTTAAATATGAACGCTTATGTGGGCGAACTGGAACGGACAACTTCTTTTAAAGATAAAGTAAGAACTCAGCCCGATAACGTTAATGCCGGTTTGCTTACCTATCCGGTGCTTATGGCTGCCGATATTCTTATTCATAAATCGCATAAAGTTCCGGTAGGAAAAGATCAGGAACAAAATCTTGAGATGGCTCGTAAATTCGCAAAAAGATTTAACCACATGTATAAAGTCGATTATTTTCCGGAACCCAAACCTTACAATTTCGGTAAAGATTTAGTAAAAGTTCCCGGATTGGACGGCAGCGGAAAAATGGGAAAAACAGCCGGAAACGGTATTTATCTTATCGACGACGACAAAACAATCAGAAAAAAAGTAATGCGTGCCGTAACCGACAGCGGACCGACCGAACCAAATTCGCCCGTGAGCGAACCGGTGCAAAATCTTTTTACTCTTATGAGCTTGGTTTCATCGCCCGACACGGTGAATTTCTTTAAAGAAAAATATGCAACTTGCGAAATACGTTACGGCGACATGAAAAAACAACTTGCCGAAGACATTATAAAATTCGTAAGTCCGTTAAGACAACGTATTTTAGAAATTAAAGACGACAGCGAATACCTAAGAAAAGTTGCCCGTCAAGGTGCCGAGAAAGCACGAGAAAGTGCATCGAAAACCATAAAAGACGTTCGTAAAATTATAGGATTCAGAGAATTTTAATATAAAAACAGACTAAATGGGCGAGTTCTCAAAAAAACAAGCAAAAAAGATAATCCGAAAAGGAACAAAAAAAATCAGCGAACTTGATTTAAAAACAGTTGTTGAAAAAGAAAATACCATTTTTGATAAATTAAAAAACAACAAAACTTTAAAATCGCTTTACGAAGATATAAAATTGCTTGTTTCTTTGATAAAAGATTATTTTAACGGAAATTATAAAAATATTCCTTATTGGTCTGTTGCCGCAATAACATTCTCTTTGCTGTATTTTTTGAATCCGGCAGATATATTTCCGGATTTTATACCTTTAGTAGGTTTTATAGACGACGGATTAATTCTATCGGTATGTTATAAAATGGTAAAAAAAGATTTAGACGAATATAAAGCTTGGGCAAAACAAACAAACGAAATAAAACCGGATGAAAGACAATCTTGATTATATAGAAATATCCTGCACAATAAATCCTAAAACGGAAGAAAATTCGGAAATAGTAATTGCACATCTTACTACACTCGGATTTGAAGGTTTTATGGAAACAGAAACAGGTATAAACGCATATATTCCGGAAGCAAAGTTCAATAAAAACAATATTAAAGATTTTGAAAAAAAATTTAATTATTTTAAACTGCATATCGACATAAAAACAATAAAAGACGAAAATTGGAACGAAACATGGACCAACAATTATTTTGCTCCGATTATTTTCGAAAATAAACTAACTGTAAGGGCATCTTTTCATAAAACACCGGCAGATACCGATTTGGAAATAATTATTGACCCCAAAACAGCATTCGGAACAGGTAATCATGCAACAACTTATTTGCTTATAGAAGAAATATTAAATCTGGATATTAAAGATAAAAGTGTTTTAGACATGGGATGCGGCACCGGAATACTTGCAATTTTAAGTAAGAAAAAATTATCGGCACGCACGCTTGCCGCGGATAACGACCCGAAAGCCGTTTTAAATACCGAAGAAAACATCATAATTAACAATACTCCGGATATTGAAGTTATAACAGGTGATTTGTCTTCGATAAAAAATGAAACTTTTGACATAATTTACGAAAATATCTGGAAAAACATTGTTTTGAAAGACATTCCGAAACTTGCCGAAAAACTGAACAATAACGGTATTTTGCTTACAAGCGGTTTTTATTTTAACGAATATAAAGACATTAAAAATGCAGGAGAAAAAAACGGATTAAAATTCGAATCCGTAAAAGAAAAAAACGGATGGGCAACCGTAAAATTCAGCAAAAAACATTAATCTCTTATACCGGATTTAAACTTCTTTAAAAAATCTTCGAAAGATTCTTTTTTGTAATAATCTCCACCGTAATATTTCATTAAAGGTTCAAACTTTTCGGGAGTCATATATTCCCGGACTTTTATCAACACTTTTTCGTTTTCGTCCAAAATAATAAATGCCGGAAAAACCATTTTCCCGTCGAGAGCGGCTATCGGAAGTTGATGATATTTATAAGATTTATTTTCGTTAATATAAGTTTGCCCCATTATCCGCAAAGTATCCTGCGAAAAAACATCAATATTTACGGGATAAAAATTTTCGTTCAAATATTCGGCAATTTGTTTTTGATTAAAAGTTTGCGTTCTTAATAACGAACAACTTATTTTATTGTAATTATAAAAGTTCAATAAAATTTTTCTCGGTTCTTTTTTGTTTAATTCAAGAGCTTCGTCCAAAGTTTTCCACCTTACTCTTAACCTTGTAATAATTTGCTTCTGTCCGGGCGGATAACCTTTTCTATGATATTTATACCAGTCTTCAAAAGAAGTCGAAACATCAATATCTTCGGCATAATAAATTAAAATACGAAAAATTTCGTCGCGATTTTTATATCCGTAAAAAGTTCTGCCGTCGGCACGCCTCCCGAAAACCGTCATTGCGGGAAAAGAATCTTTCGTGCCGGCAAGTTTATAAACCAAATCATGTATCTTGCCGTATTTACCGCTGTTTTTATAATAAGTCCCGTCAAAAAATTTCAAACTGTCTTTCGTTTCGGCATTTATTTTTACCGGATAAAATAATACGTTTATGTAATTAGCGACTTCCGGATTGGAAAATGTAGTTGTTTGTTGCAATAAACAAGAATCGCAATTATTTTTATAAAAAAATATTAATATCGGTTTTTGCTTTTTCAGGAATAAATTTCCGGCATCTTCAAGAGATATCCATTTTACCGAATCGCGTACACTTTGAGCAACGGTTAAAATACCGAAAAACACGAATACCGAAGCAATAAATATCCTTTTCATAAAAATAACATTATCGTTTTTTTAAAAATATTTCAAATAACATACCGGTTAAACGTTAAAATTCTTGAAGTATTTGAATTTATGTTTTACATTTGCGGAATAATTAAGAATGATTACAAATTAACTTAAAAATAAATAAAATGGCAAAAATAAAAGTAGCGATTAACGGTTTCGGACGTATCGGAAGAAACGTTTTTAAAATTATTCTCGAAAAAACAGACTATGAAATAGTGGGTATTAACGATTTAACAAGTAATAAGGTTTTAGCTCACTTACTTAAATACGACTCTACGCAAGGAAAATTTAACGGAACCGTAGAATACGACAACGAAGGTTTAATCGTAAACGGACACAAAACTTATGTTTACGAAGAACGCAATCCGGCTAATATTCCGTGGAAAGAAACTCCGGATATCGTAATTGAATCAACCGGTGTTTTCAGAACTCGCGAAGGCGAAAGAGGCGGTTACGGCGACCACCTGAAAAACGGCGCCAAAAAAGTAATACTAACGGTTCCGGCAAAAGACGAAATAGACAATATGATTGTTCTCGGCGTAAACGAAGACCATTTGCGAGATACCGATACATGTGTTTCAAACGCATCCTGCACAACAAACTGCCTTGCGCCGATAGCAAAAGTTTTACACGACAACTTCGGTATCGTAAGCGGACTTATGAATACCATACACTCATACACAAACGACCAAGTTATTCTTGACGGACCGCATAAAGATTTAAGACGCGCCCGTTCGGCAGCAGTTTCGATGATACCCACGACAACCGGTGCAGCCGTTGCCGTAGGTAAAGTAATACCCGAACTTAACGGAAAACTTAACGGAATGGCTACTCGCGTTCCCACCCCTACCGGATCGATAGTAGATTTGGTTGCCGTTTTGGAAAGAGAAGTTACCGCGGAAGAAGTTAATGCCGCAATGAAAAAAGCCGCCGAAGGCGAAATGAAAGGAATATTGCAATATTGCGAAGACCCTGTTGTTTCCGTTGATATTATACATAATTCGCACTCGTCAATTTACGATTCTCAATCGGTTATGGTTATAGGAAATATGGTTAAAGTCCTTTCATGGTATGATAACGAATGGGGATATTCTTCAAGAGTAGTTGATTTAATAGGAAAATTATTTTAAAATAAAAATCTGCCGACCGGATTTAAAATTAATTGAGAGGCAGTCCGGCAGACTGTCTCTTTTTTTAAACAAATAAACGGTA
Source organism: Chlorobiota bacterium (assembly GCA_013153865.1). Taxonomy (GTDB): domain Bacteria; phylum Bacteroidota; class Bacteroidia; order Bacteroidales; family JAADGE01; genus JAADGE01. Next base: position 3,118 of record JAADDR010000138.1, on the reverse strand, counting down.
ATGAAAACAACTCAATTCACACAAAAACATATCGAACTCGGAGCAAAAATGACGGAATTTGCCGGTTTTAACATGCCGGTAGAATATACCGGTGTTAACGACGAACATATAAACGTCAGAAAAAATGTCGGTGTATTTGACGTTTCTCACATGGGCGAAATTTGGGTTAAAGGCGACAAAGCATACGATTTTGTTCAAAAAGTAACATCAAACGACATATCCGTTTTAAAACCGGGCGATGCCCAATATTCTTGTTTCCCTAACGATAAAGGCGGTATTGTCGACGATTTAATCGTATATTTTTACGAACCCGGCAAATATATGCTGGTTGTTAATGCGGCAAACACCGAAAAAGATTGGAATTGGCTTGTTTCTCAAAATACCGAAGGTGCGGAATTAGAGAACGCATCCGACAATATTTCGCAACTTGCCGTTCAAGGTCCGAATGCAATAAAAGTTTTACAAAAACTAACCGATATTAACCTTTCGGAAATAGGATTTTACACTTTCAGAACCGGTAAATTCGCAGACGTAAACGAAGTTATTATTTCGGCTACCGGCTACACCGGTTCGGGAGGTTTCGAATTATACATGTATAACGATGATGCCGTAAAAATATGGGATGCCGTTTTCGAGGCAGGAAAAGAGTTCAACATAAAACCCGCCGGACTTGCCGCTCGCGATACCCTGCGATTGGAAATGGGCTACTGCCTTTACGGAAACGATATTAACGATACAACATCCCCGATTGAAGCAGGTCTCGGATGGATTACCAAATTCAACGATAAAAACAACTTCATCAATAAAGACTATCTTTTAAAGCAAAAAGAAGAAGGCGTAAGTCGAAGATTAAGAGGTTTTATCTTGAAAGACAGAGGAATACCCCGCCGCGGTTACGAAATTACCGATGCCGAAGGCAATGTTATCGGTGAAGTTACCTCCGGAACAATGTCGCCCATGCTTAAAAAAGGTATCGGAATGGGCTACGTAAACAAAGGATACTGGAAATTCGGAAACGAAATTTACATAAAAGTAAGAAACAAACTTCTGAAAGCCGAAATCGTAAAACTGCCTTTTTATAAAGGATAATTATAATTTAAAAAATTTATCCGGCAAGTCGAAAATTATCGGGTAAATCTAACCCCGATTATTCACAAATAATTAGAAGTTAAAAATATTACGGCATAATTTACATGGAACACCGTAATCCAAACCCGGGATACAAAAAGTAAGCAAAAATGCCGGCTGAACTTTTTGCTTTTATCTTCTAATTTATGAATCTTTCGGGCTTATTGTCAACCTAAAATTCTTCCGATACAATTATCTCATACGGAAGCGAAGATTCCGTGTATTGTCCGGATTCTTTTAAATTTTTTTTGGCATTTTCAAGAGCTTCGCTGTAACAAAAGCCGAAACCGACACCGTAATTATACTTTCTGCATCCGCCGGAAGTTATTGCACTGCAACCTATTATTATAAGATAATTTTCGCCGTTATAATTAAGCTCCGCTTCTGTTACGGAGCCGCCGTATCTGTTTGCCGCTTCACGTTTAACCTCCCGGTATAAATCATATCTTTTCTTTACTTCCGAATGCACGTAATAATATCCGAGGTCCGTTGCAGTTCCGCAACCGGTATAATTTCTACTCACCGCTACTCCCACGTTTACATTTGTTTGCGACAGGATATTACTCGCCGTAAAGAACAAAACAATTGCAACAATGAAAACCTGTTTTTTCATTTTTTTAAATATTCGGTAGTTTTTTATGCAAATTTACATCTTAAAAAAATTGAATCAAATACCACATTTGTGGTATTTTTAAAGTGTTTTTACATATTTTGAAGCATAAATTACATAATATTTGACAATTTCGTTACCGCGTAAAATTATTTTGTAATAATTCGGCAGTTTTTTTATCTTTGAAAAAAGAAAACTGTAAAAACTCTTGTTTTTAAAATCAGTGAATAAGAAAAATAACAAATTCTTAAACAAAAAATACGTAAATTATTTTAACGATTAACAAAACGTTATTTTCCGAAAAACACTGTATAAAAACACTTCCGCAATTAATATGAACACTAAAAAAGTATTAATCGCCGACGACCAAAATCTTTTTGCAACAGGTTTAAAACAACTTCTGGAAAAAGACGGCAAAATAAGCGTTACAATTGTTGATAACGGAAATAAAGTACCTGAAAAACTTGCAGAAGAACTGCCCGATATTGTTTTACTCGATCTCAACATGCCGGGCAAAAACGGATTTGATATACTGAAAGAAATAAGAAAAAAATATCCGGATTTAATTATTGCAATTCTGACATCGTATAACGACATAAAACTAACCGAAAAAGCCGAAAACTTCGGAGCTGACGCCTATCTGTCAAAAGATGCGACCATTGAAGAACTTCGCGAAGTTATTTTTAACACACACAACAACAAATTTTATACAAGTGAAGAAATCAGTTATAAGATTAAAAAATATACCCCGAAAGCCGATAATTTCGTTAAAAACTTATTTATAACACAAAGAGAAAAAGAAATTTTGCAATATATTATTGACGGAAAAACAGCAAACGAAACGGCAAAAGAATTACACATAAGCCCATATACCGTAAGAACCCACAGAAAAAACCTGATGAATAAATTAAATGTCGGAAATATTGCCGAGCTTATAAAATACACTTATGAAAATAATATTTTATAAGCCTGTACCGATTATTTTTATGTTTTTTATCGTGTTTTACGCAAAATCACAAACACATAAAAATAATACCGCAGGCAATAATTTTGGAATATCCGGTATAAAAAATTTTATCGAAATATACCGAAGCGATAATTTTTACGATGCAAAGACCGCTTTAAAAAAAATTAAAAATAACGAATTTGAACACCTCTCCGCCGATAATTATTTTCCCGGATTTGCCGATAAATACTATTGGCTTGTTATCAATATACGCAACAGGTCAAAATCAAACAAAAATTTAATTCTCGAAATCAATAATCCGAATATAGACACCGTATATTTTTACGAAATTTATAAACCCGACAGCATTATATTGTCGGGCAAAAGCGGTGATGCCGTTCCGTTTTCAGAAAGAAAATTCATAAGCGAATGCC